>CANFSO010000146.1 GCA_947449895.1 Comamonadaceae bacterium
CCTGCCCAAAATAGCCACCGGCGAATTGCGCTTGCAGTCGATGGCCGTGACCGAACCCAGCACCGGCACCGACACCACGCAGCTCAAAACCACCGCCGTCAAAAAGGGCGACCGCTACGTCATCAACGGTCAAAAAGTTTGGATCTCACGCATTCAACACTCTGACCTGATGATCTTGCTGGCCCGCACCACACCGCTGGCCGAGGTCACTCGCAAGAGCGAAGGCATGTCGATCTTCATCGTTGACTTGAAGCAAGCCATCGGCAAGGGCATGACCGTCAAGCCGATTCGCAACATGGTGAACCACGAGACCAATGAGGTGTTTTTCGACAACCTCGAAATCCCCGCCGAGAACCTGATCGGCGAAGAAGGCAAAGGCTTTAAATACATCCTCGACGGCCTGAACGCAGAGCGCACCTTGATAGCAGCCGAATGCATTGGCGACGCGTACTGGTTCATCGACCGCGCCCGTCGCTACGCCACCGACCGCGAAGTCTTTGGCCGGCCGATCGGCCAAAACCAAGGCATTCAATTCCCGATTGCCGACAGCTACATCGAGACCGAAGCCGCCAACCTGATGCGCTTCAAAGCCTGCGCTTTGTTCGACGCCGGCCAGCCCTGCGGCGCAGAGTCCAACATGGCCAAATACCTGGCCGCCAAAGCGTCTTGGGAAGCGGCCAACGTGTGTCTGCAAACCCACGGCGGTTTTGGCTTTGCGTGCGAGTACGACGTTGAACGCAAGTTCCGCGAAACGCGTCTGTACCAAGTCGCCCCGATCTCCACCAACTTGATCTACTCCTATGTCGCCGAGCATCTGCTGGGCTTGCCAAGGTCTTTCTGATGACAACCGTTAATCCGCAAACCAAAGCCCGTCCGCGTCCGCTCGACCACATCACCGTGGTCTCGCTGGAGCACGCCATTGCAGCGCCTTTTTGCACGCGTCAATTGGCCGACCTCGGCGCCCGCGTCATCAAGGTGGAGCGCCCGGGCGTGGGTGACTTTGCCCGCGCTTACGACAACCGCGCGCGCGGCGAAGCCTCGCACTTTGTCTGGGTCAACCGCTCCAAGGAAAGCTTGGCGCTTGACCTGAAAGACCCGCAGCACTTGGCTGTGCTGAAGCAACTCATCGCCAAAGCCGATGTGCTGGTGCAAAACCTGGCACCCGGTGCGACCGGCCGCATGGGACTCGACGCAGCGACACTGCGCGCCGCTGACCCGCGCCTGATTGTTTGCGACATATCGGGCTACGGCAACGACGGCCCGTACCGCGACAAAAAAGCCTATGACTTGCTGATCCAAAGCGAGGCCGGTTTTCTGAGCATCACCGGTACGCCGGAGCAGCCGAGCAAAGCCGGCAATTCGATCGCCGACATAGCGGCCGGCATGTATGCGTACACCAACATCTTGTCGGCCTTGATGCTGCGCGACAAAACCGGCGAAGGCTCGCACATCGACGTCTCCATGCTCGAAGCCTTGGGCGAGTGGATGGGCTACCCGATGTACTACGCGATGGACGACGCTTCGCCACCACCGCGCGCGGCAGCAGCCCACGCCACCATTTACCCGTACGGACCGTTTGCCGCGGGCGATGGCCGCAAGGTGATTTTGGGGCTGCAGAACGAGCGTGAATGGCTGCAGTTTTGCAACAAAGTTTTATTGCAACCAGAGCTCGCCACCGACGCACGCTTTGACCGCAATGCGCTGCGCAGCGCGAACCGGGTCGCGCTGGAAGCCATCATCCTCAGCACGTTCGCAAGCCTGACCGCCGAGCAGGTGGTGGAGCGTCTCGACAGCGCCCAGATTGCCAATGCAAACATGAACAGCATGGCCGACTTGTGGGCCCATCCTCAGCTAAATGCACGCGAGCGCTGGACCAGCGTCGGCTCTCCAGCTGGCGACTTGCCGGCCCTGCTGCCACCCGGCAAACAAAGCGCTTTTGACTACCGTATGGACGCGATTCCCAGCGTCGGTGAACACACCCAAGCCATCTTGGCTGAACTCGGAACGACGCTAGGAACAACGCCATGAGCCAGCATGATGTCAGCGCCACAGCCACCCTCGCCGCCTTTGCCGCGAACCTGACCACCGCCGACATCCCCGACGCGGTGTTGCGCAAAACCGAAGACCTGTTTGTCGACTGGTTTGGCTCGGCCATCGGCGGTCACAACGCACGTCCGGTTGACAGCCTGACGCGCTTTGCGCTGAGCATGGGGCCCGACGAAGGACCGAGCGAAGTGCTCATCACGCGCAGTGGCAGCAGTCCTTATTTGGCCGCCATGGCGAACGCCAGTGCCTCGCATGTGGCCGAACAAGACGACGTGCACAACGGCTCGGTGTTTCACCCGGCCACGGTGGTTTTCCCACCGGCGCTGGCGGTGGCGCAGGCCATTGGCGCCAGCGGCGCGCAGCTCATCACAGCGGCCGTGGCGGGTTATGAAGTCGGCATTCGGGTGGGTGAATTTCTGGGTCGCTCGCACTACAAAGTCTTTCACACCACGGGCACGGCGGGCACGCTGGCGGCAGCGGCTGCGGTCGGTCATTTGCTGGATTTGAACCCCGCCCAAATGCAGCACGCTTTTGGGTCGGCAGGCACGCAGTCGGCGGGCTTGTGGGAGTTCTTGCGCACAGCGGCAGACTCCAAACAACTGCACACCGCGCATGCCGCTGGCGCTGGTTTGATGGCGGCGTACTTGGCCAAAGACGGTTTCACCGGCGCGGCCCAAATTCTGGAAGGCCCACAAGGCATGGCCGCCGGCATGTCCAGCGATGCCGATGTGCGCAAGCTCACAGCCGGCCTCGGCAGCCGCTGGGCAACTGCCGAAACCTCGTTCAAGTACCACGCATCATGCCGGCACACGCACCCAGCGGCTGACGCGCTGCTGCAAGTCATGCAAGAGCACCAGCTGCAAGCCCAAGACTTAGCGCGTGTGGTCACGCATGTGCACCAAGGCGCAATCGACGTGCTGGGCCCGGTGACCAACCCAAGCACCGTGCACCAAAGCAAGTTCAGCATGGGCACCGTGCTGGGTCTGGCTGCGCGCTTTGGCCATGCCGGCTTGATCGAGTTTGACAAGCACTTCAGCGACGCTCTAACGACGGCGCTGCGCGACAAAGTCGAGATGCAGCTGGACGCCGAAGTCGACGCCGCTTACCCTCAACGCTGGATCGGCAAAGTCACGGTTCACACCACCGACGGCCGCGTGTTGCAGGGCCGCGTGGACGAGCCCAAAGGTGACCCGGGCAACACGCTCAGCCGCGACGAGATCACCGCCAAAGCGCTGCGTCTGGCCGCCCACAGCGGCGGTGCCAGCGCCGACGACATGCAGGCCTCGATCGCCCAACTGTGGCAAGTCATGCAGTGGCCTCGCGTCGGTCGCTTGCTGCTGGCGGCGCCATGAGCTCGTCGCTGCTGACCGAGGCTCGCTCGTTTTTATTTGTGCCGGGAAATCGGCCAGAACGCTTCGACAAAGCCTTGGCCAGCCAAGCCGACATGGTGATTGTCGACCTTGAAGACGCCGTGCCTGCAGCCGACAAAGCAGCTGCCCGTATTGCATTGGCTGCAGCTTGGCAGCAGTGGCCAGCGGCCCAGCGTGCACGGGTCGTCGTTCGCATCAATGCGGCTCAAACTGACAGCCATCTGGACGATTTGGCGTGGCTACCTCAACTGCCCGATCTGTCAGCGGTGATGGTGCCTAAAGCCGAAAAAGTGACTGATCTGACGGGTGTGCAAGGCGCGCTTGGAACGCCCGCGCCAGCCTTGATTCCGATCATTGAATCCGCCGAAGGACTGGCCAACGTCGACGCGCTGGCCCGCAGCGCAAACGTGCTGCGGCTGGCTTTTGGCAACCTCGACTTTCAGGCTGACTTGGGCATGGCCTGCGGCGCTGATGAAGCCGAGCTGGCCCCAGTTCGCGTCGCCATCGTGGTCGCGTCGCGCCGTGCTGGTTTGGCGGCACCGATGGACGGCGTGACCACCGACACCCAAGACATGGGCCGCGTGCAAACCGATGCCGCCCGCAGCCTGCGCTTTGGCTTTGGCGCCAAGCTGTGCATTCATCCTTTGCAAGTGGCCGCAGTGCATGCAGCATTTGCGCCCACGGCCGCACAAATAGACTGGGCTCAGCGCGTGTTGCAAGCCGAAGCCGCAGCCGGTGGCGGTGCCTTCACGGTGGACGGCCGCATGGTCGACCCGCCAGTGCTCAAGCTGGCCCGGCAGTGCCTGGCAATGGCCCGGGCTGAATAGAGGGTTTACAGACAACTCTCAGGTCGCTCATAATCCATCCGCGTAAATTATTATTATTTTGTTAATGGACAACCGGAGACGAGCATGAAAAAGCAATTGAAATCAGTCTTGATTGGATGCCTAGTGGCGTGTGGCTTGGGTCTGGCACAAGCCCAGACCTACCCTGACAAACCCATCATTCTGGTGGTGCCGTTTGCGGCTGGTGGCCCGACCGATGTGGTCGCCCGCATGATCGCGATTCCGATGGGCAAGTCCCTCGGACAAACCGTGCTGGTGGAGAACACCGTTGGCGCCGGTGGCACCATTGCAACGCAACGTGTGGCCCGTGCAGCGCCCAACGGCTATACCCTGTTCATCCACCACATGGGCATGGCCACAGCACCCGCGCTCTATAAAAAGCTCAACTTTGACACGCTGAAGGACTTTGAATACATCGGCCAAGTGGTTGACGTGCCGATGACCATGCTGGCGCGCAAAGACTTTCCTGCCAACAACTTCAAAGAGTTGCAGGCTTATCTCAAAGCCAACAAAGAAAAAGTCTCGATGGCCAATGCCGGCCTGGGCGCTGTCTCGCATTTGTGCGGCCTGCTCTTCATGACCGCCTTGGACACCACGCTCAACACCATCCCGTACAAGGGTACTGGCCCGGCCATGAACGACTTGCTTGGCGGCCAGGTCGACCTGCTGTGCGACCAGACTTCGCAAACCGTCCCGCTGATCAAGGAAAACCGCGTCAAAGTCTATGGCGTGACCACCCTCAAACGCCTCGATGTCTTGCCCAATGTGCCAACGCTTGATGAGCAGGGTTTGAAAGGTTTTGAAGTCAAGGTCTGGCACGGCATGTACGCCCCCAAAGGCACGCCAGCGCCTGTGATTGACAAGGTCAACTTGGCACTGCGCGCGGCCTTGCAAGACCCGATGGTCAAGCAACGTTTCAAAGACCTGAGCCTAGAAATACCGTCGATGGACAAGGTCACACCGGCCGGCTTGAAGACCCACCTTGAAGCTGAAATTCTCAAGTGGGGTCCAGTGATTCGCAAGGCAGGTATTTACGCCGACTGAGCGGTTCAACGCGCTAACTAAAAAAGCCGCAATTGCGGCTTTTTTGATTTAAGGCTAGTGCCCTGAATGGCCCATCAAAACGCGGGTTGATTCCTACGTGCAATCTGCGATGCAAAGTAACCGAGTAACCACTGCGCGTGAACCGGTTTCATCACGATCGCCGTGTGCTCAGGCAAGAGCTCAGGGCTGATGGTGACTTCGGGATCAACAGAAGACAAGCCCACCAGAGCGAGTGAATCGGCCAAATGGCTGGTCCGCACGGTTCGGAGCAACTCATAGCCATCAACATTTGGCATGCTGAGGTCTGCGATCAAGACGTCAGGCTGGATTGTCTTTAGGTTGATCAAGGCTTTGAGGGCAGAGGTGATCCAGACGCATTCAATCAAAACCCCAGCTTCGTGACATATCTTTTGGATGGCGTCGTAAGTCTCGCTACTTTCGTCCACAAGTAAAACCGTGAGCGGTGAACGTTGATCTTTGTGATTAGTTAAGTTTTGTCCGGTGTGGGCAAAGCGTAACTGGTAGTCGGCAATTGACTGCATGGAAATACGCCGATGCCCGCCGACTGTCTTCCACGCCTTGAGTTCATTTTTTTCGACCAAGCCCTGCACTGTTCCAACAGAGAGGCCCAGCTTTTTAGCGGCAAATGAAGTTCCACAAAAATCAGAGGGCGTCATGATTTTGATAAATTTATTTTGACAATGATAATTTATAACATAAATTTTAAAGAAAAAGCAAAGGTGTTTAATTATTTTTTAATATATCATATTTGATTAATTTTAAGATGTTACATCACGATACACGTAAAAAACAAAGCAATTAGATGATTATATTTATCAATATTTACTACTTTTAAGGGCAAATCTAATAAATGCCATTTTTTCGATGAGCGTCTTTGTACAAATTCAATAAAAATGTTGTTTAATAGATTTTTATCATTTACAATAGAAACATTAGAAAATTGATATTGATGCTAACTAACTCTCGCTTTAAGCGGCTGAACTAAGGCAGGTTTGAACCATGCTAAAAAAATCTGAAGAACTCATTACCTATATCAACTTCTTGCAGCAAGTGAAACAGGTACATGCGTCCAACGAATTTATAAAGCTCAGCCCGATCGAGGAAAGACTGCTGAACATCCTGGCCACCACTTGGGCGGCGAATCAAAAAATCACGGTGTTGCGGGCGATCCAAAGTGACACCGAGGTCTCTCAGAGTACGTCGCACCGTTTACTCAAAGGTCTGCGGACGAAAAAGTTCATCTCTCTTGTTTTGGACGAGAAGGACAACCGAATCAAATACGTGGAGCCAACCAAAAACGTCA
>CANFSO010000147.1 GCA_947449895.1 Comamonadaceae bacterium
CGAGCTCAAGCTCCCGCTGGACCACGCCGACGACGCGCTGCCAGCGCTCATCCTCAAGACGCTGGGCATCACGCCCGCCGAACTGCTCAGCCACCACATCCACAAACGCAGCTACGACGCGCGCAAGCGAAACTTGCTGCTGGTGTACATCGCCAACGTCGAGCTCAGCAGCCCCGCGCTGGAAGACAAGCTGCTGGCACAGTTCGCCGGGCACCCGCACATCAGCCGCGCGCCCGACCTGAGCTACTACCCGCCTACACACGCCACGCAAGCACTGGCGATCCGCCCGGTTGTCATCGGCTTTGGGCCGTGCGGGATTTTTGCTGCGCTGCTGCTGGCTCAAATGGGCTTTAAGCCGATCGTGCTGGAGCGCGGCAAAAAGGTCCGTGAACGCACCCAAGACACCTGGGGACTGTGGCGCAAAAATGTGCTTCACCCAGAGTCAAATGTGCAGTTTGGCGAAGGCGGCGCCGGCACGTTTTCAGACGGCAAGCTCTGGAGCCAAATCAAAGACCCGCGCCACTTGGGCCGCAAGGTCATGCTGGAGTTCGTCAAAGCTGGCGCACCCGAAGAAATTTTGTTGGTCAGCAAACCCCACATCGGCACCTTCAAGCTGGTCAAGGTGGTCGAGCACATGCGCGAACAAATTGAGGCCATGGGCGGTGAGATTCGCTTTCAGCAACGCGTCAGCGACGTCGAGATCGAAGACGGCCCGAACGGGAAACACATTCGCGGCCTGACGGTTGAAAACTTGGCCGACGGCAGCCGCTACGACTTGCGCGCCGACCACGTCGTGCTGGCGCCGGGGCACAGCGCCCGCGACACCTTTGCCATGCTGCACGAGCGCGGTGTTTTCATGGAAGCTAAACCGTTTTCGGTGGGCTTTCGCATCGAGCATCCGCAGGGTCTGATTGACCGCGCACGCTTGGGCCAGCACGCTGGCCATCCGCTGCTGGGCGCAGCTGACTACAAGCTGGTGCACCACGCTGCTAATGGCCGCTCGGTCTACAGTTTTTGCATGTGTCCGGGCGGCACGGTGGTGGCCGCCACATCCGAAGTCGGCCGCGTGGTGACCAACGGCATGAGCCAGTATTCTCGCAACGAGCGCAACGCCAACGCCGGCATCGTGGTCGGTATTGCACCGCCGGATTTCGTTGCGGGCACAGCGCCCGGGGCAGCCGTGCATCCACTGGCAGGCATTGCTTTTCAACGGCAATTAGAGTCCACGGCGTACACGCTGGGCGGCAGCACTTACGAAGCACCTGGCCAGCTGGTCGGTGATTTTTTGGCGGCGCGGCCATCGACAGCGCTGGGCAGCGTCGAGCCGTCGTACAAGCCAGGCGTGCACCTGACCGACCTGGCCAGCGCCCTGCCCGACTACGCCATCACGGCCATGCGTGAAGCCTTGCCAGTCTTCGGCAAGAAGATCAAAGGCTTTGACATGCATGACGCGGTGCTGACGGGCGTTGAGACACGGACATCGTCACCGCTGCGCATCACGCGGGGCGATGATTTTCAGAGCCTGAACGTCAAGGGCCTGTACCCGGCAGGTGAAGGCGCGAGTTATGCGGGTGGCATTTTGTCGGCGGGGGTGGATGGGATTGAAGTGGCTGAGGCTGTGGCTATGAGTTTGGTGCCGTCGTTGCCAGCTTCCCGCTCTCCAAAACCCAACGAACGACCCCGACCTTGAGCATGGGTTGACTCTGGGGCGGCGGCCGATTTGTCGTACTCGGGTATGAGGACGCCGCCCCAGAGTCAACCCATGCCGCGCAAAACCAAAAGCTAGAGAAACAAAAAAGGCCACCCGGAAGGCAGCCTTTTACGAGAGCAAAAAGAGAGCTGAAGAAAGATCAGACCTGACCAGGCTGCGCATTCTGCAGTGCCGCAATGCGCTCTTCAATTGGTGGGTGCGAACTGAACAAGCGACCGACACCACCGGCGATGCCGAACGACTGCACCGACTTCGGCAACTCACCCGGCACCATACCGCCCAAACGAGCCAGCGCATTGATCATCGGCTGCTTGCGACCCAGCAACTCAGCAGAACCGGCATCAGCGCGAAACTCACGGTGACGTGAGAACCAAGCCACCACAATCGCCGCGGCAAAACCGAGCACGATGTCCAGCACGATGGTGCTGATGTAGTACCCCATGCCGGGACCTGAGTTGTTGTCGCTGCCCTTGCGCAAAAAGCTGTCAACCGCATAACCAATGACCCGGCTCAAGAACACCACGAAGGTGTTCATCACGCCTTGAATGAGCGCCATGGTGACCATGTCGCCATTCGCGATGTGGGCGATCTCATGGCCGATCACGGCTTCGATTTCTTCCCGCGTCATACCTTGCAGCAAACCGGTCGACACCGCAACCAAGGCGGAATTTTTGAACGCACCAGTGGCAAATGCATTGGGTGCTCCGTCAAAAATACCGACTTCAGGCATGCCGATACCCGCGCGGTCAGACAAGCGGCGAACCGTCTCATAAATCCAAGCTTCGTCGGCGTTTTGCGGTTCTTTGATGAGGCGAACACCAGCGCTCCATTTGGCGACCGGCTTGCTGATCAACAGCGAAATAATGGCGCCACCAAAACCGATGACCGAGGCAAAGCCAAGCAGCATTTTGAGGTCAAGCCCGTTCGGTGTCAGGAACCGGTTGACGCCCAGCAGGTTGGCCACGATGCCCAGCACCACAACCACCGCAAGGTTGGTCATGACAAACAAAAAGATGCGCTTCATATCAGTGTTCACTCCAAAAAGTGTCGTTATTAATTACTAAATTCACCCACGAGATGAGGGCGTCATGGGCCAAATCAAGTCGTCCGTCAGCGCTTCGCTGGACGGAATATCTCAGAGTCTTCATAAAAGGAAAAGTTCCCGTTCTCAGCCCACCAACCGGGCACACCCAGTACCTGCAGAGGCGCAAAAGGTTTGCCCGCCAACTTGTCGACGCTGAGGTCGCTGGCCACCCAGTCGTCAAGGCCTTTCAAGCTCTCCAGGCAACCGACTACGGGCTGGGCTTGATAAACGTGCGCGGTGATCTGCTTGCGCGGATTCGCCAATTTTTCCAGTAGGGCATGGCCAAATAAGACCAGTCGGGCTTCGCGCCACAACGGCCGAAGTTCTATGAAAAGACGTTGCCACTGACGTGCCAGCAAGGCGTCCCAGAGCGGCTGCGGCGCCATCAACAAAGCGGCATTTTCGTCAAATACCGTCAGCGCATCACGTACCGCACCGCGCGTGGGCAACACGCCACCAGCGGCAATTTGCGCGGCTTGCAGTGCGTTCAGCCGGCGCTTGGTGTGCGGAAACTGCAACCAGCAAAGACCGTTGAACAGGTCGTGCAAATTGTCACGCGTCGGCACTTGGCGGGTCTCAAAAATGAACTGTTCGTAGGCTTGGCCGGCCGGCAATTCGGATTGAGCGACGAAACGGATGGGCGCTCGCCAAGGCGTGCCTTCAAACGAGCCGCCATGTGTGTTCAATGCGCTCAAGGCATTCAGCGAGTTCAAAGCACCGGCCACCGACTGACCCGCTTCCAGCTGCGCTATCAAGCCAGCAGCATCAGTCCGCCAAGGTGCCAGCCACGGCTGCTGCCAGTCCAGTGCGGCTACCTCGGCGGCGATATTGCCACCAACCGGCAGGCTCACACCAGTTGCCAGGCCAGACTTTCACCTGAGCGCAGCGGCTTCAATTCAGCTTCACCAAAGGCAAAGCTGTCGGGTGGCATCCAGCTTTGCTTCTTTAACGTGATGTGGCCAGTGTTGCGCGGCAACTCATAAAAATCGGGGCCGTTGAAGCTGGCGAAAGCTTCCAGTTTGTCGATCGCACCGACCGAGTCAAAGGCCTCTGCGTACAACTCCATGGCGGCATGCGCGGTGTAGCAACCGGCGCAGCCACTGGCGTGCTCTTTCAGGTGCGCCGGGTGCGGCGCACTGTCGGTGCCGAGGAAAAAACGCGGGTTGTCGCTGATAGCCGCTTGCACAAGCGCCAGCCGGTGCGTCTCGCGTTTGAGCACGGGCAGGCAATAGTAGTGCGGCCGAATGCCGCCGATGAAGATGGCATTGCGGTTGTACAGCAAGTGGTGCGCCGTGATGGTTGCCGCCGTGAAACGGTCTGCTTCGGCGACATACTGCGCCGCTTCCCGAGTGGTGATGTGTTCAAAGACAATTTTCAGCTCTGGGAAATCGCGGCGCAGCGGAATCAATTGCTGATCAATGAACACGGCTTCGCGGTCAAACAGATCAATCTCGGGGCTGGTGACTTCACCATGGACCAGCAGCAGCAGGCCTGCTTGCTGCATGGCTTCCAGCGTTTTGTAGGTCTTGCGCAGGTCGGTCACGCCAGCGTCGCTGTTGGTGGTGGCGCCCGCCGGGTACAGCTTGAGCGCCACTACACCAGCCGCCTTGGCGCGCTTGATTTCGTCAGGCGGCAAATTGTCGGTGAGGTAGAGCGTCATCAGCGGCTCGAACTGCACGCCCGCCGGCACCGCCGCTTGAATGCGGCTTTTATAAGCCAGCGCCTGCGCCGCAGTCGTCACCGGCGGCCGCAGATTCGGCATGATGATGGCGCGACCAAACTGGGCCGCTGTGTGCGGCACCACGGTGGCCAGCGCATCGCCGTCGCGCACGTGCAAATGCCAGTCGTCCGGGCGGGTGATGGTGAGGCTTGTGTTGGGCGCTGAGCTGATATCGATGGTCATGCCGTCATTGTCCCAAAAAGTGCGTTCAGTGCTGCAGGATCTTGTTCAGGAATTCACGGGTCCGCTCCTGGCGGTTTTCCGGATGGCTGAAGAACTCGTCTTTGGTGCAGTCTTCCAGAATGCGACCACCGACGTCCATGAAAATCACGCGGCTGCCGACTTTGCGCGCAAAGCCCATCTCATGCGTCACCACCATCATCGTCATGCCCTCATCGGCCAGGCCCATCATGCAGTCCAGCACCTCGCCGACCATCTCCGGGTCAAGCGCTGAGGTGGGTTCGTCGAACAGCATGGCAATCGGGTCCATGCTGAGCGCGCGCGCAATCGCCACGCGCTGCTGCTGACCACCCGAAAGCTGGCCCGGGAACTTGTCTTTGTGCGCCATCAAGCCGACACGATCCAAATATTTGAGTCCGTGCGCCGTTGCGTCAGTGAGACTGCGCCCCAGCACCTTGATCTGCGCCAGAGTCAGGTTTTCCGTCACGCTCAGGTGCGGGAACAACTCAAAGTTCTGAAACACCATGCCAACGCGGCTGCGCAGTTTAGGCAGATCGGTCTTAGGGTCATGCACCGCTTGACCGTCCACATAAATTTCGCCTTTTTGAAAAGGCTCCAGCGCATTGATGGTCTTGATCAGTGTCGACTTGCCTGAGCCCGACGGCCCGCAGACGACCACAACCTCACCTTTTTGGATGGTGGTGGTGCAATTGTTGAGCACCTGCACAGCACCGTACCATTTGGACACTTCTTTGAGTTCAATCATTTTGTTCTTTCAGAGCACATGCTTTTACGTTATCGCGTCGGGTCGTCTCAACGGACGATGGCAATCTTGTTTTGCAATTGTTTGACCAGATAAGACAGACCAAAACAAATCACGAAATAGACCACGGCAGCCAGTATGTAAGCCTCCTCAGGGCGGCCGTAAATCTTGCCCGCAGTCGTCAGTCCCTTGAGCAGGTCGTAGGCGCCAATCGCATACACCAGCGAAGTGTCCTGAAACAAAATGATGGTCTGCGTCAGCAACACCGGCAGCATGTTCCGAAAAGCCTGCGGCAGCACAATCAAGCGCATGTTCTGTGCGTAGGTCATGCCCAGCGCCTGACCTGCATTCACCTGACCGCGCGAGATGGACTGAATGCCGGCCCGCATGATCTCGCTGAAATAAGCCGCCTCAAATGCCACAAAAGTGATGATGGCCGAGATCTCGGAACGGTTGTTTGCACCGCCCGGAATCAGGTTGAAGAACCAGCTTGGCATGAGCAGGTAAAACCACAAAATCACCATGACCAAAGGCACTGAGCGCATGCCGTTGACATAGATCGTGGCAGGCACCGTCAGCAGCTTGGTGCCAGACAGCCGCATCAGCGCCAAGACGGTGCCGAGAATAATGCCACCAATGGTTGAAATCACCGTCAGCTCGACGCTGAAAATGAAACCCTTGATGACGAACTTGGAGATGATCTCCCAGCTCAAAAAAGTCAGGTCGAGTCCAAACATCTCAGTGTCCTCCGCCGGTGCCGCCAGCAACGATGTAGCCGGGGATTTGCACCCGTCGTTCGACAAAGGCCATCGCACGGTTCACCGCAAAAGCCGAAATAGCGTATAGACACGTCACCGCCAGATAGACCTCGATCCCACGCGAGGTTTCTTCTTGGGCCTGCATGGCGAACATCGTGAGTTCAGCGATTGACACCGCAAAAGCCACCGAAGAATTCTTCAGCAGGTTCATCGACTCGCTGGTCAGCGGCGGCAAGATGATGCGAAAAGCCATCGGCAAAATAACATAGCGATAAGTCTGCGCCGTGGTCAAGCCCATGGCCATGCCTGCATAGCGCTGGCCGCGCGGCAAGGCCTGAACGCCGGCCCTGACCTGCTCTGCAATCCGCGCCGAGGTGAAAAACC
>CANFSO010000148.1 GCA_947449895.1 Comamonadaceae bacterium
ACGCCCAACAAGGCCAAAGAGCGGCGAACGGCCTCAGATCGTTTCTGACCGAGAGCCAAGTTGTACTCTCGGCCGCCACGTTCGTCGGTGTGACCTTCGATGGCGATCTTGCGATTTTTGTTGGTGGTCAGGAAGCGGGCATGCATTTCAATCGCGCCCTGGAACTCAGGCTTGATGCTGAAGCTGTCGTAATCAAAATAAAAGACGCGTGCAGCACCGACTGGGCCAGCTGCCGTAGTGTCTGTGGTCATGATCTCGACCGGTGCTACGGCGCTCCCTGTTGCTTTGCCTGAAAGATCACCAGCACCACCTGAACCTGCAACAGTACGGTCTTCTACGGGGACATCGCTCAGCTTGACGTTGGAACCGCAAGCAGCCAGTACAAATGAAAGTGTCAGAACGGACAAAACAGAAAAAATACGTTTCATGGAGACCTCGTAAAAAAAAACGGAAAGCAAAAAAGAGAAAAAATCAACGCTGAAAAGGACCCCAGTCGGGTTCTCGGATATCACCGCTGGCACCAGACAACCGTGCCTTGATTTTACCGTCGAGGGTCGTTGTCATCAGGGCCTCACGGCCTTGCTGTTGCGTCGCGTACAAAACCAGTCGACTGTTAGGTGAAAAGCTGGGGTTCTCGTCCGCACTGGTGTCAGTCAAGGCAGTGATAGAACCACTGGCCAAATCCATCAGGTGTAGCCTGAAGGCACCACCGATACGGGAAATGTAGGCCATCCAACGACCGTCTCGACTCAACGCAGGTGAAATATTGTAGGAGCCCGTGAATGTCACCCGTTGTGGACTGCCGCCTGAAGGAGGCATCTTGTAGATTTGCGGCGCACCACCGCGGTCACTTACAAAATAAAGGCTCTTTCCGTCTGCCGCGTAAGTTGGTTCGGTATCAATACTGGACGACTGCGTCAATCGACGTGGCTCGCCGCCATTAAAGTCAATCGCAAAAATCTGCGAGCCTCCATCGCGACTGAGAGTGGCCACCAGTTGGCGACCGTCGGGCGACCAGGCTGGGGCGCTGTTGGAGCCTTTGAAATTGGCTAACAAACGGCGCTTGCCGGTTGAAACATCATGCGAATAAATCACCGGCTTGCGCGACTCAAAGGACACATAAGCCAATTGGGTACCGGTCGGTGACCATGAAGGCGAAATGATGGGTTCAGGGCTGGTCAAGGCAGACTGAGCGTTCTCGCCATCGGAGTCTGCAACCCACAAGTTGAACCTCTGCGCGGTCTTGGTCACGTAGGCAATCCGGGTGGCAAAAATACCTTTTTCACCCGTCAATTTTTCATAAATGAAGTCGGCCACACGATGCGCGGCCAAGCGCAGGTCACCCACCGAAACAACGTGGCTTTGACCGCCAAGGTCTTGGCCACGAACCACGTCCCACAAGCGCACACGGACATCAAAGCGGCCATCAGCCAGTTGGCTGATGCTGCCGGTAGCAACTGAGTCAGCCCCACGCTGCCGCCAAGCAGAAGCGTCAAATTGGGTGGTTTCGTCGGCCTGCAAACCAGCAGGGTCGACCGAACGGAACATTCCGCTACGCTCAAGGTCGGCTTTGATGATGATGCTGATTTTTTGTGGCGCCTGAGCTTCGCCTTTGAATGCTGGCAAAGCGATTGGCAATTGCGTCAGTCCAATACCTGCCACCTCGACACGAAACTGAGCCAGCGCGGGCATGGCACTGACGGCCAAGAGCGTGGCTGACGACAGCGCCTTGAGTGCGCCTCGCCTTTCGAGATTTACAAAACGAAAAACATTATTCAATTTGACAACCCAGACTATTCAATTCGAATTAGTGCGCAAATGCATTTTTAGCCTGCATGGTACACATGGAGAAGGCCAACACGGAAGCTCAAAGTCTAAACGAAACAATTGAATACCAAATATCGACCACACAGGCGCCAACGGGGTCAAACCACGTAGACTCATAGCAGTCGTGAAATCGGTGAAGTTCACCGATAATGCCACTCGAGCAGGCAACCAGGGAAAAAGCTCTTGAACCATTCTTCTGCACCTCAAGCGGCTGCTCTAACACCCCCAACTCCGGCTCATAAACGGACGCTTCCTGAAAGCATTGTCAGGTTGTGGCCGTACTTCAGCAGCTCAAAAAGTGGCTGGATTTTGGCCATTGTTGCGACCCTGATGGCATCAGCCACCGAACCCATGGTGCCCGCCCTGCTGAAGCCTTTGCTGGATCGAGGCTTTAAGTCTGGTGGCGAACTGAGTCTTTGGCAAGTGCCGGTGTTTCTGATGCTCCTTTTTGGTGTGCGCGGTCTGGCTGGTTTTTTGGCGCAGTTTGGTTTGGCCCGCGTCACCAATTTGGGCCTGCAAAAACTACGCGAGGCGATGTTCGACAAGCTCCTAAGCGCTCGCTTCAGCCTGTTCACCGAACAGACGTCGAGCACCATTGCCAACACCGTTGTGTATGAAGTTCAAAACGGCTCCAGCTTGTTGGTCAACGCAGTCATGAGACTCGCTCGGGACCTCCTGAGCATGCTGGCGTTGGTTGGCTACCTGCTTTATCTGAACTGGCGGTTGACGCTGGTCGTCGCCTTGGTTTTCCCTGCTGTCATCGTTGTTGTACGGATCCTCTCCAAGCGGTTGTATCGGCTCACCAAAGAAAGTCAAACCGCCACCGATGACCTTGCCTATGTAGTTGAAGAAAATGTGTTGGCACATCGCGACATCCGCTTGTATGCGGCACAAAAAATTCAATCAAAACGCTTTCATCAGCTGAGTCTTTCACTTCGTCATTTGTCCACCAAATCGACAGTTGCGCATGCCGGAATGAGCGCCCTCACTCAGCTTTTGGCCGCCGTTGCGCTTTCGGCCGTGGTCTCTATTGCCTTGCTGCAAAGCGCAAACGGCGCCACCACAGTCGGAAGTTTTGTAGCCTTTGTCACCGCCATGCTGCTGCTGATTGCGCCCATTAAAAGTCTGTCAGATGCTGCCACTCCCATCACACGTGGCATCGCGGCGTTAGAACGAGGTCTGAATCTTCTGGACCAAATTGAAGATGAAACGAGCGGCACCTTCTCAAAACAAAGAGCCACCGGAGACATCACTTTCTCGAACGTGACGGTTCGCTACAAAGCCGACGCCAATCCTGCCTTGGAGATGTTCAATCTAAACATCAAACCCGGCGAAACCATCGCGATTGTGGGGACGTCAGGCTCCGGCAAAAGCACACTGGTGAACCTGCTACCCCGCTTTCGGGATGCCTCTTCCGGCGTCATCAGCCTAGACGGCATAGCGCTTAAAGACTGGAGTCTGACATCGCTGCGCGAGCAGTTTGCGTTTGTCAGTCAGCACGTGGTCATGCTCAACGAGTCGATTGCCTCGAATGTCGCGCTCGGGCAGCCGATTGATCGGGCTCGTGTAACTCAATGTTTACAGGCAGCCAACCTAGAAAAGCTAATGGCTGAACTGCCGAACGGCATCGACACCCTGCTTGGCCACAACGCCATGCAGTTGTCCGGTGGCCAACGACAACGCTTGGCCATTGCCAGAGCGCTTTACAAAGACGCTCCAATCCTGATTCTGGACGAGGCCACATCGGCGCTGGACACGGAGTCGGAGCAAGCCGTTCAACAAGCTATTGGACGACTGACCGCCAATCGAACCTCTCTCGTGATTGCTCACCGTCTATCAACCATTCAACATGCCGACAGAATCATCATGTTGGAGAGTGGCCGAATGCTGGAGTCGGGAACCCATGCGGAATTACTGGCCAGAGGCGGTGCTTACAGCCACCTTTACCAATTGGGTTCCAACACCAGCAGTAAGGCTCACTGACGCACATCGTGGGCCAACCTCGGGCCCTAAATCAGTACGATGTCGTAGTGCTCTTGCGCCATTGCGACTTCTGATTGCAGTGAAATAGGCTTGCCGATGAAGGTGCTCAAGTCGGCAAGATGCTGACTTTCTTCGTCCAGAAATAACTCGACGACTTGCGGTGCAGCCACAACCCGAAACTCGCGCGGATTGAACTGGCGTGCTTCACGCAGTATTTCTCGCAAGATGTCGTAGGTCACGCTGCGCGCCGTTTTGACAACGCCCTTGCCACTGCAAGCGCTGCAGGGCTCACACAACTGATGAGAAAGCGATTCACGCGTGCGCTTTCGCGTCATTTCTAGCAAGCCAAGCGCTGAAAATCCGTTGACCGTGGTCTTGATGCGGTCACGCGCCAATTGTTTTTTGAACTCGACCAACACCGCGTCACGGTGGTTGTCACGCAGCATGTCAATGAAGTCAACAATCACGATGCCGCCCAGATTGCGCAGCCTGAGTTGCCGGGCTATCGTCTGCGCAGCTTCGAGATTGGTCTTGAAAACAGTTTCGTCAAAATTGCGCGCACCAACAAAACCGCCGGTATTCACATCGACCGTGGTGAGTGCCTCAGTCTGGTCAATGATGAGGTAGCCGCCCGACTTGAGTTCAACCCGACGCCCCAGTGCGCGGGCGATTTCCTCTTCAATGTTCAACAAATCAAAGATTGGACGCTCCCCGGCGTAGAGCTGAATTTTCTTCAGCGTCGCCGGCATGAATTCAGTGGCGAAAGTTTGCAGCTTCGCGAACTGTTCGCGCGAATCGACACGAATCGATTGCGTGTCTTCCGAAACCACATCGCGCAACACGCGCTGTAGCAAGTTGAGGTCTTGGTGTAACACAGAGGTCGACGGCAGGCGCAAGGACGCGTCTTTGATCCGAGCCCAAGTCTTGCGCAAATACGCAAGGTCTTCACCGAGTTCGACGTCAGTCGCATCTTCGCCATTGGTACGCAAAATAAAGCCACCGCCAGCGTCACCCGCCAAGGCTTGTAAGCGCTGGCGCAACTCTTCGCGTTGCTTGGGTGGAATTTTTTGCGACACGCCAATGTGGCTGTCTTGAGGCAGAAATACCAGCAAGCGTCCGGCAATACTGATCTGCGCCGTCAGCCGTGCTCCCTTGGTGCCGATCGGGTCCTTGAGGACTTGCACCATGATGGCCCGCCCCTCAAAAAGCTGCTTTTCAATTGGCAACGCGGAGGCCGCTTCCGCCTTGCCTGGCTCAGCATCTGAGTGGCGGCTGTTGATGCTGCTCATCAAATCAGCCACGTGCAAAAAGGCGGTCCGGTCAAGCCCGATGTCAATGAAGGCCGACTGCATGCCCGGCAACACGCGCACAACCTTGCCGAGGTAAACGTTACCGACCAAGCCACGTTCGAGTGATCGCTCCACATGGAGTTCTTGCACCGCACCGTTTTCGACCACGGCGACACGGGTTTCTTGAGGCGACCAATTGATCAGGATTTCCTGGGACATGGGGCGATCCTAGTGTCAGATCTTCACGCCAACGGCGCGCAAGAGCAATGAGGTTTCATGCAAAGGTAAGCCCATGATGCCCGAATAACTGCCTTTGATGCGAGTAATGTGAACAGCCGCCCTGCCCTGCACCGCGTAAGCCCCAGCTTTGCCCATGGGCTCACCAGAGGCGACATAAGTCTTGATCTGGGGCCGCGTCATCTCGGCAAAGGTGACGCTTGAAATGCTCAAGGCCTCGACCACCTTTTTACCGTGCTGCACCGCTACCGCCGTCAGCACCCGGTGCGTGGCGCCAGACAACAGAGTCAACATACGGATAGCGTCTGCGTCGTTCTCAGGCTTGCCCAAAATGTTTCGGCCCAAGGCGACTGTGGTGTCAGAACACAACACCGGCGCGGCCGGCAAACCCTGCCGCTGCATGCGCGCAACAGCCGCTTGCAACTTGAGCCGGGTGACACGCTTGACGTAGGTTGCAGGGGCTTCAGCCCCGTGAACGACTTCCAACGCTTCAGCATCTTCAGCCGGGTCTGGCAACAGCCGCTTGAAAGCCAAACTCAGTTGCTCCAGCAACTGCGCCCGACGCGGGCTTTGAGACGCGAGATAAATGAAATCAGACATGGCAATGATTCTCAGGTCAAACAGCGCAAGCGCCATGTTTTCCCGCCGGGCCGCCCCAAGGGGAAATGCGCCCCCTCGGGGGGCAGCGAAGTACGCGAAGCGACAAGCGTGGGGGCCACATTACTCCCGATGGTAGGGGTGGTTCACCGTGATGCTCCAAGCGCGGTACAACTGTTCGATGAGCAGCACACGCACCATGGCGTGGGGCAGCGTCAAATCAGACAGGCGAATGCGTTCGTGAGCGGCTTGCTTGAAACCGGGGTCAAGACCATCAGGGCCACCGATGACGATTGATACGTCATCGCCTTCGCGCTGCCAAAGCCGCAATTTATCGGCCAAAGCAACGGTGGTGATGTTCGTGCCGCGTTCGTCTAAAGCGACGATGCGCATGCCTTTTGGAATAGCGGCTTCAATCCGCGAACGCTCTGCGGCTAGCAAATTTTCAAGCGTTTTAGAAGCGCGGGCTTCAGTCTTGACCGCCTTCAGCTCGACTTTGAGTTCAGGCGGAAAGCGCTTGGCGTAGTCGTCGTAGGCGGTCTGCGCCCAGTCGGGCACCCGTTGCCCGACTGCGACGATCTGCAGCCTCATGCGCTACGGGGAGTTTTCTTGGCCGCGACCTTCTTGGCAGGCACCTTCTTGGCCACTACCTTCTTGGCAGCGAC
>CANFSO010000149.1 GCA_947449895.1 Comamonadaceae bacterium
CATGCCTTGGGCGTGGTGCGCATGCTGGCCGACAAAGAACTGCCCTTGGACCTTGGCGTGTTGTTGCAAACCGCAGGGCAAGCCTTTGGCGACAAAATTGAAGATGCCTCGGCGGCTTTGTTGGACTTCATTTATGACCGACTCGCCGGCTCCCTGCGGGAGCAAGGCTACAGCGCACAAGAGGTTGACGCCGTCCTGGCCTTGCGGCCACAGCAGTTGGGCGACGTGGCACGCCGTCTGGTGGCCGTCAGGGTGTTCGCCGCGCTGCCTCAAGCCCCGGCCTTGGCGGCGGCCAACAAGCGCATCGCTAACATCCTGAAAAAAGCCCTAGAGGTTGATGCCCATGTCAGCCAAGTGCTGCTGAAAGAGCCAGCTGAAATCGCGCTGTTTTCTGCCATGAACCTGTTACTGCCGCAAGCCCAAGCGCAGTTTGAAGCGGGCGACTACACCGACTCGTTGCAAACGCTGGCGGCCCTGCGTGAGCCCGTCGACGCCTTCTTTGATGGCGTGATGGTCAACGCCGAGGAACTAGACTTACGGCTGAATCGGCAGGGGCTTTTGAAGTCCTTGCATGTGGCCATGAACCGCGTCGCTGATCTGTCGCGGCTGGCGAACTGATCCACCGAGCATCGCTATGGGGACTTCCATGAAACTCGTCATCTTGGACCGCGACGGCACCATCAACAGCGACAGCGAAGATTTCGTCAAGTCGCCAGAAGAGTGGAAGCCCTTGCCCGGCGCTCTGGAGGCGATTGCCCGGCTCAACCATGGCGGCTGGCATGTGGTCATCGCGTCCAACCAATCAGGTTTGGGGCGTGGCTTGTTTGATGTCGCAGCCCTGAACGCCATGCACGCCAAGATGCACAAAATGCTGGCCGCCGTCGGCGGCCGTGTCGATGCTGTTTTTTATTGCCCGCACACATCTGAAGAAGCGTGCGTCTGCCGCAAGCCCTTGCCCGGTCTCTTTGAGCAAATCGGTCTGCGTTTCGGAGTCTCACTCAAGAGCGTGGCCAGCTGCGGCGACTCGCTGCGCGACGTACTCGCCGCTGCAGCGGCGGGTTGCGAGCCGCATCTGGTGCTGACCGGCAAGTCGGCCCGCTATTTAGGTGGCGGCCAGCCAGAAGGCCTGCCCGCAGGGACTCTAGTGCACCGCGACTTGGGCGCCTTTGCTGACTTTTTGCTCGAACGCAGCATGCTCGCTGCCATGCCCGCTCCAGCGCCCTAACACTACGACCATGTACCCCGATGCCTGCCGCGTCGTCATCAGCGCGCTGCAGGTTCTGTCTGTTACTTCCTAAAGCTCACCATGCCATTGCTCCGCTCAGTTCTTCACTTGCTCTGGATGATTCTCACCGTGATTCCCTGGGCCATCGCCGTCATGGTGGCGGCGCCGTTTTTAAACAGCACCCAAATCTACAAAATGTGCGCCGGCTGGCTGCGCTTGACGGTCAACAGCGGCACCTTGTTGTTGGGCATTCAGAACCGTGTCACCGGCATGGAAAACTTGCCCACGGGGGCGACCGGTGCCTGTGTGCTCTTGGTCAAACACCAAAGCACCTGGGAGACTTTTTCGATGGTTGCGCTGATGCCCCATCCGCTGGCCTACGTGTTCAAAAAAGAATTGCTGCGCGTGCCGTTTTTTGGCTGGGCCATGGCCCGCATGGACATGATTCACATTGACCGCAGCAAGCGCACAGAAGCCTTTGCAAAAGTAGTCGAGCAAGGTCGCCGGCTGATGAAGCAAGGCGTTTGGGTCATCATGTTCCCAGAAGGCACGCGCATCGCGCGCGGCCAGCAAGGTGTTTACAAAAGCGGCGGCACGCGCTTGGCCATTGAAACCGGTGTGCCGGTGATTCCAGTGGCTGTGACCTCGGCAAAATGCTGGCCGCGCAAGGCCTTCATCAAGACCCCGGGCATCGTGGATATTTCGATTGGTAAGCCGATCAGCAGCGTTGGCCGCAAGCCGGACGAACTCATGCGTGAAGTGCAGGACTGGATTGAAGCCGAAATGCGCAGACTTGATCCAGAAGCCTATGCGCACGAAGACGCGTCTGCACGGGTCAAGGTCTGAGAACTGGCGCCATCGCCGCCGCACGACCGGTCAACTGAAAAAATGCTAAAGCTTTTCCAGCGAACCCTTGACTTGTTTGCGCCAGAGCCTGAGCCGGTGAGCATCGCTCAGCCAGAGCCTGTGCAGCCGCTTCAACAATTTCCACAGCTCCCTATGCAAACCTTGCAGCAGGCGCTGGCACCGGCTATTTCCCGCCACCCTGATACCAGCCGTGAAGCGCTGTTGTCTGGCGTCTTGGTGGGCTTTGCCTTGAAGCGCGGCAAACGTCGGACGATTGGTTTTTCAGTCGGGCCAGAAGGCTTGTCCGTGAGCGCGCCCAAATGGGTGCCGTTGGCAGAGATTGACCGCGCTGTGCAGGAAAAAGCCAGCTGGGTTTTGAAGAAATTACAAGAAACGCGGGAGCGCCACAGTCGCATGGAGTCGGCCCGGGTCGACTGGCAAGACGGCGCGATGGTGCCTTTTATGGGCGGTGAGCTAGTGCTGTTGCTGGACCCGCGCCAGCAGCGATCCGCCATGGCTGAGCAGCTGACCACTCATCCGTCCAGCCAAGATGACGAGGCACAAGAGGATGCCGTTCAGCGCCGGGTGCTGCATCTGGGTGTAGCCCACAACGCTTCGGCCACCCAGATTCGCGACGCCGCACAGGCCTGGCTGATGCGCCACGCCAAGCAGTTGTTCGAAGAGCGGCTGAATCATTACGCACCACAGCTGGGTGTCAGCTGGCGCCGACTGAGTTTGAGCAGCGCCGGCACGCGCTGGGGCAGCGCCAGTGCCGACGGTTCGATCCGCCTGAATTGGCGGCTGATTCACTTCAAGTTGTCGGTGATCGATTACGTCGTGGTGCACGAACTCAGCCATTTGCGCGTGATGGACCACAGCCCGCGTTTTTGGGACACCGTCCGGGCCATCGTGCCCGACTATGCTGAGCTGCGCGTCCAGCTCAAGGATGAGCTTGTTCCGAAGTGGTGACCTCGGCGCAGCGCTGTGGCCAAGCTCGTGGTACAACCAGACTTCAAAAATAGATGCCTCATTAGCTTTCTCCTTATCTGTCTTGCGCCATCGGAACTTGCATGAACGATAAACAAATACTTGTTGTTGAAGATAACCCAGACCATCTGGAGTTGACCGTGTTGACCTTGCAAGAGCAAGGCGTCACGGCAGACATCGTTATCGCACGTGACGGTGCAGACGCGCTTGACTACCTCTGGGGTCAGGGGGCATTTGCGGGCCGCAACACCCAAAAGCAACCCAACTTGGTGATGCTTGATTTGAAGCTGCCGAAAATTTCAGGCGTGGATGTGCTGCGCCGCATGCGCGACAACCCGCTCACCGAGTTCGTGCCGGTGGTCGTGATGACGTCGTCCAGCGAACACTCAGACATGGTCGCTTGCTACCGCAGTGGCGCCAATGGCTTCGTCAAAAAGGCGGTCGACTTTCGGGCTTTCACCGAAAATCTCAACCACATGAAAGCCTATTGGCTGGGCGTCAACGAGGCTGTTCTGAGCAGCTGAAACGGTAAATACCGTCAGCGCTGAGACGGCGCTGCAGGCGGCCTTCAAACCACAGCAAGTGCAAATGCGCAATCGCCTCGCCCATGGCAAAAGTGGTCTGGTGCAAGTCCAACGTGCGTTTGAACATCACCGGCAAGATGTCCGCCGCGCTGCAGGGGCTGGCCGTGCAAGCCTCGATCACTTCTTCAAGCCGGTCACGGTGATGGTCGTGCAATTGCTGAATCCGCGTGTGCAGACCGTCAAACGGTTTGCCATGCGAAGGCAGCGTCAAGGTGTTGGGTGCGAGGGCCTTGAACTTGTCAATCGACGCTAAAAACAGCGCCAGCGGATTCGACTCTGGCTCGATGTCATAGACGCTGATGTTGGTTGAAATACGCGGCAGCATCATGTCCCCGCTGATCAACACCGGCGCAGGCAAAGCGGCATCATCACAATACAGCGCAATGTGTTCAGGCGCATGGCCGTAGCCGCTGATGCAACGCCAGCGCCGGCCAGCGATACGCAGATCCATGCCGTCCATCAGCCGGACAAAGTTGCGCGGGACGTCGGGCACCATGCTTGAGTAGTAGCCGGTTCGGGCACGTATTTTTTCAATCGAATCAGGGTCAGTCAAACCGTGGGAGGCGAAAAATTGGGCCGCGCTGTCGCCGCCAAAACCGGTTGTGCTGCTGCATGCCAAGCGCGCGGTGTTGTAGTCTGTGGCGCTGACCCAGAGCCGAACATTCCAGCGTTCGCACAGCCAGTGCGCCAGCCCGATGTGGTCTGGGTGCATGTGCGTCACGACGACGCGCAGCACCGGCAGGCCTTCCAGCTGGCTCGCAAAAATGGCTTCCCACTGCGCTTTGGATTCGTCCCGGGCGATGCAGCAGTCCACGATGGTCCAGCCGGCTTGACCGTCGATCTCGTCACGCAGCAGCCACAGGTTGATGTGGTTCAGCGCGAAGGGCAGACCCATGCGAATCCAGCGCACGCCGGGCGCGACCTCCAGTGTCATGCCGCTGTCCGGCAGGGTCTCGCCAAGCGGGTAATGCAATTGCTGTTCAAGAAGGTTCATGCGGGGTCCTGACGGTGCGCTACATTTGAGGTTGACGTTAACGTTAACGTCAACATGCCGAATTGTAGAGATCCATGGCATCAAGCGGGTCACGCGTTCTCAACCAACACCATCCCAACAAGGGGCTTTTCCTTCACCATGGCCACGACCTACACCATCGGCGACCTTGCCAAAGAGTTTGACCTGACCACCCGGGCCATGCGTTTTTACGAAGACATGGGCTTGTTGCAACCGCAGCGTGAAGGTCCGGGCGGACGTAACCGAATCTATACGGCGCGTGACCGCACCCGGCTGAAACTCACGCTGCGGGCCAAACGCCTGGGCTTGAGCTTGAGTGAGGCCAAGGACATCATCGACTCTTACGACAATCCGCGCGACACCGCGCCACAGCTGAAAAAATTTCTGGAGGTGCTGGCCGGGCACAGGCAACGTCTGGAAGAACAAATGGCCGACTTACAAGCCAACATGGAAGAAATCAAAGGGCATGAAAAAGAAGCCCGGTCTTTGTTGGCCAAGGCAGCAAAAAAAGCTGCCTGAAAAACAATGCCACCAAAATTAATTCAAAGGCTCATAAGCATGACAACCGCCGACACATCCCCTGTCCCCAGCCCCGCCGAATTGTTCCAGCGCGTAGAGGCCAGCTTTGTGAGGCAAGGCCTGATGCAGCACTGGGGCGCAAGCCTGTTGCGCATCGAGCACGGCTTATGTGAAGTGGCGCTGCCGTACTCAGACCGCGTGACACAGCAGCAAGGCGGCTTTCATGGCGGTGCCATGGGCGCGTTGGCTGACATTGCGGCGGGCTACGCAGGCCTCACCGTGGCACCAGCCGGCATGGAAGTCACGACCGTGGAATACAAGATCAATTTCTTGGCGGCATTTCAAGGCGGTGAATTGCGCGCTGTCGGCCGGGTGCTCAAGGGCGGAAAACGCCTCATCATCACAGCCGCTGACGTCAAACACGTGGCGGCCGACGGCAAGGTCACCGACTGCGCCGTGATGCAGCAAACGCTGATGCCCGTGCCGCAAACTTACTGATTTATTTCAAACTTCAAGGAGACGCCATGAACCTACCAGGACTCAACTTTCAGCTCGGTGAAGACATCGACGCCCTGCGCGATGCCGTGCGTGAATTTGCTCAAACAGAGATCGCACCGCGCGCCGCTGAGATCGACCGCAGCGACCAATTTCCGATGGACTTGTGGCGCAAGATGGGCGACTTGGGCGTGCTGGGCATCACTGTGGGCGAAGAGTTCGGCGGCGCCAACATGGGCTACCTCGCCCACATGATCGCGATGGAAGAGATCTCGCGGGCCTCGGCGTCTGTCGGTTTGAGCTACGGCGCGCACAGCAACTTGTGCGTGAACCAGATCAAGCGCAACGGCACGCCCGAGCAGCGCCAAAGATACTTGCCCAATCTCATCAGCGGTGACCATGTGGGTGCCTTGGCCATGAGCGAGCCCGGTGCCGGCTCTGACGTCATCAGCATGAAGCTAAAGGCCGAAAACAAGGGCGGTTACTACCTGCTCAACGGCAGCAAAATGTGGATCACCAACGGACCAGATGCCGACACATTGGTGGTCTACGCCAAGACCGAACCAGAATTGGGTGCGCGCGGTGTCACCGCCTTCTTGATTGAAAAAACAATGCCCGGTTTTTCCGTCGCGCAAAAGCTTGACAAGCTCGGCATGCGCGGCAGCCACACCGGAGAACTCGTTTTCAACAACGTCGAAGTGCCGGCGCAGAATATTTTGGGCGGCTTGAACAATGGCGCCAAAGTGTTGATGAGCGGCTTGGATTACGAGCGCGCCGTACTCACCGGCGGTCCCTTGGGCATCATGCAATCCGTCATGGACAGCGTCATTCCCTACATCCATGACCGCAAGCAGTTCG
>CANFSO010000150.1 GCA_947449895.1 Comamonadaceae bacterium
GGCGTGAAAGAAAAAGTCTTCAAAGAACTCGACCGGGTGATGAAGCCGGGCGCGATTTTGGCAACCAACACCTCGACGCTGGACGTCAACAAAATCGCCAGCTTCACCCAGCGGCCGCAAGACGTGGTCGGGCTGCACTTTTTCAGCCCCGCGAATGTCATGAAACTGCTGGAAGTGGTGCGCGCTGAGAAGACTGCCAAAGACGTCATGGCGACGGTCATGGCTGTGGCTAAAAAAATTCGCAAAACGGCGGTGGTGTCGGGTGTTTGTGACGGCTTCATCGGCAATCGGATGATCGAGCAATACGGTCGCCAAGCGGGCTTTTTATTGGACGAGGGTTGCACGCCGGCGCAGGTCGACAAGGCGGTCGAGAAGTTTGGTTTTGCGATGGGCCCATTTCGCATGAGCGACTTGGCCGGCAACGACATCAGCTGGGCCATTCGCAAACGCCGCTACAGCGAAAAGCCAGATATGAAGTACAGCAAGACGGCGGATTTACTCTGTGAGCAAGGCCGCTTTGGCCAAAAAACCGGCGCCGGCTGGTACGACTACCTGCCCGGCAAACGCGACGCGATTCTGAATGCGGACGTGGTCGCGATGGTGGCTGCACACCGGCAGTCGCTGGGCATCACGCCGCGCAAGATCTCAGACGAAGAAATTGTGCAGCGTCTGGTGTTCAGCTTGGTCAACGAAGCCGCCCATATTTTGGAAGAAGGCATTGCCGCTAAAGCCAGCGACATCGACATCGCCTATGTGTTCGGTTATGGCTTTCCGGCGCATCGCGGTGGCCCTATGTTGTACGCAGATCAAATCGGCCTGTTCAATGTTGTGCAAAGCATGCAGCGCTTTGCACTGAACCCGCTGGATGACGCCACCTTTTGGCAGCCAGCGCCGCTGCTGGTCCGGCTCGTCGCTGAAGGCAAGACCTTCAACTGAAACCCATCCACCGAATCCGGAGAATTCCATGACCTCAGCTGTGATTGTTTCCACTGCCCGCACCCCTCTGGCCAAAAGCTGGAAGGGTTCTTTCAACATGACGCACGGTGCGACGCTGGGCGGCCATGCCGTTGAGCACGCTTTGCAGCGCGCCGGTATCGAGCCGGCTGAAGTCGAGGACGTGATCATCGGCTGCGCCGCGCCCGAAGGCGCGACGGGGGCCAACATCGCCCGGCAGATCGCGCTGCGCGCCGCTTGCCCGGTCAGCGTGTCGGGCATGACGGTGAACCGCTTTTGCTCGTCTGGCCTGCAGTCGATTGCGCTGGCAGCGCAGCGCGTGATCGCGGGTGAGGCCGATATTTTTGTCGCCGGTGGGGTTGAGAGCATTTCCTGTGTTCAGCAAGAAATGAACACGCACATGCTGCAAGACAGCTGGCTGAGCAAAAACAAACCCGAGCTTTACTGGAGCATGCTGCAAACCGCTGAGCTGGTGGCTAATCGCTATGGCTTCTCACGCGAGCGCATGGACGAGTACGGCGCCCGCAGTCAGCAAAGAGCCGCCGCCGCGCAAGCCGCCGGACTGTTTGAAGCCGAGATTGCGCCGATCACGGTGATCGCTGGCGTGCTCGATCCGGTGATGGGCTTGACGACGAAAAAAGTCACCGTCAGTCGTGACGAAGGCATTCGACCTGACACAACACAAGAAGGCATCAGCAGCATCAAGTCGGCCATGCCCGGCGGTCTGGTGTCCGCCGGCAATGCCAGCCAGTTTTCAGACGGTGCCGGTGCAGTCGTGGTGATGCATGAAGCCGTGGCCGAACGCAAAGGGCTCAAGCCGCTGGGCCGTTTTCTCGGCTTTGCTGTAGCCGGTTGTGAGCCTGATGAAATGGGCATCGGCCCCGTTTTTGCCATCCCCAAGGTGCTTGCCAAGCTGGGCCTCAAAGTCAGCGACATTGACCTGTGGGAGCTCAACGAAGCCTTTGCTGTGCAGGTGCTGTACTGCGCCGACAAGCTGGGCATTCCGATGGATCGTCTGAACGTCAACGGCGGGGCGATTGCCGTCGGTCATCCCTACGGCGTGACCGGCCAACGGCTGACTGGCCATGCGCTGATCGAGGGTAAGCGGCGCGGTGCCAAGCTGGTTTGTGTCACCATGTGCATCGGCGGCGGCATGGGTGCTGCTGGTATTTTTGAGGTGCTTTGAATGGCGACGCTGAATAACTTAAAACGGCTGCAGACACTCATCTGGGTGTTGATTTATGGCGGTTTGCTGGCGCTGGTGCTGGGTCTTTCAATGGATCGCACAGATGATGTGACCGGTTGGCCCATCGTGGTCAGCGGTGGTGGCTTGGCACTGCTTGGCGTGGTGCTGATTTATGTGCGTTCGCGGTTGAAAGTGGATGAGAAAAAATGAGCTTCGGCGTCGAAATTCCCTTTGTCTCTCACCTTGGTTTTGAGCTCATCCGCTTTGAAGGCGGCGAGTCAACGCTTGAGTTTGCCGCGCGGCCAGAACATCAAAACTCCTTTGGTGTGACCCATGGGGGCGCCATCATGACGCTCTTGGACGTGACCATGGCCACCGCTGCCCGCAGCGTAGCGCCCGAGATGGGCGTCGTCACGATCGAGATGAAAACCAGCTTCATGAAGCCCGCGCCCGGCGACGGTAGCACCTTGACAGGGCGCGGTCTGCTGATTCAACGTACCGCCTCAATGGCCTTTGTCGAGGCCAAGCTCTACGACAACCAAGGCAACTTGTGCGCCCATTCAACAGGTACTTTTAAATACCTCAAGCGCCCAGACAGCAACACCGCACGAGCTGGTTTACCAGCGAATCAACCATCCACCGACTGACCATTAACTGGACACAAACCTTGCCGAACAACCCGCAAATTATTCTCGACAATCGTCCCGTAGCGGAAGCAACACTCAGCAATTTCAAACTGGTGACGCGCGAAACACCCGACTTGCAAGACGGTCAGGTACTGGTTCAGCACCATTTTCTGAGTCTCGACCCGTACATGCGCGGCCGCATGAACGATGCGAAGAGCTACACCGCTCCGCAAGCCTTGGGTGAAGTCATGGGCGGCGGCACCGTTGGTGAAGTGGTAGAGAGTCGCTCGCCCTTGTTCACGCCCGGCGACAGGGTCGTCGGTATGGGCGGCTGGCAGACTTACAGCGTGGTCGATGCAGCAACGCCCGGTGCCCTGCGCAAAGTCGACACCACCCATGTTCCCCTGTCTTACTACCTAGGTGCGGTCGGCATGCCAGGCGTCACGGCTTGGTATGGATTCAACAAAATCATTGAAGCCCAGCCGGGCCAAACCGTCGTGGTGAGTGCTGCGACTGGCGCTGTGGGCAGCGCTTTTGCGGCACTGGCCAAAACGAGGCGCTGTCGGGTTGTGGGTATTGCTGGTGGACCGGCCAAATGCCAATACGCCACCAAGGAGCTGGGCTTTGACGCCTGCATTGACTACAAACTACACACGGATGCGGCCGCGCTTTCAAGTGCACTGAAGGCGGTCTGCCCAGACGGCATCGATGGGTATTTTGAAAATGTCGGCGGCATGGTGCTCGACGCCGTGATGCTGCGCATGAATGACTTTGGTCGTATTGCGCTATGCGGCATGATCGCCGGTTACGACGGCAAACCGGTGCCAATGAACTACCCGGCGCTGATTCTCAGAAGTCGTCTGAAGATTCAGGGCTTCATCGTCTCTGAGCACATGGACTTGTGGCCAGAAGCATTGCAAGAACTTGCCATGCTGGTGGCCACCGGCAAGCTGCAACCGCGCGAAAGCGTGGCGCAAGGCTTGACGGCTGCACCCGAAGCCTTCCTAGGTTTGCTCAAAGGCAAGAACTTCGGCAAGCAAATCGTCAAGCTGATTTAAAAGAACGCTGAAGCGGCTGCATTTGGACGAGATCAACCACCACAGGAGACACGCCATGACCGAGCTGATTCTTCACCATTACCCCACATCACCCTTCGCTGAAAAAGTGCGCTTGATGTTGGGCTACAAGAATCTGTCTTGGCGGTCAGTCCTGATCCCGATGGTCATGCCCAAGCCGGACGTGCTGGCGCTGACGGGTGGCTACCGCCGCACGCCCGTTCTGCAAATCGGTGCGGATCTGTATTGCGACACAGCGCTGATCGCCGATGTCCTAGAGCACCTTCAGCCCCAGCCCACCTTGTACCCCGAGCCCGTCAAGGGCTTGGTGCGCACACTGGCTCAGTGGGGCGACAGCACGCTTTTTTGGGCTGCCATGGCCTACAACATGCAGCCGCGCGGTCTGGCGCAAATCTTTGACAACACAGCCCCTGAAGCATTGCAGTCTTTTCGTGAAGACCGGGGCGCCATGAGTGCCGGCATGATGCGCCTGCGCCCGGCCGATGCGGCCGTGGCCTACAAGTCGTATTTGCGCCGCATCTCGGACATGCTCGACTTACATCCATTTTTGCTGGGTGAGGCGCCTTGCATAGCCGACTTTGCGATGTACCACCCGCTGTGGTTCACGCGCATGCGGACACCCGTGCTGGCCGATATTTTGTCACTCACGCCGTCTGTGCAGGACTGGCTTGACCGCATGGCCGCCATCGGTCACGGCACGCATGAAGAGTTGAGTTCGGCTGACGCCATTACGCTCGCCGCCAAGGCAACGCCGTTGGCGCTGCGAGACGAGCTATTTCAGGACGAACACGGCATTGCGCTCGGAAGCCGTGTGACTATCAGCGCGGAAACCTTTGGCCCTGAACCCACAGAAGGGGAGTTGATCGCCGCCACGCGCATGCACTATTCATTGCGCCGAACAGACCCCCGAGCCGGCACCGTGCATGTGCATTTCCCACGCATTGGTTACGCGCTGAAGGCCGCGCAGACTTAACGCAGGCGGTTACTTTCGGCCTCGATGACTGGCTTGCCGGCAGCCCTTTCTAAGCGGTCTTCAAGTTCACCGATGTAGGCCGCCAGCGTGTTGCCAGACTGCTCAATGCGAGACTCTAGATCTGCTTGCAAATCAGCGAAGCGTTCGTCCAGTCGTTGGCTCTCTAGGGCATCGCGTTCTGCCGTGGCATGGCTTTCAGCGGCCAGGTACTGCTGCAACTCAGTGAAGCGCGAGTTTTCGGCTTTGTCGGCCAGTTCGCGTTGCGCTTTGAGTTCACGCGCGGTTCGCCGGTTGTCGATCAAATACGCGCTTTTGGCATAAGCGCTAAAGAGCAGAAATACCACCAGCGCCGACACCAGGCCGATCAGCATGATCAACGCCAAAGGCGCTTGTAAGCTGGTGAAACCAAGGCTAAGCAGACTGAGTCGGTTGAACTCTTCGAGATTCAAGGCGACAAAGGCGGCCGTTAAAAGAACAGCCAACAGCAGCAAAATGGACCGTAAGCGCATTGGAGCTCCCGTTAAAGCTCCATCATACGCAGAGCTTGGCAAAGGGGCTGTGGGAGAATGACCCTTCATTTTTTCGCCCGCTACCAGACCCTTCTACATGCAAAAAATCATCCGGCAAATTGCCGCAGAAATCAAAGTTCAAGAGCAGCAGATTCGGGTCGCCGTGGAACTGCTTGACGGTGGTGCGACCGTGCCTTTTATTGCCCGCTACCGCAAGGAGGTGACGGGTGGACTCGACGATATCCAACTGCGTGAACTGGAAGCCCGGCTGGGGTACTTGAGAGAGCTAGAAGACCGGCGTGAAACGGTGCTCAAAAGCATCGAAGAGCAGGGGAAATTGACCCCGGAGCTGCGCCGCTCGATTGAAGCCGCCGGCACCAAGCAAGACTTGGAAGACTTGTACTTGCCCTACAAACCGAGGCGTCGCACCAAGGGCCAGATTGCCCGCGAATCAGGCATAGAGCCACTCGCCGATGCGCTGTTTGCCGACCCGATGTTGGTGCCGCAAGACGCTGCCGCTCCTTACGTCAAAGCCGAGAAAAACGAGAGTGGCGATGATTTCACCACCGTTCAATCGGTGCTGGATGGCGTGCGCGACATCTTGAGCGAGCGCTGGGCCGAAGACGCGCCGCTGGTGCAGTCACTGCGTGCTTGGTTGTGGAGCGAAGGATTGTTCGCGTCGAAGCTGGTCGCCGGCAAAGACGAAAACCACCCTGACAACGCCAAGTTTCGCGACTACTTTGCCTACGACGAACCGATAGGCCGCGTGCCGTCGCACCGGGCGCTGGCGGTTTTTCGCGGCCGCGGGCTGGAAATTTTGGATGCCAAGCTGGTCTTGCCCGAGCCGCCGGTGAACGTCATCCCCGTGGGTGCCAAAGCCGCGCCGACCGTGTCGGTGGCTGAAGGCAAGATCGCGCTGCATTTGGGCTGGAGCCACAAAGCACGCCCGGCAGATGACTTGCTGCGCAAATGCGTGACCTGGACTTGGCGCGTCAAACTCAGCTTGTCGATTGAGCGTGACCTCTTCACGCGACTGCGTGAAGACGCTGAAAAAGTTGCGATCAAGGTCTTTGCCGACAACCTGCGCGACCTGCTGCTGGCCGCACCGGCTGGCCCGCGTGTGGTGATGGGGCTGGACCCTGGCATCCGCACCGGCGTCAAAGTGGCGGTGGTCGACGCCACCGGCAAACTGGTGGAAAC
>CANFSO010000151.1 GCA_947449895.1 Comamonadaceae bacterium
AGCGCTGGCTTGCGTCTCGTTGACAAGCTGGGCATCGACGCGGTCTTAGTTGACCTTCGTGCCCGCGGTGAAATCTAAGGAGAATCATCATGGCTAAAGGCGCACGCGAAAAAATCAAGCTGGAATCAACTGCCGGCACGGGTCATTTCTACACGACCACCAAAAACAAGAAAACCACGCCTGACAAAATGCTGATCATGAAATTTGATCCTAAGGCACGCAAGCATGTGGAATACAAAGAAATCAAACTGAAGTAATTCAGTCTGTTTCTGGTGCTCAGGCACCCATAAAAAAACCCGCCCTTCCCGGCGGGTTTTTTTATGGGTGATTGGGTTTCGTTATACAGACGCCTGTGGGTATGGAGCGAAGGCCTGGTGGCGTACTGCGGCTGAGTGCAGAGGCTTGGCTCGGGGGTCGATTTCTGGTACCCCCCAGTATGAGAGCTCCGGGCCAAGCCTTCAGCGGTGCGTAGCAAGCAAGCTCACTCAACGACCCCAGACACAAACGCCCACAAAAAAGCCACCTCGAGAGGTGGCTTTTGATGAGCAGCGACAGACGTCGCGCGTATCAGGCCCGAGCCGAACGCAGCTTGAAAGAGAACTCTTTCAAGGCCGCAATACCGCTGTCTTCAGCGCGGTGGCACCAAGCCTGCAGGTCTACCGCCAATTGCTCGCGTGACGTCGATGTGCTCAGCCACATTTGACGAAGCTCTTCACGCATGGTCACCATTTTGTCGAGCACTGGATGCTCTGCACGAACCTGAGCCAATTGCGTTCGGGCTTCTGCTGGGACCTTGTCGTCATCACGGTGCAACCAGCGGTTGGCCAGTTTGAGCGCCGACACATCAGCTTGACGAGCCTTTAGCGTTTGGATTTCTGTCTTGCCTGCGCGACGCAGTTCACGGGCAAAACGCGCCATGACTTCGTAACGATGAGCAATCAGCGCTTCAAGCGTTTTTTCATCAGCCACAGGGCGAATGCTGCCATGCTGAAGCTTGGGCGGAACCTTCTTGACACTGGCCAAGCCAACGCTCTTCAAGATGGTGATGTACATCCAGCCAATGTCAAACTCGTATGGCTTGATCGACAGCTTGGCTGATGTTGGGTAGGTGTGGTGGTTGTTGTGTAACTCTTCACCGGCAATGATGATGCCCCACGGTGAAATGTTGGTGCTCGCGTCTGGTGCCTCAAAATTACGGTAGCCCCAATAATGAGCTGCGCCATTGATGATGCCAGCGGCCATGATTGGCGTCCAAGCCATCTGCAGGGCCCAAACAGCCAAACCACCCACACCAAACAGCGCCAAGTCAATGATCATCATCAGGCCAACGCCTTGCCAAGAAAAGCGCGTGTAGAGATTGCGTTCAATCCAGTCATTCGGCGTGCCGTGGCCAAAACGGGCCATGGTTTCCATGTTTTTAGATTCTGCGCGGTAGAGCTCTGCGCCTTGCGTCAGCACTTTCTTAATGCCGTACACGTGCGGGCTGTGTGGATCTTCAGCTTGCTCACATTTAGCGTGGTGCTTGCGGTGGATCGCTGCCCACTCTTTGGTGACCTGGCCCGTTGTCAGCCACAACCAAAAACGGAAAAAATGCGATGCAATCGGGTGCAAGTCCAGCGAGCGATGGGCTTGGTGGCGGTGCAAGAAAATGGTCACGCTGATCATGGTGATGTGCGTGACAGCCAAGGCGAACAGAACGATCTGCCACCAAGCGATGCTCCAGAGGCCGTGAGCAAGCCAGTCAAGGCCGGCGTCAAATAAAGTCATTAGTAGTCCTTATAAACAGTTCGCAGCGGCCAGCCGTAGCTTAGCAAGGCGTTCCGAACACTCAACATTGTAGGCCGACAAGACAAAAACAACAAGTCTTGTGGGGGAATATCTCATAGGGGTATCAATCGTTAAAAATCGATTTCAAGCAGACAATTACCGCGATCTGCAGCGATCTTCAGACCTCAGCTGGGGACAAATCTGCCTTTTGCCAGACCGCAGCGAAGAAACCGTCGGTCTGGTGCTGATGCGGCCAGAGCCGCAAAAATGCACCAGAGCACAGTTTTGGTGCATTCTCAACACCGGCTTGCGTCAACACCTCCGCCGCTTGGAGCAAATGAAACCCCGGGTTAGCGGCGCTGAAGGCCTCGGCAATGTGCTCGTTTTCTTCTTTCAGCAAGCTGCAAGTGGCGTACACCAAACGACCACCCGGCTTCAAAAGCCGAGCTGCACTGTGCAAAATAGCCGTCTGCTTGGCCGACAACTCGGCAACCAGCTTAGGATTTTGCCTCCACTTGAGATCCGGATTACGGCGCAAAGTTCCCAAGCCGGAACAAGGTGCATCCACCAGCACGCGGTCAATTTTGCCGGCGAGGCGTTTGATACGGTCGTCGCGTTCATGCGCAATCGCCACAGGGTGTACGTTCGACAGGCCGCTGCGGGCCAGTCGGGGTTTCAGCGCATCAAGCCTATGGCCCGAGGTATCGAAAGCGTAGAGCCTGCCGGTGCCGCGCATGCTGGCACCCAAGGCCAGCGTTTTGCCGCCCGCGCCAGCACAAAAGTCAACGACCATTTCGCCGCGCTTGGCATCGACCAGCACAGCCAGCAACTGCGAGCCTTCGTCCTGGACCTCGATCGCGCCACGGGTGAAGGTGTCGAGCTTACCGAGTTGAGCCTTGTCGCGCACGCGCAAGCCCCACGGTGAAAACGGGGTGGCGGTGGTCACAACACCCGCCTTGGCCAGCTCTTTTTGAACATCAGCGCGCTTGTCTTTGAGGGTGTTGACGCGCAAATCGAGACCGGCGGGCGCGTTCAGGCTGTCGACGAGTGGCCAGAAATCAGCGCCGAGTTGCTCGCGCAGCGAGTCGACCAACCACTGCGGCAGGTTGTGCCGGTGCAGTTCCATCAAGTCCGATGGTTTGACCTGGTCACAGCGGGACAACCAGTCTTTTTCCTGGTCGTTCAAGGCACCCAACAAAAAATCACGTTCGGCGGCAAAGCCCAGAATCGCCAAACGGCGCTCAATCGGGCCGCTGCCAGCCTGCGCCAAGTTGGTGAACAAGGACTTCTTGCGCAGCACGGTGTAGATGGTTTCGGCCACGGTGGCACGCTCTCGAGGGCCGAGGCGCTGCTCACGAAAATGGCGCGATACCACCATGTCGGCGGGGTGATCGAATTTAAGAACCTGCTTGATAAGCTCGGAACAACTGTCTAATAAGGCGTTAGGGTGCATACAGGTATTGTCCCACTGAGCTCATGCTTGCGCCCACGCCAACAATCACTCCTCATGAAAAACACCATGTCAGACACCTTGCCCGCCCTGATCGAAACACCGAAAGGCCTGTACCGGCACTACAAAGGCCTGTTGTATGAAGTCCTCGGCACCGTGCGCCACAGTGAGAGCTTGGAGCCCATGACCTTGTACCGCGCGCTTTACGGCGAACGCGGCATGTGGGTCCGACCAGCCGCCATGTTCGAAGAACAGGTAGTGATTGAAGGTTTAAGACAACCACGCTTTGAGCGCCAGCCGGACTGAAGCCTTTGCAGTCGATAATCGCGGGTTATGTCCGACACCATCGAAATCGAAAAACAAGTCAAGCGCCGCCGCACGTTTGCCATTATTTCCCACCCTGACGCGGGTAAAACCACGCTGACTGAAAAGCTCTTGCTGTTTTCAGGCGCGATTCAAATCGCCGGCTCGGTCAAGGCTCGCAAGGCAGCACGCCACGCCACCAGCGACTGGATGGAGATTGAAAAGCAACGCGGCATCTCAGTCGCCAGCTCGGTGATGCAAATGGAATACCGCGACTGCGTCATCAACCTGCTCGACACCCCCGGCCACCAAGACTTCTCAGAAGACACCTACCGCGTGCTGACCGCCGTGGATGCCGCGCTGATGGTGATCGACGCAGCCAACGGCGTCGAGCCGCAAACGCGCCGCCTGCTGCAAGTCTGCCGTGCTCGTGGTACGCCCATCCTGACCTTCGTCAACAAGATGGACCGCGAGGTGCAAGACCCGATGAGCGTGATGGACGAGATCGAGCGCGAACTCGGCATGGCCGTGGTGCCGTTCACGTGGCCGGTCGGTATGGGCAAACTGTTTCATGGCGTTTACGACCGTCGCGAGGCGCGCATGCGCGTCTTCAGCCCCGGCGAAGACAAGGCCGGCGGAGACGATGAAATCTTGGCGGGTTTGGACAATGCAGAAGCCAGCAAACGCTTCGGTGCCGAGTTCACACAAGCGCAGGATGAGCTCGAACTGTTGAACGGTGCGTCACCGGAATTCAACCGTGAAGCATTCCTCAGCGGCAAGCAGACACCCATGTTTTTTGGCTCGGCCATCAACAACTTTGGCGTGCAAGAAGTGCTGGACGCGCTGGTCGATCTAGCGCCAGCCCCAGCACCTCGGGCGGCCATGCAGCGCACCGTCCAACCTGGAGAGAAAAAATTCTCTGGCGTGGTCTTCAAGATCCAGGCCAACATGGACCCGGCGCATCGCGACCGCATTGCTTTCCTGCGCGTCACCAGCGGTGAATTCACGCGCGGTATGCGCCTCAAAGTGGTCCGCAGCGGCAAAGAGATTCGGCCCAACACCGTGGTCAGCTTCATGAGCCAGCGTCGCGAACTGCTCGACACTGCGTTTGCCGGCGACATCATCGGTATTCCCAACCATGGCGTGCTGCAACTCGGCGACACGCTGACCGAAGGCGAAACGCTGCTGTTCACCGGCTTGCCGTTTTTTGCGCCTGAAATGTTTCGCGCTGTCGAAGTGGCCGACCCGCTGCGCAGCAAGCAGCTGCGCGCCGGCCTCACGCAGTTGGGCGAAGAAGGGGCGATTCAGGTCTTCCGTCCGATTTCGGGCTCCTTGCTCTTGCTGGGCGCAGTCGGTCAACTGCAGTTTGAAGTGGTCGCCCACCGGCTTGAGCACGAGTACGGCGTCAAAGCCCGCATCATGGCCAGCAACTTCAATTTGGCGCGCTGGGTCACCTGCGATGACGCCAACGAGTTGAAGAAATTCATGGACGCCAATGCACACCGCGTCGCCTTGGATGCCGTTGATGCGCCCACGCTGTTGGTGGACCACAGCGCCACGCTGCGCGCCGTCGAACAGCAGTGGCCGAAGATCAAATTCCATGCCCTGCGCGAGCACGCCGGTCTGGTGTTCCAAGCGAAGATGTGAGCTGAAGAGCGGCTCACACTGGCCAGGTCACCTTGCCAAAAAAGGCAGCGGCAAAGCCGTCTTGTAGCGCACCTGCTTCAAGGCAAAGCTCGACCTGATTTTTTCAATGCCGGGGATCGGCGTCAGCTGCTCCAGAATGAAGCGCTCCAGTGCGCTGATGTCTGCCACCGCAATGCGGATCAGGTAGTCGCTGTCGCCGGTCATCAGGTAGCACTCCATCACTTCGTCGTGCTCGACGATGCGCCGCTCGAACTCGCCCAAGGCTTCTTTGCTTTGCGAGCGCAGGCTGATGGAGATGAACACGCTCAAACCCAGCCCGAGCGCCGCCGCGCTGGCAATTGCCACATAGCGGTCAATCACACGGGCGGCTTCCAGTGCCTTCACGCGCGCCAAGCAAGGCGACGGGCTCAGATGCACCCGCCGCGCCAGCTCGACGTTAGACAGCGAACCGTCACGCTGAAGCTCATCGAGTATCTTTAAATCCAGACTGTCTAGCTGCATAGATCACCAAGTTCGTATTTTTCAGCATTTTATGCCGCCAAAAAATAAAATCACACTACATTCAAGCAGAAGCTTCTGCAGCGGATTGCGTAAAGTAGAGAGGTCATGAACGATCTCACACACACCTCCCTCCTCGCCACAATCGCAACGACAGCACCGACCGACCCGGATCCACAGGAAACTGCCGAGTGGCGCGAAGCCTTCTCAGCCTTGGTGGCCACGCAAGGCCCGGAACGCGCTCGGCAGATGCTCGGCGAGTTGGCCCGGCAGGCGCGCGTGCAGCGCATCGGCTGGCAACCTGAACTGGCCACGCCCTACCTCAACACCATTGGCGTCGATGAGCAGCCGGTGTTTCCCGGTGATCTGGCGATGGAAGAACGCCTGGCCTCCCTCATGCGTTGGAACGCGCTGGCTATGGTGGTGCGCGCCAATCAGGTTGAAACTGGCGGTTCTGCCGAGCTCGGCGGTCACATCGCCAGCTACGCCAGCGCGGCCGATCTGTTTGAAACTGGCTTCAACCACTTCTTTCACGCGCGGCAAGGTCTGGGCGAAGGTCAACACCGTGGCGACCTGGTTTTTTTCCAGCCGCACAGCGCGCCGGGTGTCTATGCCCGCGCTTATCTCGAAGGCCGGCTCGACGAACAAACGCTGGGCCGCTATCGGCAAGAAATCTCAGCACCCGGCCAAGCAGGTCGCGGCTTGAGCAGCTATCCGCACCCGTATTTGATGCCGGATTTTTGGCAATTCCCAACCGGCTCGATGGGCATCGGCCCGATCAGCTCGATCTACCACGCGCGCTTCATGCGCTACCTGACACA
>CANFSO010000152.1 GCA_947449895.1 Comamonadaceae bacterium
GTATTGGATGAATCATGGACCTTCGACAGTTGCGCTATTTCACGGTGCTGGCCAGCGAGCTGAGCTTCACACGGGCGGCGCAAAAGCTACATGTGTCGCAGCCGCCGCTGAGTTATCAAATTGCCAATCTGGAGGCCGAGTTGGGTGCGCGGTTGTTCAATCGAACCAGCCGCAGCGTAGAACTCAGTGAAGCTGGCAAGGCTTTGCTGCCCCATGCGCGCGCCGTTCTGGAGCGTATTGAGGACGCGCGCAGCCATGTGCGGCGCGTTGCCGAAGGGGTCGAGGGACGCGTGCAGGTCGGGCTGGCGGGCTCACACTTTTTGGGGCCGTTCCCAAGTTTCATCAAGCAGTTCCGCGAACGCCGGTCAGGTGTTGAAGTGGTGCTTCAAGAGATGCGGCCGGCCGACCATGTGCAGGCTTTGCGCGAAGGGCAATTGGACCTGAGCGTGTCACGCAGCGCGCCTAACGACGGCGAATTGACATCGACCCTGCTCTGGCGCGACCCGTTGGTCTGCGCGCTGCCGCTTGGCCATGCCTTGGCTGGACGCAAAAGCATTCGGTTGGCTGAACTCAAGCAAGAGGACTTCGTGTTTCTGAGATTGGAGTCTTCCGCCTTTGCGCAAAGTGTTTTTGACGCCTGCGTGCAAACGGGTTTTGCGCCGCGCATCGTGCAGCAGGTGGTGGAAATTCCGGCCGTCCTGAACTTGGTGGCCGCCGGTTTAGGGGTGTCTTTGGTGCCGGCGTCGCTGGTGCGCATGCGCGAAGGCGCCGTGGTTCTGTGCCAGCTCAAAGGCGAACTCCAAGCCTCGGGTGTCAGCGGAGATGTCTTTCTGTTGCGACGCACCGACAACAACTCGCCGGCGGTGCTGGAGTTTGCCGAGGCCTTGCGCGAGTGGGCGCGCAGCCAGTCGGCTTGACCTTACCAGCGCGTGACCAGACCTGCCGCCAGCGTCGATGATTTTTCAAAATGTTTGGCGGTGAAATCCACGAAAGCCCGAACCCGCGCTGACATGTGCAGGCGCTGCGGGTACACCAGATGGATATCGGCCGGCGGTGTTTCATAGCCTTCCAGCACCTGCACCAATCGGCCGCTGCGGACGTATTTGGCGATGTCCCATTCCGCGCGCATGAGGATGCCGTGGCCGTCCAGCGCCCAGTCGACGGCGATCTCGCCATCGGTGGTGCTGAGGTTGCCGCGCACCTTGACGGTTTCCGTGCGTTTGCCTGACGTCAGCCGCCAACTGCCATAGGCATCGTCGCCTTGTCGAATGCCCAGGCAGTTGTGCCGTGCCAGGTCGCCCGGCACTTTGGGTGCGCCGTGCAGTGCCAAGTAAGCCGGTGAGGCGCACAGCAGGCGCCGGTTGGGTGCCATCTTGCGGGCCATCACCCGTGCATCGGGCGGCTCACCAAAGCGAATGCAAACATCAAACGTGTCATCGGCCAAGCTCGGCGGATCGACTGTCAGCTGCAATTGCACCTGCACTTCCGTATGAAGTTTGACGAAGCGCGAAATCAGCGGTGCGACATGGCTGCGGCCAAAACCCGGCGTGGCATTGATGCGCAGCAAGCCTTGCGGCATGGCGTGCGCCTGCGACACCAGCTGCTCCATGTCGCTGATGTCGGCCAGAATGCGCCGTGCATGGGCCAGGTAAATTTCGCCTTCGGCCGTGAGGCTGGTGCGGCGCGTGGTGCGGTTGAGCAAGCGCACGCCGAGCCGTTCTTCCACATGCGCCAGCCGCTTGCTGACGGCGGCGGTCGTCACGCCCAGCTCGCGGGCTGCCAGTGAAAAACCACCGCAGCGAACCAGTTCGCTGAAAAAAGCCATCTCAGAAGGGGCTGAAGCCGAAGCGGTCATTGATAACTCCAAGGTAAACAATGACATCACTTTAAGCGCTTGAAGAGCTTTCAACAATGGCTAAAGTAAGGCCATGAAAACTTACAAAATAGCCTGTATCCCTGGCGACGGCATTGGCAAAGAGGTGGTGCCCGCAGGGCAAACCGTGTTGCAGAAGCTGGCCGCGACCCAAAACAAGTTCAAGTTTGACTTCCACGGTTTCGACTGGGGCGGCGACTATTACCGCCAGCATGGCGTCATGATGCCGGCCGACGGCCTAGACGCGCTGCGACCCATGGACGCGATTCTTTTCGGTTCCGCCGGTGACCCGCACATCCCGGACCACATCACCTTGTGGGGCTTGCGCTTGAAGATTTGCCAAGGCTTCGACCAGTACGCCAACGTGCGGCCAACGCGTATCTTGCCCGGCATTGACAGTCCGCTCAAACGCTGCAGCGCTGACGACCTGAATTGGGTCATCGTGCGTGAAAACTCCGAAGGCGAATACGCCGGCGTCGGCGGACGGGTGCACCAAGGTCACCCGATTGAGGTCGCCACCGACATGTCCATCCTGACGCGCGTCGGTGTCGAACGCATCATGCGTTTCGCTTTCAAACTGGCCCAGTCACGCCCCCGCAAGCTGCTGACGGTGGTGACCAAGTCCAACGCCCAGCGCCATGCGATGGTGATGTGGGACGAAATTGCCGTGCAAATCAGCCAAGAGTTTCCTGATGTCACATGGGACAAAGAACTGGTCGACGCCTGCACCGCCCGCATGGTCAACCGCCCGGCCACGCTGGACACATTGGTCGCCACCAATTTGCACGCTGACGTGTTGAGCGACTTAGCTGCTGCGCTGGCCGGCAGCCTCGGCATTGCACCCACCGGCAACATCGACCCCGAGCGCCGCTACCCGTCGATGTTTGAACCGATCCATGGTTCAGCCTTTGACATCATGGGACTGGGCTTGGCGAATCCGATCGGTACCTTCTGGTCCTGCGTGATGATGCTCGAGCACCTTGGTCTACAGCAAGAAGCTGCGCAACTCATGCAGGCGATTGAGACCGTGACGGCTGATGTCCGCTTACACACGCGTGACCTCGGTGGCCAAGCCACTACCGCGCAAGTGACTGATGCCGTGTGTCAACTGCTGAGCGACGGTCACTAGAACCTACCCAAGGAGACAATCTCATGCAATTCAACATCAGCCACTTGATCGGTGCTGTGTGCCTCGCCGCAGCGCCTGCGGTGATGGCTCAATCGGCGCCCGCGACGCCCGCGATGCCGGCTTGCCCCGAGAAAAACATGTTGTATTGGCAGGCGTTCCCACCCGGCGGCGAGTCCGATTTGTCGGCGCGCCACCAGCAAATGATGTTAAAGAAAAAATGCGCGGCGATTGAAACCATCATCCAATACAAAGCCGGTGCCGGCGGTGGGCTGATGTGGGGGCAGATGAACAGCTTGCCCGGCGACGGCTTGAATGTGGTGGGCATCAATTTGCCGCACATTGTTTTTCAGCCAATCGAAGGCCAAGTGCAATACAAAACGGCCGACATCACGCCCGCTTTTTGGTTTCATTACACGCCCGACGTGCTGATCGTGCCGGTGAGCAGCCCGTACAAAACCTTTGCAGAATTCATCGCCGCGGCTAAAAAAGACCCCGGCAAGATGAGCCTAGGCGGCTCCGGCCTGAACTCTGCCAACCACGCGGCCCACGAGCGGCTGAATGCGGCTTTCGCCATCAAGAGCACCTACGTTCCTTACAAAGGCACGGGCGATATGGCGCTGGCCGTGGTCGGTGCGCAGATTGACGGTGCGATGGCCTACACCCCGTTCGCGATTGCCAACCAGACCAAGGTGCGGGCGCTGGCGGTGGCCATGGAAAAACGCCATCCGCTGATGCCAGATGTGCCGACTTTTCGTGAGCTCGGCGTCGACTGGGTCGACGGTGCATACCGCGGCATTGGCGTGCCAAAATCAACATCGCCTGAAAACCGCAAAAAAATCGCTGACATGTGGATGGCGATGAACAACGACCCGGAGATGAAGGCGCTGGCCGCCAAAAGCGGCTTTGAGCTGGTCAACATCGGCAATGCGCAGATGGACGCTTTCATGAAGGAACGCATCAGCCTGTATGTTGAAGGTGCGCAGCGTTTGGGCCTAGGCAAAAAATAAGCGCTGCTGTCGTTCGCGAGAGCAGTTTTTCACTCAATTGAAACTGGAAACCTGCTTTGAAAATCACCGAAATTCGCGAATCCACGCGCCCGATCAAGTCGAACATCCGCAACGCCTATATCGACTTTTCTAAGATGACGCTGAGTCTGGTGGCGGTGGTCACAGACGTGATGCGGGACGGCAAACCTGTCATTGGTTACGGCTTCAATTCAAACGGCCGCTACGGGCAGGGCGCTTTGATGCGCGAGCGTTTTATTCCGCGCGTGCTCGAAGCCGATCCAGCCAGTTTGCTTGACGACACAGAAGACAACATCGACCCGCACAAGGTCTGGGCCACCTTGATGAACAACGAAAAACCGGGCGGCCACGGTGAGCGCTCGGTGGCGGTCGGCACCATCGACATGGCGGTCTGGGACGCGGTGGCCAAGATCGCTAACAAGCCGCTGTACCAATTGCTGGCCGAGCGGTATGGCAACGGCACGGCCAATCGGCAGGTGTTTGTCTACGCTGCAGGCGGTTACTACTGGCCGGGCAAAGGGCTGGAAGGCTTGACCGGCGAAATGCAAAGCTATTTGGACCGCGGTTATTCGGTGGTCAAGATGAAGATCGGTGGCGCGCCGGTGGCTGAAGACTGCAAGCGTATTGAGGCCGTGCTCAAGCTGCTTGGCCCTGGGCAACGCTTGGCGGTGGACGCCAACGGTCGTTTTGATTTACCAACAGCGGTGGCTTACGCCAAAGCCATGGCCGACTACAACTTGTTTTGGTACGAAGAAGCTGGCGACCCGCTGGACTACGCCTTGCAGGCTGAATTGGCGCAGCATTACGCGCCCGCTATGGCCACCGGCGAGAATCTTTTCTCGATGCAAGACGCCCGTAATTTGATTCGCTACGGTGGCATGCGGCCAGACCGTGACTGGCTGCAGTTTGACTGCGCACTGAGTTACGGTTTGGTCGAGTACTTGCGCACGCTGGACATGCTGCGCGATAACGGCTGGTCGGCCAGTCGCTGCATTCCGCACGGCGGGCATCAGATGTCGCTGGCCATTGCTGCTGGGCTGGGCTTGGGTGGCAATGAAAGTTACCCCGATTTGTTCCAGCCTTACGGCGGTTTTCCGGACGGCGTCAAAGTGGAAAACAGCCTGGTGACTTTGCCGGCGCTGGTCGGCATCGGCTTTGAAGGCAAGGCCGACTTGTACGCCGAGATGAAGAACTTGGCGAGTTAAGTTCCGACGTCAACGCATGTCTTCACCATCCCCTATCGACTCTGGCAAGTCACCCCAAGACCAGCCACGCGAATTTCTGCTGAGTCTCTACCAAGCGGCCGTGCAGCGTGCTTTGCCCTTGCACAACACGGCGGCTTTTTTACCCTCGCCCCCCAGCCGTGAAAGTGGCGGCCGCACCATCGTGATTGGTGCGGGTAAAGCGGGCGGTTCTATGGCGCAAGCGGTGGAGGCGTTGTGGCCCGCCGACGCATCACTGCAGGGGCTGGTGGTCACGCGCTATCAGCACATTCCACCGCGTCCTGCGGGTCTGAAATCCTGCATCGAGATGGTTGAAGCCGCGCACCCGGTGCCTGATGCGGCCGGGCTGGCCGCTGCCGAACGCATCTTGACCATGGTCCAGGGCTTGACTGAAAACGATCTGGTGCTGTGCCTGATTTCAGGCGGTGGTTCCGCGCTGTTGACGTTGCCGGCAGACGGCCTGAGCCTGCAAGACAAGCAGCGCATCAACAAAGAGCTGCTGAACAGCGGCGCCAACATCAGCGAGATGAATTGCGTGCGCAAACACCTGTCGCGCATCAAGGGCGGTCGGCTGGCCGCTGCTTGCGCACCGGCGCGCGTGGTCACCTTGACCATCAGTGACGTGCCGGGCGATGACCCGTCGATCATCGCCAGCGGGCCGACCGTGCCCGACGCCACCACCTGCGCTGACGCATTGGCGATCTTGCAGCGCTACGCAATCCAAGTGCCTGCGGCTTTGCTGGCCGACCTTGAAAGCGGCGCGCTCGAAACCCCAAAACCCGGCGACGCGGTTTTCAACGGCCACGAAGTTCATTTGATTGCCACGCCGCAACAAAGCCTAGAAGCCGCCGCTGAGGTGGCGCGTGCGGCTGGCTTGAAGGCTTACATCCTGAGTGACGAGATGGAAGGCGAGTCCCGCGAAGTCGGTAAGGTGCATGCGGCACTGGCGCGTGCCGTGAAGCAAAAAAACCAACCGTTTGAAGCGCCCTGCGTGATCTTGAGTGGCGGTGAAACCACGGTGACGGTGCGTTTGCAACCTGCAGACGCAGACAAAAAAAACCGGGGCCGAGGCGGGCGGGCGGGCGAATTTTGCCTGGGGCTGGCGCTTGGCTTGCAGGGCCAGTCAGGCGTTTATGCACTGGCGGCAGACAC
>CANFSO010000153.1 GCA_947449895.1 Comamonadaceae bacterium
AAAATGCTGGGCGCCGGACCGTTGATGGTCATGCTCACGCTGGTGGCGGGGTTGCATAAATCGAAGCCGCTGTAAAGCACTTTCATGTCGTCCAGCGTGGCGATGCTGACGCCCGAGTTACCGACCTTGCCGTAGATGTCGGGCCGCACATCGGGGTCGTTGCCATACAGCGTGACCGAGTCAAAGGCGGTGCTCAGGCGTTTGGCCGGCATACCCTCGCTGAGCAGTTTGAAGCGGGTGTTGGTGCGAAAGGCGTCGCCTTCACCGGCGAACATGCGGGTCGGGTCTTCACCTTCACGTTTGAAAGCGAAGGTGCCGGCGGTGTAGGGGTAGCTGCCCGGCACGTTGTCGAGCATCAACCACTTCAAAATTTCGCCGTGGTCTTCGTACTTGGGCAGCGCGACTTTGCGGATGGTCGTGCCGCTCAAGGTCTTGGTGGTAAGCGCCGTGCGGATTTCTTTGTCGCGGATTTTCACCACGTACTCGTCGCCAGCATAGGCTTCTTGCATGTCCGGCCATTGGCCCAACAGCTGTCGCGCATCGGCGTCCATGCGCGCTTTGCGGTGACCGGCCAAGTCAAGTGCAGCTTCAGCCGCAGGTGCGCGCCCGGGCTTGTCGATTTTGAGCATCGCGGCAGCGGCTTGGAGTTGCTGCACTTCACGCGCTAATTGCGCCTGCGCCAAAGCGCGCTTTTTATAGCCGCGCACGGTGTCGCTGATTTCAGCCAAGTAACGCGTGCGCGCCGCTGGCACCACTGGCGTTTGGTTGGTGCTGTGGCGCACCGACACGGGGGGCAAAATGCCTTCCTTCAACGTCAGCCCCAACGCTGCCAAGCGCGGTTTCAGGGCTTGGTACAACGCCGTCACGCCGTCGTCATTGAAGCGCGCAGCCATGGTGCCAAAGACCGGCATTTGCTCGATCGGTGTGGTCCAGGCTTCTTTGTTGCGCTGCACTTGCTTGGCGACATCGCGCAGCGCGTCAAGCGAGCCTTTGCGGTCAAACTTGTTGATAGCGATGAACTCGGCAAAGTCCAGCATGTCGATTTTCTCTAACTGGCTGGCCGCACCAAACTCTGGCGTCATCACGTACATCGGCACGTTCACATGCGGGACGATGGCCGCATCACCTTGGCCGATGCCCGAGGTTTCAACCACGATGATGTCGAACCCTGCCACCTTGCAGGCGGCAATCACATCGGGCAGGGCCTTGCTGATCTCAGAGCCGAAATCGCGCGTGGCCAAGCTGCGCATGAAGACGCGTTGACCGGCGTCATGGCTTTGTGCATTGGTTTTCCATGGGCTGATGGCATTCATGCGAATCCGGTCGCCCAACAAGGCGCCGCCGCTTTTACGCCGACTCGGGTCAATGCTGATGACGGCGATGCGCAGGCTGTCGCCTTGGTCCAGTCGCAGCCGGCGGATCAACTCATCGGTGAGGGACGACTTGCCGGCGCCGCCCGTGCCGGTGATGCCTAACACCGGCACGTGGCAGCAGGCGGCTTGCTGGCGAATGGCGCTGACCAGGCCCGCATTGGCTTGGTCGTTTTCGAGTGCGGTGATGAACTGCGCCAAGGCGCGCCAGTTCATTTCCCCGTGGCCTTGAATGGCTTGCATGTCTGTGGGTGCAAAGCCGGTGAGGTCTTTGTCGCAGCGCATGACCATCTCGCCGATCATGCCGGCCAGTCCCATTCTCTGGCCGTCTTCTGGGCTGAAGATATGCGTCACGCCGTAGGCATGGAGTTCGCGGATTTCGGGCGGCACGATGACACCGCCGCCGCCGCCAAAGACCTGAATATGCTCGCCGCCCCGGCTTTTGAGCAAGTCCACCATGTACTTGAAGTACTCGACGTGGCCGCCTTGGTAAGAGCTGATGGCGATGCCTTGCGCGTCTTCTTGCAGGGCGGCGGTGACGACTTCGTCGACGCTGCGGTTGTGGCCCAGGTGAATCACCTCGGCGCCCATGCCTTGCAAGATGCGCCGCATGATGTTGATGGCCGCGTCATGCCCGTCAAACAGCGATGCAGCCGTGACGAAGCGCACCTTGTGCGTCGGGCGGTAGTTGGCCAGGGCTTGGTAGTCGGCGTAAAGATCAGTCATCTCGTTGTCTCCGGGAAGGTCATCATGGGAAGCCTGCTCTTGGGGGCTTGATTGACGTTAACGTCAACGTCAACCGCCATGTTAGCGGCTTTCCAGCGGCCAACAAAAAGGGGCGCTTGCGCGCCCCTGAAAAAGTTGGATGCTCAGTTATTTTTATTGCAATAGTGAGCTGGCGGAGATCTACCGTCGTTAAACGTCATCAACCACCGTACAAATACTTCGGCAACCACAGCGTCAGGCCTGGCCAGATATACATGAACACCATGCACAAGATAACGATGAGCATGTAAGGCATCATGCCGGCAAAGATCTGGTTGATCGTCACGTGCGCAGGGGAGACTCCCTTGAGGTAGAACGCAGACATCGCCACCGGAGGCGACAGAAAAGCAGCTTGCAAGTTGACGAACACCAACACGCCCCACAACATTGGATCAATTCCGAAGTGCGGCAGCAGTGGCAAGAAGATCGGCACGAAGATCACGATGATCTCAGTCCACTCCAGCGGCCAGCCCAGCACAAAGATGATCGCCTGTGACAGCAGTAAGAACTGCATCGGCGACAGGTCCATGCTCATGACCCAAGTCTCCACCAGATGCTGCCCGCCCAAGATGGCAAACACAGCTGAGAACAGTGCCGAACCGACGAACAACCAGCACACCATCGAGGTGGTTTTGGCGGTCAGAAACACGGCTTCTTTGATCTTTTGAAAATTCAAGGATTTAGCTTGCCACGCCATCAAGAAGGCGCCCGCCGCTCCGACCGCCGCAGACTCGGTAGCCGTGGTGAGGCCGAACAAGATCACCCCCAACACCACGAAGGTCAGTATGGCTAACGGCGCGACTGAGTGAATCAGCATCGAGACGATTTCATACTGCTCGGCGTCAAAGTTCCAGTAGTAGTAGCCCAGCAAGGCCAGCGTGATCAAGCTGCATATCAAGAAGCCGGTGTAAAAACCCGAAGGCACGGGTTCGGTTTTAGGCGCCTCAGTCCCTTCGCCGGCCCCCATGTCTTGCAAAGGCTCATCGGCTTCAATGACCGCAGCGTTGGCTTGACCACCGAGTGGCTTGAGTTCTTCATCGGCATCCGGCGGGGCTTGCAAGCCACCTTCAACTGGTGGCGCTTGCACCGCACCCGACCCGCCAATGGCATTGACCGGGGCAGCTGACTTCTCCGCCATTTGTTCAGCGGCCACAGGGGCGGGCTCATTGTCTTTCTGGGAGTAGATGGTCACGTACCACCACACCGCACCCAACGTGGACACCGCCAAAATGACGGGCGCTAAAGCACGCGTCAACCCAGCGAGCAGTTGCCACCATTTCAGGCTCACACCGGCCACACCGCTGCGCAAGGCCTTGGCTGGCGAGACCACGGCGCTTAATAGCGCAGGCAGCATGAAGCGTGAGTAGCTTGACGAAATATGCGCCACCCAAGGCGAGATCGGCGCCTTCATTTGCTCAGGTGGCAGCTTAGGAGCGATTTTCGGATCGATCATGCACCAGCCGATCACGTAGACCAGGTACAAGAAAGCCAAGAAAAAGCCAGGGAACATGGCGGCGGCATAGAGCTTGACGACCGACTGGCCGGCCACAGCTGCATAGACGATGATCATCACCGACGGTGGGATCAAAATCCCCAGCGTGCCGCCCGCGGTGATGACGCCTGCAGCCAAGCGCGTGTCGTAACCCGCGTTGAGCATGGGTCGCATGGCGATCACGCCCATCAGCACCACCACCGCGCCCACCAAGCCACTGGCAATGCCCCAGAAGGTGCAGATCACCAGCGTCGTCACGGCCAAGGAGCCCGGCAATTTACGGAACGCCAGCTGAACGCTGTGGAACATTTTGTCCACCAGCGCGCCGCGTTCCATGACGTAGCCCATCAAGACAAAGAGCGGAATCGACAACAGAACATCGTTGTTCATGGCACCGAAAGCGCGTTGTACCATCAGCGGGAAAATCTTGTTGTCCAGCCACGGCATGGCGGGATCGTAAAAGGCCACAAAACCAAACATCATGCCCAGGCCCATCAGGGTGAACGCGGTGGGAAAACCCATCATGATCACCACCACGATCAGGCACAGCATGGTCATACCGAGTGCAGCGTTGCTCATGATTAACCTTTCATGCCGATAGATTTTTCGATGGCCAGTTTGATGGCCTCTTCGTCGACGTACTCGCTGCCTTCTAACTGCTGCGCCACCACATCGGACTCTTGTGCGTCCTTGAGACGGGGCGTCCACGCGCCGGTCTGGATGCAGACAATGCAGCGGATGATTTCCGCCACGCCTTGCATCAGCACCAAAGCGCCGGCCAGCGGGATGATGAACTTGAAGGGGTAGACCGGCAGCGGGTCGGCGTTGAAAGTTTGCTCATGAATCGCCAATGAATCTTGGAAGTAACTCCAGCCCGACCACGTCAACGCTGCAATGCCGGGCAAGAAAAAGACGACGTACAAAGCCAAGTCAACGCTGGCTTGGGTGCGCGGCTTGAAGTTGCCATAAAGGAAGTCGCCGCGCACATGGCCGTCTTGGCACAGCGTGTAGGCGCCGCCCATCATGAACAGCGTGCCGTACAGCATGTTGCTAGCGTCAAAAATCCAGGCGGTGGGCGCATTCAAGGCGTAGCGCTTGAAGACTTCAGCAACCACCACTAACATCAACACCACGATGAGCCAGGCAAATGCCTTACCGACCCAGGTGCTGATGCCGTCAGCTGTGTGTAAAAGTGTTTGGATTTTCATTTTCTATTTCTCAAAATAAACAAGCCAGCCACTCAGAAAACCAAGTGGCTGGCGCGACTCAACAATGGACCGTCGGCTTACGCCTTCTTGGCGCCTTTGGCGAAGTAATGGTTGTAGGCCATCTTGAAGTCCACTGAGTAGTCGTTCTGCCATTGGCCGGCACGCTCTGCGTAGGCTTTTTGTGAGGCCAGAATTTTTTTGAACAAAGCGTTTTCTGCGCTCTTTTTCTCCATGATCTTGTCCCACGAAGCCAGCTGTGCGCGGAGGATGGAGTCAGGCGTCTTGTAGAACTTGATGCCTTGCTTCTTCAGGTCGATGTAGTCCTTGGAGTTGCGGTCAATGGCTTTCCAGCTCATGTCGGCGCTAGCGGCCTGAACGCCGAAGTCGATGATGGCTTTGAGCTCAGCGGGCAGCGCGTTGAACTTGCTTTTATTGAACAAAATTTCGAACTGCTCACCCGACTGGTGGAAGGACTGCAACATGCAGTTTTTCACCACGTCTGGGAAGCCCAAAATGCGGTCTGATGTGGCGTTGTTAAACTCAGCAGCGTCCAGCAGACCACGGTCTAGGGCGGGGATGATTTCGCCGCCTGGCAGCGGGTTCACGGCTGCGCCCATGTCGGTGTACATGTCAACAGCCAAACCAACGGTGCGGAACTTCACGCCCTTCAGCTGAGCCACGTTGGTGATCGGCTTTTTGAACCAGCCGAAGGGCTGTGTTGGCATCGGGCCGTAGAGGTAGGAGACCACGTCCATGTTGATGGACTTGTAGATCTCGTCCAGCAGCGCTTTGCCGCCGCCGTAGTTGTGCCAAGCCAAAACCATGTTCGGGTCCATGCCGAAGGCTGGGCCGGAACCCCACAGCGCCAGCGCCGTGTTTTTGCCGTAGTGGTAGGCCACCACACCGTGGCCGCCATCCAGCGTGCCTTTGTTCACAGCTTCCAGCAACTGGAAGGCAGGGACGACGGCGCCTGACGGCAGCACTTCGATTTTGAGTTTGCCGCTGGCCATCGCGTTGACCTTGTTGGCGAAGTCGTTGGCGTATTCATGAAAAATGTCTTTGGCCGGCCAAGTGCTTTGAAAGCGCAGCGTGGTCGTGGTCTGGGCGGTGGCCAGCATCGGTGCGGCCAAGGCGCCTGCGCCGGCTGCGACTGCCGCACCTTTGAGCAAATTGCGGCGACGAGGGGTGTTGGGATGGGTCATGTCGGTCTCCAGTGGTGGTTAATCGTTAACGCGCCATCTTTTTCCGAAATAGAACCATGTGAATAGAGGGTTTTTACCGATAAATACGTTAATTTAATTCATTGGTAGATAAATTGACTTTAAATATATTGAATTGATTTTGAGTCATGAAGACGAAAAAAAGCGACCAACAAGTGGTCGCTCTGAAGAGTCGAAAAACGCTGCGATTTGAGATTATTTGTAAAGCAGTTCAGGCAACCACATGCCAATCGCAGGGAACTGATAAAGCATCACGATAGCCAGTATCTGGAT
>CANFSO010000154.1 GCA_947449895.1 Comamonadaceae bacterium
CGCCAAGCCGCCATCGACGCCGGCAAGCAAGAAATTGCGATTGCACGCAAGGGCCTGGTTGAGGCTGACAAGCCGGTCTTCAAGGACATCGCCGCGATGGGCGTGACCGTGACGCAGCTGACGGCTGAAGAGCGCGCTGTGTTTGTCAAAGCCACCCGCCCGGTCTATGAGAAGTGGACCAACACTGTGGGCGCGGATTTAGTGAAAGCCGCCGAAAAAGCAGTGGCAGCGCGTAAAAACCACTGACTTCACGGAAATTCCGTGCGGTGCTAAGCTCCGATTTCAATTTTTACACCAATAGCGAGAAACACCATGCCCGGACTACTTTCTAACGTTGACCCTGACGGCCTGCTTGAGTTTTCGGTGGTTTACACCGACCGCTCGCTCAACCACATGTCCAAGAGCTTTCAGGGCGTGATGACGGACATCTCCGGCATTCTCAAGGATGTCTATGGCGCGCACTCTGTGGCGCTGGTGCCCGGTAGCGGCACTTACGGCATGGAAGCCGTCGCACGTCAGTTCGCGGCCGGTAAACATGTGATGGTTTTGCGTAACGGCTGGTTCAGCTACCGTTGGACGCAAATTTTTGACATGGGCAGCATCCCTGCGTCGCACAGCGTGATCAAAGCGCGTCAGACCTGCCAAGGCGCTCAAGCGCCGTGGGCGCCTGCGCCCATCGCCGAAGTGCAGGCTGCGATTGCCAAAGAGAAGCCAGCACTGGTGTTCGCACCGCACGTTGAAACCTCATCCGGCATGATCCTGCCCGACAGCTACATGCGTGCCGTGGCCGATGCCGTGCATGCGGTGGGTGGCCTCTTTGTGCTCGATTGCATCGCCTCTGGCGCCATGTGGGTTGACATGAAAGCCAACGGCGTTGATGTGTTGATCTCGGCGCCGCAAAAAGGCTGGAGCAGCTCTCCTTGCTGCGCCATGGTCATGCTCAGCGAGCGTGCTCGTACCGCCATTGACGGTACCACCAGTTCTAGTTTTTCTTGCGACCTGAAGAAGTGGTTGCAGATCATGGAAACCTATGAAAAAGGCGGCCACGCTTACCACGCCACTTTGCCGACTGACGCCCTGACGCGCTTGAGTGCGGTCATGAAAGAAACGCAGGCTTATGGCTTTGCGAAGGTCAAAGCTGAACAGGAGTTGTTGGGTCAAAAAGTTCGCGCCATGTTCGAAAGCCGCGGCTTGCCAAGCGTAGCGGCTGACGGCTTCAAGGCCCCAGGCGTGGTGGTCAGCTACACGACAGACCCTGACATTCAGTCGGGGAAAAAGTTTCTCGATCAAGGCTTGCAGACTGCCGCAGGCGTGCCGTTGCAATGCGACGAGGGCGCTGAATTCAAGACTTTCCGCGTCGGCCTTTTCGGTCTTGAGAAGTGGCACCAAGTCGATCGCACGGTCGCGAATCTGGCCGGCGCGCTGGATCGCATTGGCCTGGTCGAGAGGGTGGCTGAAGCGGTCGCTGGCTGACCATCGGTCGGCCCCAGTTTCGATCAAGCTAACGAAGAGATGTGTCAATGAAATGTGCGTTGGTTGGATCCCGTTTTTTCGCAGCCTCTGTCTTTGAGGCTCTGCGTCACGAAGAAGGCATTGAGTTCACCAGCATCGTCGCGCCTGCCGCTGACGACCGTCTGACGCTGGCGGCGCAAGCCGCTGGCATTGCGGTGCACGTGCTCGACAACCCCAAGATGGTGCCAGGCGAGGCGATTGCTGAGGGCACCGACCTCATCATCGCCGCGCACACACACGCGCGGGTGAGCGACGAAGCGCTCGCACGTTCGCGTTTGGGGGGTATCGGTTACCACCCTTCACTGCTGCCAAGGCACCGCGGTATTGCCGCGGTCGAATGGACGATCCTCGAAGGCGACGTGATCGCTGGCGGCTCGGTCTATCACTTGGCCGACGGTTGGGATGCCGGCGCCGTTGCCGCGCAGGACTGGTGCTTTGTCAACAAAGGCGAGACCGCCCGCGAATTGTGGGAACGTGCTTTGGCGCCGATGGGCATTGCCTTGCTCAGCAAGGTGGTTCAGATCGCTCGTGTCCAAGGTAGCCTTCCCGCTAACCCGCAAGACCCCCGTTTTGCCACCCGTGCCCCGATGATTCGCAAGGCGGTGGTGTTGACCGAGGAAACGTCGCAGACGACCACCTCACTCGTGGTGTCGATTGTTGGCGCTGACCGTCAAGGTATCGTCAGTTCTTTGGCTGAACGGGCCCAGCGCTTTGGTGGCAACTGGGCCGCGAGCCGCATGACCCGATTGGCCGGTGAGTTTGCCGGCATGGTTCACCTCGAAGTGCCGCGGGAGAACGCGGACGCGCTGGCGACTTCGCTGCGCGATCTGGCGTCCAGTGGCTTGCAAGTCGTGGTGGCCAGAAGCGACGGCGCGAATGTGGCCAGCACGCTGCGGGTGGTGGAGCTGGAACTGGTGGGCGAAGACCGGCTCGGCATCGTCAGCAACTTGACGAAGCTGTTGGCCGGGCGCGGCGTCAGCATTGAGAGCATTCACACCGACATTGTTCGCAGCGGTGTGTCGGGCAAGCAGACCTTCAAGGTCGCAGCGCACTTGTTGGTGCCGGCGGCTGTGTCGGTTGAAGCGCTGCAACAAGAAGTCGGCTCACTGGCCCGCGAGATGATGCTCGACATCGCTTTGGGCGAGCGGCAGCCCGCTGGTCTTTGAGTTTGAGTTAGTCCGTCACACCGCGCCGAAAATCGGTGGGCGTGCAACCGGCCCAGCTTCTAAACGCCCGGATAAAACTCTTTTCATTGCGAAAGCCCGAGGCCGCAGCCACTTGCTTGACCGGCTGCGCCGTGCGCAGCAGCAAGTCCTTGGCTTTTTGGCTGCGCACCTCGTCTTTGAGTTGTTGCAGCGACGCGCCTTCTTCTTGCAGTTGCCGGTGCAAAGAGCGCGGCGACAGGTTGAGCGCCGCTGCCAAGGTGTCTGCGTTGTGGCTCAGCACGGCTGAGTTGCTCAGCGCTTGGCGCACCTGCTGTACCAACAAACGGTCGCGACGGTACGGTCGCACGGTCAGCGGCAAGGCGCGCTGCAACATTTGCTGCAGCGCTTTTTCGTCACGGCGCAAGGGCAGGGCTAGGTAACGCGCGTCAAAACGCAGCTCAGCCTGCGCGGCATCAAAGTGGATAGCGCCTGGAAACATCAGCGCATAGGCTTCGCCGTGCGGTGGTGGGGTGAAGGGGAAGTGCGCGCCTTGCAGCGCAATGCGAGAGTCGATGTACCAGCAGGCCAAGCCGTGAATGTTGCGCAGCACATGCACCAGGCAAAACTCCCGTGCGCCTTGTCCGTATTTGGCCAGATCGCTGCGTTCCTCCAGCACGATGGCCGTGCTGTCGCTGGTCGTGACGAGCTTGAGCTGAATGTCGTCGGTCAACAAGGCGTGGTGGCGGCACCAGCGCTTGAGCGCCATGCCCAGGTCAGGCGCGCCAAGCGAGGCCCGCGCCAGCATGCCGTAGCTGCCCCACGGCAGGCGCCGACTGAAAGCGCCCATGGCTTCGTCGTCCAACGCTTGCATGGCGGTGCCAGACAACACTTCCATTTGCCGCGTCGTGATGTTGGCGTCTGTTTTTTTCAATAGAGCTGGCGTGATCTGTGCCAGCTTGAGCGCGCTCGCTGGGCTCAGTCCGGTGCGTTGATAGGCGGCTGCAATTTCCCTGGCGTAAGCCATCGGCGTGGCAGCAACAGGCGCGTTGGGGAAAGAGGTCGCCGTTGATGGCGATGACATTGGCGTGCGGACAAGCATGGTCAGAGTTTGCTTTAGTCTGGCAGGATTTGCAACCTTTGTGGCAGTTCAGTCGTTCATTTTCGGCCTAAGCTGTCGCATCGGCGCGTGCACCATGCAGCGCCCTGCCTAGTCCTGCTAAGGGGAGACACATGCCAGTTCTGGAAACCAAGCTCAACGCCCGATCTGCTGACTTTCAAGCCAACGCGGCCGCTTTGCGGGTGCAAGTGGAAGCGCTGCGAGCACAGGTCGCCATCGTCGCTGCCGGTGGCGGTGAAGTGGCGCGCGCCAAACACGTCGCGCGCGGCAAGTTGCCGCCGCGTGAACGGGTGCAAATGCTGCTCGACCCCGGCACGCCTTTTTTGGAGTTGTCACCGTTGGCGGCGCTGGCGATGTACCCGGACCGCGACGGCACTGACAGCGCGCCTTGTGCGGGTGTCATCACCGGCATCGGCCGTGTCAGCGGCATCGACTGCCTGATCATTTGCAATGACGCCACGGTCAAAGGCGGCACCTATTACCCGATGACCGTGAAGAAACATTTGCGGGCACAAGAAGTCGCCATGCAAAACAACTTGCCGTGCATTTACCTCGTCGATTCGGGCGGCGCTAACTTGCCGAACCAGGACGATGTGTTTCCAGACCGCGATCACTTCGGCCGCATTTTTTACAACCAGGCCAACATGAGCGCGCAGGGCATCGCCCAGATCGCCGTCGTCATGGGCTCGTGCACCGCTGGCGGCGCGTATGTGCCCGCCATGAGTGACGAAACCATCATCGTCAAAAACCAAGGCACGATTTTTCTGGGGGGTCCGCCGCTGGTCAAGGCCGCCATTGGCGAGATCGTCTCCGCCGAAGACCTGGGCGGTGGCGACGTGCACACGCGCTTGTCAGGCGTGGCCGACCACTTGGCGCAAAACGATGCGCACGCCCTGGCGCTGGCCCGGCAAGCCGTGGCCAGTCTGAACCGCAGCAAGCGCGTGGAGCAAACGCTGCGCGCGCCAGTACCGCCCTTGTATGACACGACTGAACTGTACGGCGTGATCCCGCTCGACACACGCAAACCCTACGACGTGCATGAAGTGATTGCGCGTATCGTCGACGGCAGTGAATTGCATGAATTCAAGGCGCGTTTTGGCGCGACGCTGGTCTGCGGCTTTGCCCACATTGAAGGCATGCCGGTCGGCATCATCGCCAACAACGGCGTGCTGTTTTCGGAGTCGGCACAAAAAGGCGCGCACTTCATCGAACTCTGTTGCCAACGCAAAATTCCACTGGTGTTTTTGCAGAACATCACCGGCTTCATGGTCGGGCGCAAGTACGAAAACGAAGGCATCGCGCGGCACGGCGCCAAGATGGTCACTGCGGTGGCCACGGCCAGCGTGCCGAAGTTCACCGTCATCATTGGCGGCAGCTACGGCGCGGGTAATTACGGCATGTGCGGCCGGGCGTTTTCACCCCGTTTTTTGTGGATGTGGCCGAACGCGCGCATCTGCGTCATGGGCGGCGAGCAAGCGGCCGGCGTGTTGGCCACCGTCAAACGCGATGGTATTGAAGGCCGTGGCGGCAGTTGGAGCGCTGAAGAAGAGGCCGCCTTCAAGCAGCCGGTGCTCGACCAATTCGCGCACCAGTCCAGCCCTTACTACTCGACTGCACGCTTGTGGGACGACGGTGTCATCGACCCGGCCGACACGCGCCGCGTGCTGGCGCTGGGTTTGTCGGCGTCGCTGAATGCGCCGATTCCCGAGCCCAAGTTTGGCGTCTTTCGCATGTAAGGCATGTAACGCAACATCAACATCAGAAAAAATAACCCGGAGATCCGCATGAAAACAATTTACGACTGCCCTGAACACGAACTTCTGCGCGACCAGATCGCCCGCTTCATTGCCCGCGAAGTTGAGCCGCATGGCGCCGCCTGGGAAGAGGCTGGCATGGTGCCGCGTGATGTGCTGCGCCGCATGGGCCAAGCGGGTTTGCTTGGACTGATGTACGACGAAGCTTATGGCGGCGGCGAGGGTGACGCGCTGACCAATTTGGTATTTGCCGAAGCGCTGTCGCAGTCGACTTTTGCCGGCTTCATCATCACCGTGCTGGTCCACACCGACATGGCCAGCCCGCACTTGCACCATGCCGGCAGCGCCGAGCAAAAAGCCAAATACCTGCCGCGCGTCACCGCCGGCGAGATGATCACCGCAGTCGGCATCAGCGAGCCCGGCGCCGGCTCAGACGTGGCGGGCATCCGAACCTCGGCACGGCGTGAGGGCGACGAGTGGGTGCTGAACGGCACCAAGATGTTCATCACCAACGGCGTCCATGCAGACCTGTATTTCATCGCCGCCAAGACCGGCCCCGGCCGCCGGGACATGTCGATGTTCATCGTCGAAAAAGGCACGCCTGGTTTCTCGGTGGGCCGCGCACTGAAAAAATCGGGCTGGATGTGCTCCGACACGGCCGAACTGATTTTGGACAACTGCCGCATTCCCGTGGGCAACCTGCTGGGCGAAGAGAACCGGGGCTTCTACTCCGTGATGAAGAACTTTCAGACCGAGCGCATTGCCTTGGGCGCGATGGCGGTCGGCCACTGCACGCGGGC
>CANFSO010000155.1 GCA_947449895.1 Comamonadaceae bacterium
CCGGCCATCAAACGCGAGACGTCGTAGCCAGCGACATTCTTCATGACTTGCCCGCCAAAGATAAGCACTTCGCCTTGGCCGTTGATGATCTTTGCGCCCAAGATGTAGTCGCGCACAGCGCCGACACTGGCTCGGGCCGGGCCACTCAAACCACTGGCGACCATGCCGCCGACGGTGGCGTCGAGCCCAAAGTGAGGCGGCTCAAATGGCAGACACTGGCCTTGACTGGCCAATAAGGCTTCAAGCTCGGCCAATGGGGTGCCGGCACGGACGGTGACCACCAACTCGCTCGGCTCGTAACTGACCACACCGCGGTAGGCCGACACATCCAGGGGTTCGCCGGTCAGAGGCTCGCCATAAAAATCTTTGCTGCCGCCGCAACGAATGCGCAAGCGCGTGCTGGTTTTAGCGGCTTCGCGGACGCGTTCCGCAAGCATGTCGCTCAAGTCGTCAAATGAAGTTGGCATGGTGTCTATCGGGTGTTCAGCAAAGTCTGGGATCTACCCCGATGGTAAGCCGACCTTGAAGTTCAGCCATTTGATTTTTATGAACAACGCTTGTGTTGTTTTGGGTGGCAATCATTGGCGACCGTCAATCACGGTAAAAATTCACTGGCAAGCCCGGCACGTCGACGCGCATGGCGAAGAGACAACCGGCGCCGGGAAAAGCCTCTAGCTCAGCCGCTGGTCGATTTTTCCTGGCCGTGGTGACATAAAGAGTTTTCAAGTCGTCACCGCCAAAACACGGCATGGTCGGACACTGTACCGGCAACGGCCACTCGGCCAGCGTCTCACCGGCTGGCGAGAGTTGCAGGATGCGCCCGCCTTCGAACATGGCAACCCAGTAGTTACCTTCGGCATCAACGGCCGCGCCATCTGGCCTGCCGCCATAGCCTCCGTTGTTGTCCATGCCGGCTTGCCAGCCCGCAGGTTTACCCGGCCAGCTGGCGAAGACGCGCGGCCGAGACAAGGTGTTGCTCTCAGCGTCCCAATCCCAAGCGCGGATGCTGTGACTGGGCGTGTCGGCCCAATACAAAATGCGTGCGTCGGGCGACCAAGCCAGACCATTGCCGGTGGTCGCGCGGCTGACTTTGGCCTCCAACTGCGGCGATTCGCCGTGGCCATCAAGCGACCACAGTTGCGCGCTGGCAGCCGTACGCGTCTCGTCAATCGTGCCGCTCCAAAACCGTCCTTCGGGGTCGGCTTTGCCATCGTTAAAGCGCATATTGGCCGTTTCGTACGGCGCAGACACGATAAGCGCCAGCGCCCCACCCCATTCGCGCGCACGGTAAATGCCACTGCGCAGTGCTACCACCAAGCCGCCGGACTCGGCGGGGGCCATGCAACCCGGTTCTGACGGCATGGCCCAGCTTTGCTGCGCACCACTGGCGACATGCAGCCTGTGCAGTTGCCGACCCGGAATGTCCATCCAGTACAGCCAGCTTTCGGTGGGATGCCAAAACGGCGATTCACCAAGTTGGTCGGGGGTGTTGACGACGATTTGCCAGGTCATGAAGCCCTTGAATGGAAAGAAAAATCAGGCCGCAGAAGCAGGCGCCTTTCAACTGTAGCGGCAAAAGTAGCTTCTCGCGTCCACAAAAAAAAGCAGCCCGCCAACTTGCGCTGGCGGGCTGAAATCCAAAGGAGACTCTCTCTTCCCTTAACCGGCGAGCCCTGACAGCTCTCCAGTTTTCCAAATCAACTTTTCAATCAACGGTTGTAGGCTGTTTCACCGTGTGCAGTGATGTCCAGACCTTCGCGCTCGTCTTCTTCAGAGACGCGCAGACCGATGGTCAGGTCAACCACTTTGTACGCGATGAAGGACACCACACCCGACCAGACGACGGTGATGAACACGGCCTTGGCCTGAATCCACACTTGCGACACGATCGAGTAGTCAGCGGCAGTGATGCCCGTTGCCGTGACCCAGTCAGCCACGAAGCCAGGGCCGCCAAGGCTTGGTGAGTTGAAGACACCGGTGAGCAGCGCACCCAAGATACCGCCGATACCGTGCACGCCGAAGACGTCCAGTGAGTCGTCAGCGCCGAGGATTTTCTTCAGGCCATTGACACCCCAGAGGCAGGCGAAACCAGCGATGAAACCGATGATCAAACCACCGCCGATGCCGACGTTGCCGGCTGCTGGCGTGATCGCCACCAGACCAGCGACAGCACCAGAAGCTGCACCCAACATCGAAGCCTTGCCGCGCATCAGCGCTTCACCGAGGCACCAGGCCAACACAGCGGCTGCCGTAGCACCGAGCGTGTTGATGAAGGCCAGGGCTGCAAAGCCGTTGGCTTCAAGTGCCGAACCCGCATTGAAGCCGAACCAGCCCACCCACAGCAGGGCGGAACCGACCATCGTCAATGTCAGGCTGTGAGGCGCCATGGCTTCTTTGCCGTAACCAATGCGCTTGCCAACCATGTAGGCACCGACCAAGCCAGCGACCGCAGCGTTGATGTGCACGACCGTGCCACCAGCGAAGTCCAAGGCACCCGACTGCCAGAGATAACCACCCTTGGCGTTCATCGCATCGACCACTTCTTTGCCTGTGTAAGCATCAGGACCCATCCAGAACCACACCATGTGAGCGATCGGTGCGTAGCTGAAGGTGAACCAGATGACCATGAACAGCAGCACAGCCGAGAACTTCATGCGTTCGGCAAAGGCACCGACGATGAGTGCGCAGGTGATACCGGCGAACGTGGCCTGGAAAGCGGCAAATACGATTTCAGGAATCACGACACCTTTGCTGAAGGTCGCTGCGTTGGCAAACGTGCCTGCCGCGTTGTCCCAGATGCCGGCCATGAAGAGTCGGTCAAAGCCGCCAAAGTAGGCATTGCCTTCTGTGAAAGCCAAGCTGTAGCCATAGATAAACCACAGCACGACGATCAAGGAGAACGTGACCATGACTTGCATGAGCACGGACAGCATGTTTTTGCTGCGAACCAGGCCGCCATAAAACAATGCAAGGCCAGGAACGACCATCAAAATAACCAGAATCGTCGAGGTCATCATCCAGGCGGTGTCGCCTTTGTTGGGAACGAGAGCCGGTGCAGCGGCAGCTTCAACCGGTGCAGCGACTGCGGCGGCAGGCGCCGTAGCAGGTGCGGCATCAGCCGGTTTGGCTTCAGCAGGCGCGGCAACAGAAGTCGCAGCAGGGGCGGCCGCAGGTGCTTGTGCCATCACGGCGACACCGGAGGTCAGCAAACTCAACCCGAGGGCAAGGCTGGCAAGTAGTTTTTTCATGACAATGTTCTCTTTTTAGGTGGAGTCTGAGTCTTACAGCGCTTCTTTACCGGTTTCACCGGTACGGATGCGGACGACCTGCTCGAGGTTGTAGACGAATACCTTGCCGTCACCGATCTTGCCGGTGCGGGCTGCGCCTTCGATGGCTTCGATCACGCGGTCGACCAGCTCGTCAGAGACGGCGGCTTCAATCTTGACCTTCGGCAGGAAATCGACGACGTATTCGGCGCCGCGGTACAGCTCTGTGTGACCTTTTTGGCGACCGAAACCTTTGACTTCAGTGACCGTGATGCCTTGCACGCCAATGCCGGAGAGGGCTTCGCGCACCTCATCGAGCTTGAACGGTTTGATGATGGCCGTGACGAGTTTCATGTTCGTTTTCTCCTTTTTATGAAAAAAGCGGAGCGGCTGAAGCCGCTCCTGCCGGGTTTAGATGGCTTTGGTCAGCATCACGATGAATGTGCCGTTGTTGACAGATTTGCTGCTGTCGATGGCGTAGGTGTAAGAGTTTTTCTTGTTCGCGCCGACATAAGAGCCGGTCACAGACATGCCTTCGCCGAGGTCGTAGGCAGCGCCGATGCTGTAGTCGGAGTAGTTCACAGCGCCGCCATTTTTAGCGTCGCTAGTGAACATGGTGCTGCCAACCGATGCCTTGAACGTGACTTTAGGCATGATCTCTTGCGCAAATGCCAGATTCAGGTAGCCCGTGCCGCGGCCGTTGGAAGTGGCCTCACCAACGCCGAAGTAACCTTTAGAGACCGTGCTGGAGTACTTGGCCGTGACCGGGCCGTAAGTTGCAGCCGCATAGAGTTCAGTGGTGTTGGCCTTGGTGGCGCCAGGGTAGATGTAAGTCAGCGCACCGACGTCCATGCCGAAATCACCCAATGGAAACTTGTAGCCGCCGTACAGGTCGACTTCAACATTGGCCTTGTTGCCGTTGTTATCAAGGAAGTTGACTGTCGAGTTCCAGTTGCCCACGTAGAAGCCGTTCGGGTTGGCATAGTCAACGCCGCCTTGCAGCGCTGGCTTGAAACCCGTGGTTTTGGAGGTGTTCTGGTCTTGACCGCGGTACTTGTAGTTGCTAACGGCCGAGATGTTGTAAGAGATCGGGTCCACTGGCTCTGCTGCTGGTGCAGCGGTTTGGGCAAAGGCCGAACCGGACAGGGCGACGAGTACAGCGAGGGTGACTTGAGCGGGTGCGAACTTCATGGAGATCTCCGGGTAGTGAAAAGAAAATATTGGTACCCAACTCCGATAGCATTTAGCGTGCCACCGTTTAAATGAGTTATTACGATATACAGTCGTCGAATTCAAGCTGAACATTTATGCACTTAAGACAACTTCATTTTTTAGCACCAAAGACGTGCAGTGAAGCATGTGCTTATTTGGTGCGCACCAAGGAGTCGACCTCATCATGAGCCTTTCTTTAGTGCATAGCCGTGCGCTTTTGGGTTTGCAAGCCCGTCCGGTCGTCGTCGAAGTGCATCTGGCCAACGGGCTGCCGAGCTTCACGCTGGTCGGTCTGGCTGACACAGAAGTGAAAGAAGCGCGCGAGCGGGTTCGCTCTGCCATTCAAAATAGCGGGCTCGAATTTCCGGGCAACAAACGCATCACGGTGAACTTGGCGCCGGCTGACTTGCCCAAAGATTCAGGCCGCTTTGACCTGCCGATTGCGCTCGGCATCTTGGCGGCCAGCGGCCAGCTAGACGCCAGCAAACTCGCCGGCCATGAGTTTGCGGGAGAGTTGTCTTTGGGCGGCGACTTGCGACCGGTGCGCGGCGCACTGGCCATGAGTCTGGCCTTGGCGTCAGAGGCTGGCAGCAAACGGGCGCAACTGGTGCTGCCCGAAGGCAGCGCCCAAGAGGCCGCCTTGGTGCCGGATGTGCGCATTTACCGTGCGCGGCATTTGCTCGACGTGGCGAAACAGTTTTTACCCGGCGATGTGCCGCCAGAAGTCGACGACGGCTGGGTTCGCGTCGCCACCACCGACAAACCCGGCGAGGCACATTACCCCGACTTGTCGGACGTGAAAGGCCAAGCCGCCGCCAAACGCGCGCTTGAAATAGCGGCGGCGGGCGGTCATTCGCTGTTGTTGATGGGCGCACCCGGCTCAGGCAAGTCGATGTTGGCGCAGCGCTTTGCGGGCTTGCTGCCGGCCATGACCACGCAAGAAGCGTTAGAGAGCGCGGCCATCGCCTCGCTCGGCGGGCGCTTCACGTTAGACCGTTGGGCCGTGCGGCCGACCTGCTCGCCGCACCACACGGCCAGCGCGGTGGCCTTGGTCGGTGGCGGCTCACCGCCCCGACCCGGTGAAATCTCGTTGGCGCACTGCGGCGTGCTGTTTTTGGACGAGTTGCCCGAATTCCCCAGAGCCGCGCTTGAAGCCCTGCGCGAACCGCTGGAAACCGGCTGCATCACGATTTCCCGGGCGGCGCAACGGGCTGAATTTCCGGCGCGCTTTCAACTCATTGCCGCGATGAACCCTTGCCCCTGCGGCTACCTCGGCTCCAGCTTGCGCGCCTGCCGCTGCTCACCCGAACAAGTGGCGCGCTACCAAGGCAAGCTCAGTGGCCCATTGATCGACCGGATTGACCTGCATGTCGAAGTGGGCGCGCTGGCGGCGCACGAACTCATCAACGCACCCGCTGGCGAAGGCACGGCCAGCATCCGCCAACGCGTGGTCGCCGCGCGCGACCGCGCCGTCAACCGTCAAGGCAGCGCCAACCAAGCGTTAGAAGGCCAAGCCATCGACGCGCAATGCCAACTGCAAGACGCTGCAGCCACCTTTCTCAACACGGCAGCCAGCCGACTGGGCTGGTCAGGCCGCAGCATTCACCGCTGTTTGAAAGTGGCCCGCACCATTGCCGACTTGGCCGGTGCCGCGCAAGTCGACGTCGGCCATGTGGCCGAGGCGGTGCAGTACCGGCGGGCCTTGAAAGGGGTTTGATC
>CANFSO010000156.1 GCA_947449895.1 Comamonadaceae bacterium
CAAGCAGAGCAGGGCGTTGACTACTTCACCATTCATGCGGGCGTGCGCTTGGCCTACGTGCCGCTGACGGCCAACCGCTTGACCGGCATCGTGTCGCGCGGCGGTTCCATCATGGCCAAGTGGTGTTTGTCGCACCACAAAGAGAGTTTTCTGTACGAGCACTTTGAAGACATTTGCGAGATCATGAAATCCTATGACGTGTGCTTCTCGCTCGGCGACGGCTTGCGCCCGGGCTCGATTGCAGACGCCAACGACGAAGCCCAGTTCGCCGAACTGCACACGCTCGGTGAGTTGACGCAGATCGCCTGGAAGCACGACGTGCAAGTGATGATAGAAGGGCCCGGTCATGTGCCGCTGCAGCTGGTCAAAGAGAACGTTGAAAAGCAACTTGAAGCTTGTTTCGAAGCGCCTTTCTACACGCTAGGGCCCTTGATCACCGATATCTCGCCCGGCTACGACCACATTTCATCGGCCATGGGCGCCGCCAACATTGGCTGGTATGGGACCGCCATGCTGTGCTACGTGACACCCAAGGAACACCTCGGTTTGCCCAACCGCGACGACGTTAAGCAAGGCTTGATCGCCTACAAGATTGCCGCCCATGCCGGCGACTTGGCCAAGGGTTATCCGGGTGCGCAAATGTGGGACAACGCGGTCTCTAAAGCGCGCTTCGAGTTCCGTTGGGAAGACCAGTTCCGTCTGGCCATCGACCCCGATACGGCGATGGCTTATCACGATGAAACATTGCCGAAAGAAAACGCCAAGGTGGCGCATTTTTGTTCGATGTGCGGGCCGAAGTTTTGCTCGATGAAGATCTCACAAGAAGTGCGCGAGTTTGCGCGGCTGAACCCGGCCACCACCACGCTGGCCACAGCGGGTGTGGCGGCTTTGGCAGGTGTCATTCCTATCAAGCAAGTGCAGCAGAGTTTGCAAGACAAGGCCCAGGAGTTTCGCGAAGGCGGTAGCGAGATTTATCAGTGAACTGACGACCCGTCAGCCGCCGGCCAGTTCGTCGAGAATCGGACAATCTGGCCGGTTGTCGCCATGGCAGCCATGGATCAGGTGGTTCAGTGTGCGCTGCATTTCTTGCAATGCAGCGACACGCTGCGCGAGCTCATCGGCATGTTTTTGCGCGATACGCTTGACGCTGGCACTGGTTCGCCGCCGGTTGTTCCACAGGCTCACCAACTCGGCGATCTCGGCCATTGAAAAGCCGAGGTCTCGGGCCCGTTTGATGAAGCGCAGCACGTGCACTTCGGCTTGGCTGTACTGGCGGTATCCGCTGTCGGTGCGGCGTACTTTGCCCAGCAGTCCGAGTGACTCGTAGTAACGGATCATCTTGGCAGACACGCCGCACTGTTCGGCGGCGCTGCCAATGTTGACCGGCGCTGCCTCTTGAGCTGAGGTGGTCATGCGCGAGGACGCATCAGGCTGCGACGCCATAGCCTTCTTCGGCGATGGCCTCGGCCAATGCTTCCCGGGCTTGCGTGCTGTCGATGTCAACGCGGTTGGCGGCGCGGTCGATGCTGACTTGGGCTTGCGGGTCGATCTGTAGCACGGCATTTTTCACGGCACGTTCACAGTGGCCGCAAGTCATGCCTGTGACGGTGAAAGTTTGGTTCATGGCAAGGTTCCTTTGTGTTGATGTGAGCATAGTCTGAAGCTTCCCATGGTGGCAAGGTCAAGTTTTATTTAATCACTCGGATAATGCTTGACCTTGCCACAGTGGCAGGGTTTATGCTCCGCTCATGAACACCCCTCTTGTCGCTGACCCCACCACCTTAACCTCAACCTTAGACCTTGGCATTGAGGGCATGACCTGTGCTTCGTGCGTTTCTCGTGTCGAAAAGGCCTTGAAAAAAGTACCCGGTGTGCAAGACGCCACGGTGAACTTGGCAACTGAGTCCGCGCGCATCGTTTTTGAGGCGTCAGACCAAGCCGAAGCCATGCTGCGACGAGCGGTCCGGGAAGCCGGCTATGGCGTGCGCGAAACCGATTTGATGAGCGATGCACAAGATGCTTCACCCTGGGCTGGTTTTGCGCCGGTTGCGGTGGCGCTGGCAATGGCCACGCCCTTGGTGTTGCCGATGCTGGCAGATCTGATTGGTCGCCACTGGATGCTGCCGGCGTGGCAGCAGTTCATGTTGGCGACGCCTGTGCAATTTATCTTGGGTGCGCGTTTTTACCGGGCTGGTTGGCATGCGTTGAAGGCGCTCACAGGCAACATGGATTTGCTGGTCGCCATTGGCACCAGTGCCGGCTGGGGTTTGTCGATGTGGCTGTGGTTGAGCGCCGAGTCTGGCAGCATGCCGCACCTGTACTTTGAGGCCTCAGCGGTGGTGATTTCGTTGGTGATGTTGGGCAAGTGGTTGGAGACGCGGGCGAAGCGGCAGACTACCGCCGCCATTCGCGCCTTGCATGCGCTGCGGCCAGCCTTGGCGCACGTGATCCTGCGCTCGGGTGAGCAGACAGATGTACCGGTAGCGGAGTTGTTGGTGAATGATCGCGTGGTGGTCTTGCCCGGTGAGCGCGTGCCGGTTGACGGCGTGCTGACAGACGGGCGTACGCAGGTTGATGAATCTATGCTGACAGGTGAGCCGCTGCCAGTGACCAAGGAGCTTGATGCGATGCTCACCGGCGGCAGCATCAATGGGGATGGTCGTGTGCTCATGCTTGTTAGCGCGGTGGGGCGTGACACCGTGCTCTCCAAAATCATCGGTCTGGTGGAAGATGCCCAAGCGGCCAAGGCGCCAATTCAGCGCTTGGTCGATAAGGTCTCGGCGGTGTTTGTGCCCGTAGTGTTGTTGATTGGATTGGCCACCTTGCTAGGCTGGCTGGCCATGGGCGAGCCGCTGGAGGTGGCGCTGATCCGCGCGGTGGCGGTGCTGGTGATCGCGTGCCCTTGCGCGTTGGGTTTGGCGACGCCCGTGGCCATCATGGCGGGCACTGGTGTGGCGGCGCGTGCGGGTATCTTGATCAAGGATGCGCAGGCGCTGGAGTTGGCGCACCGTGCCGACACCGTGGCCTTTGACAAGACCGGCACCTTGACGGTGGGTCAGCCGCGCTTGGTGGCCTTTGTGGCCGCTGGCGATGCTGATGAGTCGGCCCAGTTGCGCGCAGCGGCCAGCTTGCAAAGCGGCAGTGAACATCCACTCGCACGCGCCGTCGTGAACGCGGCCAAAGAGCGCGGGCTGGACGTGTTGGCGCCCGAGGATGTGCGTGCTGTCGCCGGCCGCGGCACTGAAGGCAAGGTGGCGGGTGCGGCGTATCTGATTGGCAGCCTGCGCTGGGTTGAAGAGCTCGGTGTGAGCTTGGGTGCTTTAGCACCGCAAGCCGAGCGTTTGCAAAAAGAAGGAGCAACTTTGTCGGCCTTGCTTGAGCGCAGGCCGCAAGGGCTGGCGTTACGCGCATTGATGGGTTTTGCCGATGAACCCAAGCCGGGCGCCCGCGAAGCCTTGGCATCTCTGCGCGCTCGCGGTTTGCGCATCATGATGATCTCAGGCGACAACCGCGGCGCGGCACTGGCCATGGGCGCACGGCTCGGCCTCAGCGACGATGAAGTGATGGCGGAGGTCTTGCCAGGAGACAAAGCGGCGAAGGTCGCAGAGCTGAAGAGCGGCGGAAAAACAGTCGTGATGGTCGGCGACGGCGTCAACGACGCACCTGCTTTGGCTGCGGCCGATATTGGCATGGCCATGGGCACCGGCACGGACGTGGCGATGCATGCAGCCGGCGTGACGCTGATGCGCGGCGATATCTCGTTGGTCGAAGGAGCGCTGGATATTTCGCACCGCACGGTGATGAAAATTCGGCAGAACTTGTTTTGGGCATTTGCCTATAACGTGGCCGGCATTCCGCTGGCGGCGTTTGGCTATCTGAATCCGGTGCTGGCCGGGGCGGCCATGGCGCTGTCAAGTGTCAGCGTCATGGCCAATGCCTTGCTGCTCAAGCGTTGGCGGCTCAAGCAGGTGCTGCAACGTTCAAGCGAGGCGTATCAGGCCAACGTTGGGTAGTCCGTGTAGCCTTTGACGCCACCACCGTAAAAGGTGGCTTGGTCTGGCGTGTTCATCGGTGCGTCTTCACGCAGGCGGCGCACCAGGTCAGGGTTGGCGATAAAAGGCCGGCCAAAGGCGACCAGATCGGCGCCCTCGGCAACCGCTTTTTCGGCCAAAGCTTTGTCGTAGCCGTTGTTGACCATCCAAGCACCCTTGCCACCGGCGATGCGGTAAGCGCGCTTGAGTGCGGCGTAATCAAACGGCCGATCTGCCATCTCACGTGGACCGCCGGTAGAGCCCTCAATGATGTGAACAAAGGCCAGGTTGAGTGCTGCCAGTTGACGCACCACGTACTCGAACAGCGGCTGCGGATCGGTGTCGTGCACATCGCCAGCCGGTGTCACCGGTGACAGGCGAATGCCGGTACGGCCGCCACCAATCGCGTCGGTCACTGCACGCACGATTTCGAGCGTCAGACGAGCACGATTCTCAATGCTGCCGCCGTGATCGTCGGTGCGTTGGTTGCTGCCATTTTTCAAAAATTGGTCAAGCAAGTAGCCGTTGGCTGCATGGATTTCGACGCCGTCAAAACCTGCCGTTTCAACTGCGTTGCGGGCGGCAGCCTGGAAGGTGTGTACGAGACTTGGCAGTTCCTCGGCGCTAAGTGCGCGTGGCTCGGAGGTGTCTACAAACGTCGGCACGCCGTCTTTGATGAGCACGGTTTTGGCCTTGGCGGTTATCGCCGATGGCGCGACGGGAGCACCGTTCTCAGGCTGCAGGTCGGTGTGTGAAATGCGACCAACGTGCCAGAGCTGGACAATCATCTTGCCGCCGGCTTCATGCACGCTGTCGGTGATTTTTTTCCAGCCATCAAGTTGCTCGGTGCCATACAGGCCCGGTACATCTGAATAGCCTTGGCCTTGCTGGCTGATGGCGGTGGCTTCTGAGATGATCAGACCGGCAGTAGCGCGCTGTGTGTAGTACTCGATCATCAGCGGAGTGGGTGTCGCGTCGGGCGCACGGTTGCGCGTCAGCGGCGCCATCACGATGCGGTTGGCGAGGTTGATGTCGCCGACTTGGATGGGCGTGAAAAGGGAGGTCATGGAAGATCCTTGTTATTGTTGAAGAAGTGTTGAAGACAGAAAAATGAGCGCTGCTGTGTGAGAACACCAGCAGCAAAAAAGACAGCGCTGTGATGACAACGCGCGCCGAGAAATCGGCCTCATCTAAGCCACTGATGCTAGCGCTTTCTGGATAGGCTTGCTCGACACAGGACGGCTTTGCGCGGCTATCGGACTGGTCCTACAAGGCTTGGTGCGCATCCCTGCTTTGCATTTATCGATGCTGGCTTTAAGCTCAAATATCGATTGCTTTAGTGGCGGCTTGCAAATTTTCTGATTTGCATTCTTTGCGCTTTTTTGCATTTGCTCCTGACTCTTTTCAACCAGAATTTCACACCACCTTTCATCATGCCCAGCACGGTCATTCGTGACGCTCTCCGAAAGGCTTGGAAATAACATGTCCTTTCAACTCATGCATCTCGCCCCGACTTCCCGATTTAGCCTTCACCATCGCCAACTTGACCGTATGCAAGAGACTCATCAGCGTCGACGTGTCAGCCTGCAAGCTAGTTTGGCTGAGATGACGCTGGTGAACAGGCTTCGCGCCTGCACCCGTACTGATCTTGTGCTGGACACATTACAGCGCGGTGCAGCCATCATTGAGTTGACTTCAAAGCACTGGTTTGGAGATGCTGCGGATAAGCAAGAGGGCCGCGGCCAGAGCCGCACCCCTGTGGCTTCACATGCGCTCAAAAATAGCAGCAATCCCTTGGCCACCACCGATGCACATGGTCACCAATGCGTAGCGTCCTTGAATGCGTTGCAGCTCGTACAAAGCCTTGACCGTGATCAGCGCACCGGTAGCACCGATCGGGTGGCCCAGCGAGATGCCGGAGCCGTTGGGGTTCACTTTCGCGGGGTCTAAACCGAGGTCACGCGTGACGGCGCAGGCTTGGGCTGCAAACGCTTCGTTGGCTTCAATAACGTCTAAGTCTTTGACCGTGAGGCCCGCTTTCTTGAGTGCCAGTTGTGTGGCGGGCACGGGCCCGATGCCCATGTATTTGGGGTCGACGCC
>CANFSO010000157.1 GCA_947449895.1 Comamonadaceae bacterium
CAATGCCACAGTCGCGCAGAAAAGCCTCGGCTACATCGTCCTCACCAGCCAGCGCGCCCGTGTGGGTCACGACCATTTCAGCGGCGGCCGGTGAACGGCCCAATTTGTAAGCCATCACGGGTTTGCCGCGTCGCGCGGCTTCACGGGCAAAAGATCGCAAAGCCGCACCGTGGTGCAGGCTTTCAAGAAACAGCACATAACTGTCGATGCCCGGGTCGTCCAGCGTCGCCGCGCAAATCTCGCCAATGCTCAAATCAACTTCGTTGCCGACCGACACCAGCCCGGCAAAGCCAACCCCACGCGCCCGACCGCGCGAAACCAGTGCGCCAATCATGCTGCCACTGTGCGAGGCGACAAAGACCCGCCCTTCTGGAATATCAGGTTCGGCAAAAGCGGCATTGGCCGTGAGCAACATGCTCGCTCTCGGGTTGATGACGCCCAAGCTGCTAGGCCCAACCAAACGAACGCCGGTCTGGCGCACGATGGCCCGCAGGGCGTCTTCACGAGCCGCACCCGCGCTGCCGGACTCTGAAAATCCGCTGGCCAGCACCGTCACCACTTTGACGCCTAGACGGCCGCATTCAGCTACGGTCTCAACGACCGAGTCGGTGCCCGTCAAGACAAACACGTGCTCCGGCACTTCGGGCAAGTCGGCCAACGCAGCCCAAGCTTTTTCACCCTGGACCAGCGCACGACGGGGATTGACGGGATAAATCGCGCCGGCAAAACCCGCTTGCCGCAAGAACTGCAAAGGGCGGCCAGCGGTTTTTGAGGCGTCATCCGATGCCCCGACCAAGGCGATGCTGCGGGGGCTGAGCAAAGCTTGCGCGAGCGCCGAGCCGGTGGTTGCCGAAAAAGTCATGGTGTTGATCTGGTGTGCTGCAAGGGCCTTGATTCTCAGGGCAGAGCGGCCTTGACTGGACTTCGGATCAAGCCAGCAGGCATAATAAAAAGTACTTGCTGGCGCGTCGCCAGCCCCGCGTTTTTGTCACACTGACACCCTTCAATCCTTCCGCTTTGCGCCGCACTCCCCCACTCAACCCACTGCGCGTCTTCGAGACCGTGGCCCGGACCGAAAACCTGACGGGTGCCGCGCATGAGCTGCACGTCACCCAGTCGGCTGTGAGCCGGCAGATCGCCGTGCTGGAAGCCTATCTTGGGGTTGAATTGCTGCGACGTGAACGCCATGGCGTCAGCCTCACGCGCGTCGGTCGGGCCTATGCAGCGCAAGTGATGCCGGCTTTCGCCGCCATTCAGGCCGCCACCGAAGAACTACTCCAAGACACCAGTGAGGGCGCGCTGCGGCTGCGCACCTACACCACCTTTGCGGCCAAATGGCTGATCCCGCGCTTGCCCGACTTTCAAGCCGACGGGCAGGGTGTGGAAGTTCGCATCAGCACGGGTGTGCCAGATGTTGATTTCGACCGCGACCCGGTCGATCTGGCGATTCAGTTTGGCGACGGCCATTGGCCCAATGCACAGGTTGATTTTCTTTTTTCAGATCAAATTGAGCCGGTTTGCTCGCCGCGCTTCTTGGCGCAGCATGCGCCAGAGCGACAGCACCCTGAGTCCCTGCTGCGGCAACGCTTGCTGGAAGCCCATTACCGCCGCAACGATTGGGCGCAATGGCTGGCGCTGAACGAGCTGACTGACATGGCGACAGACAGCGCGCGCATGAGCTTCAACAGCTCGGTGCTGACCTTGCAAGCGGCCGTCGACGGACTGGGCATCGCCATGGGACAACCCCGGCTGCTGACCTCCGAGCTTGAAAGCGGCTTGCTGGTGCGGCCCTTTGCTGGCAGTCGCTGGGGCCCGCTGTGCAGTGAGCGCGCTTATTATTTGCTGCGCCCGCTGCATCAGCGTGAAAGCCCCAAGATCAACGCCTTCAGAGACTGGCTGCTGAAAACCGTGGTCAAGCTGCCACCATTGGCAGATTGACCTGCGCTATGGCTCGATTGAATTCAATTCAACTCGAGATTGATGCTCCGGATCAATGCGCCATAGTTGTTGTGCTCCTTGGCCAGGAAAGCACGAAACGCTGCCGGTGTACTGCCCACGACCACGGCGCCCTGCGACACCAATTGCGTGTTGACATCAGGCGATGCCAAGGCTTTAGCGACTTCACGTTGCAGTTTCTCGACAATGGCTGCAGGCGTCTTAGCGGGCGCCAACAGTCCACTCCAAGAATCAATTTCGACACTCGGAAAACCGGCTTCTGCCATGGTCGGCACATCGGGCAACTGTGGCAGACGCGTCGCCGAGGCCACTGCCAGCGGGCGCAAGCGGCCATCCTTGAAATAGGGCATAGAGCCCAAAGAGGTCATGAAGCCCATCGACACCCGGCCACCCAGCAAGTCGTTGAGCGCAGGCGATGAACCCTTGTAAGGAATGTGGATGAGCTTCACGCCGGCTTTTTGTTGAAAGAGCTCGCCCGCCAAATGCTGCGTGCCCCCCGCGCCTGAGGAAGAAAAGCTCAGCTTTCCGGGCTCTTTGCGGGCCAGCGCGATCAATTCGGCCAACGTCTTGGCAGGTGTCGACGGCGGTACAGCCAGCACACTCGGCGCAGCCATCACCTGGCTGATCGGGGCGAAGCTGGTCAAGACATCAAACTTCAAGTTCTTGTACAGGTGACCGTTGACCGCCAGCGGTGCGGCAGCCATCAGCAAGGTCAGGCCATCGGGCTCAGCGCGCGCCACAATTTCAGAGGCCAGATTAGACCCCGCGCCAGGCCGGTTCTCAACCAGCACGCTTTGCCCCAAGGCCAGCTGCAATTTGGCGGCAACCAAGCGTGCAGCTAAGTCCGTCGGACCGCCGGCTGAGTAGCCAACGACGATTTTGATCGGGGCCGACGGATAGCCGCTGGCGCTGCCTTGGGCTTGCGCCAGCGTCGCCATGCCGCCGAAACTGAGGCAGAGCGAGGCCAACAAGGCCGGCATTTTTTTCATCATCTTCATTTTTGTCTCCCTTTGGTTTTTAAATATTCGAGTCAAACCGAACGTGTCGGTCGTTGCGAGAAGCTGCGCTCAAAAACGCCTTCTGCAATCCGGTTTTTCAGCATCTCGATCGAACCTCCCGCAATCATCCATCCGCGAATACGCCTAAGGCAATATTCAACGATGGCCTCACTGCTGTAGCCGGTGCCACCCATCGCCTGCAAGGCTTCGTTGGCGACATCCCAGCCGGCTTGATTGCAGGCCAGCTTGGCCATGGCGGTGCTGTGCGCGCTTGGCAGACCGTGCTCGCCCTCCATGGCTGCTTTGTACAGCAAGAGCTGCGCAGATTCCAGCTTCATGGTCATCTCAGCAAACTTCCATTGAATCCCCTGGAATTCGCACAAAGGGCGGTTGAACTGCTTGCGGATCAGCACGTGTTGGCGGGCGATATTGAAGCAGTGTCGCCCGAGCGCCAGCGAGCGTGAAGCATTGCCCAAGCGCTCCACATTGAAGCCTGAAATTTGTTTTTTGAAACCACCCTCGCCCAGCAAAACCTGCGAAGCCGGAATACGACACTCTTCAAAAAACAGCGGACACCATTGCTCACCACTCATGAAGGCAGATGGCTCGCCAATGCTGAAGCCGGGCGTGCCGCGCTCGATCAGAACAGAACCAATGCCCTGCGTGCCGGGACCGAAGCGCACGTAAATGAGAAACAAGGACGCGTCCGGGCTGTGCGTTGAAAACACCTTGCTGCCGTTGATGACGTAATCATCGCCATCGCGGCGGGCACTGGTTTGCAACTCGGTCACCGCAGAACCCGCATCAGGCTCACTCATGCCGAGCGAGATCAGCTGCTCACCACTCAGAAGGCCTGGTAGCCAGCGCGCTTTTTGCGCTGGGCTGGCGTACTCCACAAAAGTGCGAATCGGCCCAAAGTTGCCCGCTTGCACGATGTCTGCGCTTTTGGGGCAGACCAAGGCGACCTCCTGAATCGCCAGCACCGCGTGCATCAGCGAGCCACCCTGGCCGCCATCTTCCTCTGCAAAAGCAATGCCAAGCAAACCCTGCGCCGCCAGCTGACGCGCCACATCGACCGGATAAACACTGGCATGGGCGCGCTGCAAAGCACCATCGGCCAGTTTTGACTGCGCAAAGCGCCGCACCGAATCAGCAAAGCTGGTGTGCTCTTCGCTCAGGTTGAAATCCATGGGTTCTCCAAAATGGCCTGCGCCACAAAATACGATGGCCTGATTTTTGAGCCACGACGACGCATTGAGAGCTTCAGATTGCGCCAGTAGCCATGACGTATGGTTATGTCTTGAGGTCAAACCCAGCCCCAAGCCGACATAAAACTCATGGCAAGGCCACAAATGCGCATTGCCAACGCCTAGGTTGAAGGGCAAAAATAAGCTTTTAAAAATGAACTCTTTTGAGACGGCACCACGCATGACCACCACGACACAAACCTTTGCGGCATTTGCCTGCGACCTGAACCGGCAGCCGCTGGCGCCCGAAGTCATTCACCACGCCAAACGCGCCGTGATTGACTGGTACGCCGCTTGGCTGCCAGGCGCCGTGGTGGAACCGGCCACCCGACTCGAGCAAGCGTTGGCAGACGACTTGGACCGCGGCCAAGCGCGGCTCGCGCTCGGGCGTGCCGCGAGCACGCGCACCGCCGCCCTGATCAATGGCACGGCAGCGCACACGGTCGAAGTCGATGACATTTACCGAGAAGCGATTTACCACCCTGGCGCACCCACCATCGCCGCGGCTTGGGCCGTCGGCCAAGAACAACAAGCCAGCGGCCTGCAGGTGCTCAAAGCCGTGGTCGCCGGTTACGAAATATCGACCCGCATCGGCGCCGCATTGGGCCGCGCGCATTACAAGTATTGGCACAACACCGGCACGGTCGGCAGCTTTGGCGCCGCCGCTGCAGCGGCGTCTTTGTACGAACTCGACAGCACGCCTTACGCCCATGCCTTGGCCACCGTCGGCACTTTTGCAGCCGGCTTGCAGCAGGCCTTTCGCATGGACTCGATGTCAAAACCTTTGCACGCGGGACGGGCTGCAGAAGCCGGCGTGCTGGCGGCGCAGATGGCGCGCGCTGGCGTCACCGGTTCGCTGGATATTTTGGAAGGCGACGCCGGCCTGGGTCGTGCCATGAGCAATGGGCCGGACTGGCAAGCAGCCGTCGCCACGCTAGGCCGCGACTTTCATGTCACGCGCATGACTTTCAAGAACCACGCTTGTTGCGGCCACACTTTTGCCCCCATCGACGGCGCGCTGGCACTGCAACGGCAACTCGGCATCCGTGCTGACGAGATTGAGTCCGTCCGCATCAGCACTTACCGACCAGCCCTTGAAGTGGCCGGCAACCGCAACCCGCAAACACCTGCAGAAGCCCGCTTCAGCCTTCCCTACGTGGTGGCCACCGCGCTACTGCATGGCAGCGTCCGCTTGTCGGCATTTGATGCTGGCAGGCTGGCTGACCCGACTATTCGTCAATTGATGGAGCGCATAGAACTGTGTGTGGACCCAGAGATCGACGCCTTGTTCCCCGGCAAGCGCGCCGCGCACATCCACATCCAAACCCGTGACGGCCGCAGCGGTGAACACCTGCAACCGACCCGCAAAGGCGACCCGGAAGAACCCCTGAGCGATACTGATCTGGATGAAAAATTCATGGAACTCTCCAGCCCCGTCATCGGTGACGCAGCGGCCCGCCAACTCTTGCAAACACTGTGGGCGCTGGATGTGCAGCAAGACATCCGCGCCTTGCAGCGCTGAGCCACTGAATCTGACGCCATGCTGCCGCTGAGCCAATGGCGCCTCGCCGACCGTCGCGGTCTGATCGGCGTCTTCACCGACATCGACGACACGCTGACGACCGACGGCGCCATCACCTCTGATGCGCTGCAAGCCTTGACCGATCTCAAAGCCGCCGGCTTGCATGTCATTCCGATCACGGGCCGGCCCGTCGCTTGGAGCATGCCGTTTGCCGCCGCTTGGCCGGTAGATGCGATCGTGGCGGAAAACGGGGCGCTGGCCTTGCGCGCTGCGCCCAACACCTCGGCAAGCTCAGACCAAA
>CANFSO010000158.1 GCA_947449895.1 Comamonadaceae bacterium
AGCACCGTTAACGGGTTTGGTGATCAAGTCCAGAGCACCCTTGCTGATCGCTTCGACGGTCATCGGGATGTCGGCGAAGCCGGTTAGAAAAATGATCGGCAATTGAATCTGGCGCCGCGCCATCTCTTCCTGCAGTTGCAGGCCGCTCAGGCCTGGCATGCGAACGTCCAAGATCAGGCAACCTTGCGGGTTCGGTTCGCAGGCGGCTAAAAACGCATCAGCACTGGCAAAACACGCCGACTGGAGGTTGTCCGTCTCCAGCAGCAAGGCCAGGCTGCGCCGAATACCAACGTCGTCATCAACAATGAATACAGTTTCTGAAGTCATTTTCGAAATTTAATCAACGGTTAATGTGAAGTGGAATGTAACGCCGTAGCCATCATTACTTGTCTGCCAGAGCTTGCCGCCGTTCGCCTCAATCAGGGCGCGACTGATGTTCAGGCCCATGCCCAAGCCATGTGACTTGGTGGTGATGAAGGGCTGAAAAATTTCTTGCTGCAGCGCGGCGCTGATGCCCGGGCCTTCGTCCCGCACCTTGACGCATATCTCGCGGCCATCGGCCGCCAGCGCGGTGCTGATCCAGATATGGCCGTTCGACATTTTCGCATTGTTCATAGCCTGCGCAGCGTTGTGAATCAGGTTCAGCAGCACTTTGACAATTTGCAGGCGGTTCACCTTGACGGCGGGCAAAGCAACGGCGAAGTCGGTGATGATGCGGCAGTCGAAGATGCCTTCATCGATCGAGGTTCGAACCGACTCTGCGACCAGTTCGTTGACCATCGCAGGTAGGCGCGTGATGTCTGGCTTGTTCACTGATCTCAGCAGATTTTTCAAAATATCGCCAGCCCGTTCGATGTCGCTGGTGATGGTCCGCAGCGTCTGCACGATTCGCTTGGACTTGTCAGCTTGGGCGTCGACGGAAAGCCCATCGGTCAACAGCATGCGGTTGGCGGCCTCACACAAAATAGAGGCGCTCGCCAGCGGTTGATTGACCTCATGCGCTAACGCCGCCACGGTGTGTTGAGCCACTTGCCACACCAGCAGGTCATCCATTTCATTTTGCAATTGGGCTAGTTCAGCTTCGCGACGCCTCTCCTCCGTCAGGTCCTGAATATAGGTTTGAACAAAGTGCTCCCCGCCAAATATAAATGCCGTACTCCGGACTTGCGCTCCGAAAGTCAGCCCCTTCAAGTTGATGAGCTTTATGTCTAACGGCAGTGCCGACTCAACAAACTGGGTGATCGACGCCAGACGCGCGGCGACTGCCTGTTGAAAATCAGGGTGTACGAAGACATTCAGTGACTTTCCAACCAAGTCTGACTCTGCTGCAGCCGCAAACAACTTGGCGGCAGCTGTGTTGGCCACTGTAACTATCCCATTGCTGTGCACGATGATGGCTTCCGGCGACCCGTCAAACAACGTGCGGTAGCGCTTGGCGTTTTCTTTCACCGCTAATTCAGCTTTCACATCAAGATCGACGTCTTGCAGCGTGCCGCGCAAGCCGGTGGCCTCATCCGCAGCGTTGCTGATCGCCTCGCCGTTGATGCGAGCCCATCGTTGGGTTCCGTCTTGTGTCAATGTGGGCAGCTGAACCGAAAAACCCGTTTTGGTTTGCAGCGTCGCCTTGGCGGCAGTTTTGAGTTCTTGCCATGCCGCTTCTGTGAAGATCGTGTTTCTTTGTTTTGAAAACGGGCTGAGAAAATCTCGCCCGTATATTTGTTGCAGCACGTCAGAGGCCAACAAAGTATCGTTGTGGACGTTCCATTTCCAGTTGCCAACTTTGGCGATGTGCTGCGCTTCCATTAATTCCGTGCTGCGCTCCAGCAACTGTTCATTGGCGACCAAGAGTTGCTGTGTTCGGCGTTTCAAGAGTCTGGCAGACCCTTGCAGGGCTTGGCTGAGCTCATGCGTCTCACTGGTGGCCGCTGCCTGTACGTCTGGCAAATCGCCAGACCCCAAGGCCACGGCGGCGTCATGCAGTTGTCGCACTGACTTGGCTATGCGTTGGCCTACAACCCAAGCAGAACCAAGGCAAACGCCAACTAACAAAATACCCCCTATGAGCAAAGCTGTAAGGTTGTGCGTCAGGGGCGTTTGAATGCTGTATTTCGGAATGGCGACGACAACGCTCCAGCCTGAGCTGGATGAGCGACGATAAGTTGACAGTATTTGAGTGCCAGTCCTTGTTGTGAAAGCAAACGTGTTCGCAGATTTTTCCTTCAACTGTTCTAGCAATTCAGGCGCAACCTGTGGACCGAAGTAACTTTCTGCTTGACTGCTTCTCGCCGCGAGGGTGCCTGTGCTGTCAATAATGGCCGCAATGCCCTCGGCCGGTAAGACGTTTTTCTGCAGAAGGCGGTTCAGGTTGTCAGGCGGAAAACCCACCGACAAGGCGTACTGCACCTTTTTGCCTGAAAAAATGGGGACCAATATGCCGACTGTGGGCTGACCGTCTTTGGTCCGTAAGGCGATGTGTGAACCCATCATCTGCCCTGTCGCGAACACGCTTTGGATATTTGCGATGTCTTGACGCTTGAGCAAGCGCTCCCCGTAAGGTATGTCGGTGTTGACCAGTTGTTGCCCATTGGCGTCATACATAAAAACGGTGAAATCGAGATGGTTGTCTCTCAGCAAGCGCCGCGCTTCTTGGTGAAATTTGGCGAAATCTTGCGGATTCAAGGGCGCGTTGGTGGCCAGTGTCTGCGCGAAGAGTTCAGCTTGGGCCAGTTGGCCGTCGACCGCTTCAAGCTTGTTTGCCACGCTGAGTCGGATGTTTTCTTCCAGTTGCGTGCGACTGCGCTCAAATTCCATGTAAATCATGATGCCGGCCCCCAACAGGGCGGGCAGCACGCAGGCCAGTACCAACTTGACGAGGAGGCTTGGCAGCGTGGGCAGCGACCTCAGCCGTGATGGTGCCGCTGGGGTTTGCATGTTGAGCCAATCTGCGCTTTGTTGCGCTTAGAGCCACCGCCCATCATCTTTGGCCGGGTGCGGCGCAAGACTGGCAGGGTGCGTGACTATGGCACACAAGCCAAGGGCCATCACAATCGGTTTGCCCAAACTTTTTCGTGCTTCTTTAAACGAGCCGGCAGCTGTTGCGCTGTATCCTTCGGCGGCCAAGTCATCTTCTACCAGTCAACATTCATGCCTTGTATCCATCGGTTTTCGATAATGAAGCGCAGCGCCTTTTGGCTGCTGGGCTTGTGCATGGCTGCCTGCGCGCTAACGGCACAAGCCATGTCTGCATCGTCGCCTCTGCCTCTGCCCTTGCCGGTGACGGCACTTAAAGCGCCACTGGCAGGGCACATGTCGATGTGGTTTGACGAGGCTGGTACCGCCACATGGCAGCAGGCACGGACGCATACTTTTGTGCCCGTCGAGGGCAATATCAACTTGGGGTATCAGACGGGTGTGTTGTGGGTTCGCATGCAAGTCCAGCGTGCTGAGAGTCTCAGTGGCCAGACGCCCGGCACTGACTGGTTACTTGAGGTTCCTCCTGCTTTTTTGGACGAAGTGACTCTGTGGATTGAACCCAGTGTCAATCTAGTTCAAGGTCAAGCGGTTCAAGAACCGCCATCGCAACAAGCGGGAGCGGCGGTGCACCCTGACCTGCGGCCGCTGTGGCACCGCAACAGCGTCTTCATGGTTAAGCTGCCTGAAGCGGGCCTTTACACCTTGTGGCTGCGCGTCCAATCAGACAACGTCAAAAGCGTCACACCCGTGCTCTGGCAGCCCAAGGCACTCGCACAAAGCACCCAGATTAAAACCATGGTTGTGGGGCTGTTTCATGGTGTTTTTATTTGCATCACGCTGACAGCGTTGATCTTGGGACTCACGGTTGGCACCCCGATTTTTTTGATGTGCGCTGGATTTTTCTTTTTGTTAGGTTTGAACCTTTTTATTGCCGACGGTTGGCTTGGGTTGTTGTTTTTTCCGGGTCGTCCGCATCTCGCAGACACGCTCTCAGCCAGTTGTTTGGCGTTGATCAGTCCTTTATTTGTGAGTATCTTTTCTCAACTTTTGCAGGTTAAAAATCATCTTCCACGGTTTTTAGGCTGGTATCTGCGGATAGTCTGGGTGGCGGGGCTTTTGGCTGTCGGGCTACTTTTCGCCGGTCGCTTTGAGCAGTTGGCACCCTATGTGAATATGCTCGCCATGACACAGATAGTGCTTATCTTTGTGTTGGCGCTGTGGGTCGTGCCGCGCGAACCCTCTTTGAGATGGGTGCTGCTGGCGCTGATCCCACTCGTGCTGCCAGGCATGCTCCGTTTGGCGCGCAATGCGGGACTCGATATGTTCATCAACTGGCTTGATGTCAGTCTTTTGGCCGGCATCACATTGCACGCCATGCTCTTGCTTTTCTTCGTCGCTCGCCATGTCGGGAATTCCTACAAGTCAAACCTGCAAGCCAAAATTCAGCTCGTTGCCGCAGCCACTCAATTAGCGGAGCAACGTGACTTTGTTGCGCTGCTGTCGCACGAGTTTCGCAGCTCAATTGAAATTTTGGATGGCGCCTTGAGCAACCTGAAGCGAGAACTATTGGACGGCGTAAGCAGTGCTCAGGTTGGACGTATGGCCCGTGCTGTGAAGCGGATCAGATACGTGCTCAGCTATTGCCTGGACGATGCACGCTTGACCGATTTGAAGTCTGCCCAGCGACCCTATCTGCCCTTGGCCGCGTCGGACATCATTAAAGAAAGCTTTCTGCAACTCAACCAAGAAGATGGCAATCGCGTGAAGCGGCTTGACGCCGATCCAGCCAGCAAAGCCTTGCTGGACAGGGCGCGCGTACTGGGCGACTTACCGATGCTAGGCGCAGCGCTGAAAAACCTGCTGGACAACGCCCTCAAATATGATCCCAGTGGCCCCGTCCATTTGTCAGTCGAAGCGCACGATGCACAGGTGATCTTCACGGTGCGCGACCACGGCCCGGGTCTTGAAGACAAAGAGCGCGGCCGGTTGTTTGATCGATTTATGCGCGGCCAGCAACACTTGCACTTGCCAGGCGCTGGCCTCGGTCTTCCCCTGGCTCTCAAAATAGCTCATCAGCATGGCGGCGATATTGACATTTTCAATGCGGCTGGTGGTGGGGCGGTGGCGGAGTTGACGCTTCCTTTGGTCACTCAAAAATGAGTCCAAGCCGGTATTGCCGATAGGGTTGAACGGCAGGTCGCCTTGCAGAAAATCGATGCAGATGACGCTCTGATGAAATTGCGGCGACAATTCTGCTCTTTCAAAAATTCCTGCAGCACTTCTAGCCGCAGGTTCCAACTCCCAATTTTCAATGTCCAGTTACCTCGTCAGACCCGCCACTATTCGCGACGCCAAAGCCATCGCCCAGATTCACGTCACTGCCGCGCAAGCCGCTTACAAAGGCTTGTTGCCCGACGATCAGAACAACCCACCGAGCGTTGAAAAACGCCAAGCCTATTGGCGCGAAGCCATCGAATACAGCGAACCGCAAGTGCAGGTCGTCACCAAGAACGACGAGATCGTCGGCTTTGTCGGTTTTGACCGCTCGCGCGACAAAGGCACGCCGTCCACCATGGGTGAGATTTGGTCGCTCTACGTCTTGCCCACTGAGAGTGGTCAAGGGGCTGGCGTGGCCCTGTGGGATGCCGCTAACGACGGCCTGAAGGAAGAAGGCTGCAACAACGTCAGCGTCTGGGTGCCCGTGCGCAACGAGCGCGCCATGAGCTTCTTTGAGCATGCCGGCTTCAAGCGTGAAATGACAACGCTCAAAACCGTCCCGGTCGGCATCGCCCGCCTAGAAGAAATTCGCTTGAAGCGGGCGCTGGGTTAAGCGCTTGCCAC
>CANFSO010000159.1 GCA_947449895.1 Comamonadaceae bacterium
GAAGCCATGATTGCCCACCCGGCCGTGCGCCGCGTGAACTTCACCGGCTCAACCGCCGTCGGCCGGATCATCGCCGGCCATTGCGCCCGCTACCTCAAGCCGGCCCTGCTGGAGCTGGGCGGCAAGGCGCCGCTGATCGTGCTCGACGATGCCGACCTGGATGCCGCCGTGAACGCTGCCGCCTTTGGCGCCTTCGCCAACTCAGGGCAGATTTGCATGTCCACCGAACGCATCATTGTGGACGCGTCCATTGCCGATGCGTTTGTCAAAAAACTCGCAGCCAAGGCGGCCAGCCTGCCGCTGGGTGACCCGCGCCAAGGCCCTGTGGTACTGGGCTCCGTTGTGGACATGAGCACGGTGCAACGCTGCAACACGCTGATCGATGATGCACTGGAAAAAGGTGCCACGCTGCTGTGTGGCGGCAAGGCCGACAGCACGTTGATGCCGGCCACGCTGATCGACCATGTGACCCCAGCGATGAAGATTTACAGCGAAGAATCCTTCGGCCCGGTGAAGGGCATCGTGCGCGTCAACGGCGTCGAAGAAGCCATCGCCTGCGCCAACGACAACGACTACGGCCTGTCCAGCGCCGTGTTCGGCCGTGACATCGCCCGGGCGCTCCAGGTGGCCGGGCGCATCCAGTCGGGCATCTGCCACATCAACGGCCCAACCGTTCACGACGAGCCGCAGATGCCTTTCGGTGGCATCAAAGGCAGCGGCATAGGCAGCTTTGGCGGACAGGCCGGCGTCGCAGCCTTCACGGACCTGCGCTGGGTGACGGTGCAGACGACGCCGCGGCATTACCCGTTCTGAATATTTCGATTATTTAAAAGGGCTTTTTATGACAACCCTCGTCAACTTCTCAGACGTGCCGCTGGTCGAGCGGCAGCATGCTCGGCAAGGCACGTTCCGCGCTCACTCCATGCTGCATGGACATGAAGGCTCGCCCGGCAACTTCTTCCTTCAGCTGTCTCGCACCTATGCAGACTTCCTCTCGCCCCGGCACCGCCATAATTTTGAACAGATCCGCGTCCAACTGGAAGGACCTGCCGACTTTGATCGCGATGGCGTGATGGAGTCAGGCACGCTGGGCTACTTCCCCGAAGGCGTGTTCTACGGTCCGCAAAGCATCTCGGGCGAGTCGTTGACGCTGGTGCTTCAGTTCGGAGGCGCCAGCGGCAGCGGCTACATACCGGAGGCTGCGTTCCAGGCCGGCGTGGAAAAGCTCAAGGGCAGCGGCACATTCGAGAAGGGTGTCTACCGCTCCACACGGGCCGATGGCAGCAAATACAGCCAGGATGCCTATGAGGCGGTCTGGGAGGACCTGAATGGTCGGGAGCTGAAATATCCCGGAAGCCGATACCAAAAACCTGTATTCATCGACCCAGAAGCTTTCAGCTGGCGTGAAACTGGCCAAGATGTTGGCGTGGCTCGGCGCCACCTACTGTCGGCAACCGAGGGTGAACTGCGACTAGCTCAATGGAAACTCGCGCCCGGTAGCCAGATCACGCTGGAGGCCAATACCTTGGTTTTTGTGCTGCAAGGACAAGGTCACACGGTTGGTCGTGATTGGGACAAGTGGTCTGCGCTGTACAGCGATGCATCGCCGCTAACGCTGGCGGCCAGCACCCCCGTAGTGCTGCTTGAAATTCGGCTACCTGATATTTCAGCCCAAGCTGACTCCTCGCAAGCTACCCCAGCCCTAGAGCAAACCGCATGAAGTCGCGCAAAATTTTACGCACCCTCAGACTTGGTGCGATGGTATTGGCTAGCTTAGCAGTGGTTTCTACCGCCATGGCACAGCCCTACCCCAACCGGCCCATCAAACTGGTTGTACCTTTTCCTCCCGGTGGTGGCTTTGACGGCATCGCGCGACCATTTGCCGAGCGGTTGTCGGCCGCATTAGGTCAGCCTGTGATTGTCGACAACCGCTCAGGCGCCGGCGGCAACATTGGCACCGAGTTCGCAGCGCATTCGCCCGCAGATGGCTACACGCTGCTATTCGCCAACGACTACCTAGGCACCAATCCAAACCTTTACAAGTCAATCAAATACGACCCTGTGCGCGACTTCACGCCCATATCACTCGTCGCCTCGACGCAGATGGCGATTGCGGTGAACCCTGCCAACGTCAAGGCAACCGATGCCAAATCACTTGCAGCCGAATCACAAGGTAAGGCCATACAGTACGGCACCCCGGGTGTCGGCACTTCACCGCATCTGTTTGGCGAGCTGTATGCATTCACCACAGGGAGCAGACTCGATCACATTCCCTACCGGGGAACGGGGCCGGCCATCAACGACGCCCTCGGTGGCCAGATCGACATGGTCTTGGTAACGGTGCCGTCCCTGGCGCAGCACATCCAGACCGGCAAGCTGCGTGGAATTGCCGTGATTGGCAACAATAAACGCTCGTCGCTACTGCCCGAGCTGGCAACTTTGGCTGAGAGCGGCGTGAAAGGGATCGACCACGACGTCTGGTACGGACTGTTTGCGTCGGCTGGAACGCCGCCTGAGGTGCTGCGCCGCCTGCGCGAAGCCACCGCGACGGTGTTGCGCCAGCCCGAGCTCACCGAGCGCATGCGCCAGGCCGGCTATGAGCTGACGCCCAGCACGCCCGAGGCACTGGGCGAGCGCCTCAAGACCGATCTTGCGAAATGGAAAAAAGTGGTTTTGCGCGCAAATATCACCCTTGAATGACACGCTACAACAAAAATCCAACCGGAGACACACACATGATTCGCAAAATGAATTCCAAACAACTCTCTTATATTCGGCGCAATTTTCTAGTTCTTTTTTTAGGCGCCAATATCCTGTCACCACTGCCATTGCTGGCCCAGACTTGGCCGTCTAAACCGATCAAACTCATCGTCAACTTCCCACCCGGCGGTGCGGCCGACCAGATTGCCCGTGTGATCTCCCTGCCCCTGCAAGAAGTGCTGGGGCAGCCGGTGATCGTGGAAAACCGGGCAGGCGCAGGTGGCAATATCGGGGGCGATGCGCTGGCCAAATCGCCAGCTGATGGCTACACACTGCTGCTAACCTCGGGCGGGTTGGTGTCGATCAACCCGGCCATCTACAACAAGATGTCATTTGACCCGGCCAAGGACATCATCCCGGTGGCGGCGGCGGCCCGCGTGTTGGTGTTTCTAGAGGTCAACCCGTCGCTTCCTGTCAAAGATGCAAAAGAGTTCATTGCGTACGCCAAGGCCAATCCAGGCAAGCTGACCTACGGTTCCCCCGGCAACGGCTCATCGCCGCATCTGGCCGGAGAGATGTTCAAAGCCATGACGCAGACCTATGCTGTGCATGTGCCCTACCGCGGCGCGGCCCCCGCGATGCAAGACTTACTGGGTGGCCAGGTGAACTTCATGTTCGACCCGGGTATCGGACTCAACCATGTGCGCGCCGGCAAGCTCAGGCTGCTGGCTGTAGGCAGCCCGAAACGTTCGCAGCTGTTTCCCAATGTACCGACTCTCAGCGAAGTCGGACTCAAGGACTTTGACGCCGACACGGTCTTTGGTTTTTATGCCCCTACCGGCACGCCAGTCGCCATAGTGACTCGACTGAACACCGAGATCAACAAAATATTGGCCACGCAGGTCGTCAAAGACCGGATTGCCGCGCTGGGTGGTGAAGTAGCGCCGATGACGCCCGCTGAATTCGACGCCAAGGCTCATGAGGACACGGCGCGCTTTGGCAAGCTAATCAAAGATCGAAACATCTCAGGAGATTGATGGCCGAGCCGTTTGTCAGCCCGCATCCGGTTGCAGCGCCGGGGCGGCAAGCCGGAAGGCGTCAATCTGTGCGCAAGCCGCGTCAACCGCGCTGATGAGCGGCCAGCGCGCCATGTCGACCTTGAAGCGGCGTGCGCTTTCAACTTGTGGAATGAGGTAGACGTCCGCCAGAGAAGGCGCGTCTCCAAAGCAAAAATCACCCCGGCGCTGGTTTGCGGCCAGCAAGGCCTCAAAGGCATCAAAGCCGGCCGTGATCCAAGTCGAACACCAACGATTGATGGCCGCGTCGTCGGCACCGAATTCGCTGCGCAGCGCTTCCAAAATTCGCCGGTTGTTGATGGGATGGATGTCGCAACCGACGATCGCCGCCAAAGCCCGCACATGCGCGCGATCATCGATATTGGAAGGCAACAAAGCGGGCGTTGGATAGCGTTCTTCCAGCCACTCGATGATGGCGGGTGATTGCGTTTTGATCTGCCCATCAATCTCCAGTGCCGGCACCATGCCTTGCGGATTCACGGCACGAAAGGCATCGCTCAGGTGCTCCTCGCGGCGCAAATCCACAGCCACATAGTTGTAGGCCAGTCCTTTGAGATTCAGGGCAATCCGCAGCCGGTGTGAGGTGCCGCTGCGAAAAAAGCTGTGCAGATTCATCACTTACTCCGCAGCGGCTATGGTCAGTGAAATGCTGCCAACACCTTCGACAGAGCCTTCGATGTGGTCACCCGCCACGACCGGGCCGACGCCTTCAGGTGTGCCGGTGAAGATCAGGTCGCCGGGTTCGAGGTGGTAGAACAGCGACAAGTCAGCGATTTGTTCGCGGATGTTCCAGATCAGCTTGTTCAAGTCCGACTTCTGACGCGGCTGGCCGTTCACCGTCAGCGCCAGCGCGGCGTTCTCAATCACCACACCGGGCATGGGCACGACTTCACCGACCACCGCCGATTGCTCAAAGTCTTTGCCCAAATCCCAGGGCCGGCCTTTGTCGCGGGCAATGAGTTGCAGGTCGCGCCGGGTCATGTCCAGACCGCAGGCGTAGCCGTAAATGATGGTGTGGGCGTCTTCGGCTTTGACCCGAAAGCCCGACTCACCAACGACCAAGACCAGCTCCATCTCGTAGTGGTAGTTGGTGGTTTCTGGCGGGTAGGCCACGGTGGCACCACTTTGCACCAAGGTCTGCGGTGACTTGTTGAAGTAGAACGGGCGCTCAATCGACTTGTCGACCGGCTTGCCCATCTCGATCGCGTGCGCGTGGTAGTTGCGGCCGACGCAGAAGATGCGGTTGATCGGCAGGCGATCGCTTGTGCCGCGGATGGGTAGCGAGAGAACGGCTGGGGGTGTCCAGATGTAGCGAGTGGTCATCGTAGAAAGTCCTAATAAGAAAATAAAAATTCAGGGGCGCATTTCGTAGACGCCGAGCTTCTGGTGCAACGGTGTCTCGTCAGCGATAAAGATGAAAGCGGCTTGTGTGGTCGATGCGTTGCTCAAAGTCACCGACGTGTAGCCGGGTGCGCAGCAAGTGTCGGCCTCGGCCAGTTGAAAGTTCTGCTCTGCCACCTGCACTTGGGCAGCCCCTTCGATGACGTGGAACACCATCGCCGGACTGCGCGTGGGCAGCGTCAAGGTTTGGCCCGGACGCAGCATCAAGGCATAAAAACCCAAGATGTTTTCTGCGTGAGCGCCGGTCTGCGGGTTGGCATACGTGATTTGCACCGCCTGCTCTGGCGGCTGGTTGGCCGCCAGCGACTCCAGTGCCGCGCGTGCATCCGCCCAGGGGTAACGCAGCATCGGGTAAGCTTTGTTGGAGCGCTCGAACACCGGTGTCGGCAGCAGACCGCCACGGGCATAAGAGCGTTCGCCGTGACCGGGCGTGACTTCTTGGCGGCCACCGTTGACGTGGTAACTCGTCTCCATGTAATAGACCAGCGGCAAGTCGAGCACGTCGAGCCAGATCACCGGTTCTGTGCCGTCGTGACCATGCTCGTGCCACAGTCCTGTGGGTGTCAAGATCAGGTCGCCGCGCAACATCGGGCATTTTTCGCCATCGACGGTCGACC
>CANFSO010000160.1 GCA_947449895.1 Comamonadaceae bacterium
CGCGACCGTATCGTCCATTCCACGGCTTTTCGGCGCTTGGTCTACAAGACGCAGGTTTTTTTGAACCATGAGGGCGACCTGTTTCGCACGCGCTTGACGCATTCGCTCGAAGTCGCGCAGCTGAGCCGCTCGATCGCCCGGCCTTTGGGCTTGAACGAAGACTTGGTGGAGGCAGTGGCGTTGGCACACGACCTAGGCCACACGCCCTTTGGCCATGCCGGGCAAGACGCACTGAATGACTGCATGGCGGCGCATGGCGGTTTTGAGCACAACTTGCAAAGTCTGCGGGTCGTCGACCAGTTGGAAGCGCGCTACCCGGCCTATGACGGCCTGAACCTGACCTTTGAAACCCGCGAAGGCATTCTCAAACATTGCTCGCACCGCAACGCCGAGCTGATTGAGCAGTCAGAGCCGGGCGGCGTAGGCCGGCGCTTTTTAGACCGCAGCCAGCCCAGCTTGGAGGCGCAGCTGTGCAATTTGGCCGACGCCATCGCCTACAACGCGCATGACATTGACGACGGCGTGCGCTCAGGCTTGATCACCATGGCGCAGCTGCAGTCGGTCGAGCTGTTTGAGCGCTACCGTGTCGAGGCGCTGGCCGAGTTTCCCGACTTGGCCGAGCCGCCGCGAGCCCGCCGCTTGCTGTACGAAACCATCCGCCGCATGCTCAGCGCGCAGGTTTATGACGTCATCGCCGCCACGCGGCAGGCGCTTAAGCAAGCTGCACCGGCCAGTGCCGATGAGGCCCGTTTGGCCGGCCCCTTGCTGAGTTTCAGCCCCGCTATGCATGCGCAATCGACAGCGCTGAAGCAATTTTTGTTTGCGCAGCTCTACCGCCATCCGCAGGTGATGCAGATGACCGGTCAGGCCCAGATCGTTGTTCGTGAGCTGTTCGACGCCTATTCAGCGCAACCGTCTGAAATGCCGCCTGAACATGCCGCCAGACCTGACGCAGCCCGCGCTGTAGCCGATTACATCGCCGGCATGACCGACCGTTTTGCCGGACGCGAGCATGAGCGTCTGACGGGTCGCAAGCTGTTGTGAGCCTGAACGTCCCGTAAATCGCCCATGGCCCGCCAACCCCGCCTCACTGTTCCCGGTTATCCGCACCACGTGATCCAGCGTGGCAACAACCGCCAGCTGATCGTGCTGGATGATGCTGACCGGCTGCGCCTGTTGGCGTTGTTGGCAGATCACGCGGCTCGCTTTAAAGTCGCGCTGCACGCCTATGTGCTGATGGACAACCACTTTCACCTGCTGGCCACGCCTGAAACCCAAGATGGCCTGCCGCAATTGATGCAGGCGGTGGGCCGCAGCTATGTGCGGTATTTCAACAATCGGCATGGCCGCAGCGGTACTTTGTGGGAAGGCCGCTACAAATCGACTGTGATCGAAACCGAGCGTTACTTGCTCGCCTGCATGGTCTATATCGACCTCAATCCGGTGCGCGCTGGCATGGTGGCAGAGCCGGCGCAGTACCCGTGGTCGAGCCACAGGCACTGTATTGGACAAAGCGTGGACAAGTTGGTGACGACACATGCACTGCTTTGGAGCCTAGGCAACACGCCGTTTGCGCGTGAGGCGGCGTACCGCGAACTGGTGCTAGCAGGCATTTCGCCTCAGCAGCAAGAAGCCTTAACGCGCACCGCCTTGACGGGTTGGGTACTGGGCTCAGCAGCGTTTTTGAAGAACTTACAAGAGGACACGACGCGTCGCCTAGCCCCGGGTCAACGTGGCAGACCCAGACTTCCCGACATCCCTGCGCGATAAACGTTGTCATTACTATTGATCTGACCCTATTTTAAGTGTGTAGCGATCATCAAACAAAATAAAAGGGATCTGACCCCATTTATTTTGTTTGGCATTATTGTTGCTCTGCACTATGCTCGCTAGTCGGATTTTTATTGACTGTTTTGGATGGGGATTGCCATGACCACGGCTGCTGAAATCAAGGATTTTGAACAACACGGTTTGTACTCAGGCCACAACGAGCATGATGCTTGTGGTGTGGGCTTTGTCGCGCACATCAAGGGCCATAAGAGCCATGCCATCGTGCAGCAGGGTCTGAAGATCCTCGAAAACCTGGACCATCGGGGCGCTGTTGGCGCTGACAAATTGATGGGCGATGGCGCGGGTATTTTGATTCAGCTGCCGGACGCGCTGTACCGTGAAGAAATGGCGCTGCAGGGGATCGAGCTGCCGCCGCCTGGCGAATATGGTGTCGGCATGGTGTTTTTGCCGAAAGAGCACGCTTCCCGTCTGGCTTGCGAGCAAGCCATGGAGCGCGCTGTTCGCCTCGAAGGCCAAGTGATGCTGGGCTGGCGCGACGTGCCGGTCAACCGGGACATGCCGATGTCGCCGACCGTGCGCGAAAAAGAACCCATCCTGCGTCAGATTTTCATTGGCCGTGGCAATGATGTGATCGTCCAGGACGCGCTGGAGCGCAAGCTGTACGTCATACGCAAAACCGCCAGCCGAGCCATACAAAACCTCAAGCTGACGCACAGCAAAGAATATTACGTGCCGAGCATGTCCAGCCGCACGGTGGTCTACAAAGGCTTGCTGTTGGCAGACCAAGTCGGGGTTTACTTTAAAGACCTCAGCGATACGCGTTGCGTCTCCGCCTTGGGGCTGGTGCACCAGCGTTTCTCGACCAACACCTTCCCAGAATGGCCGCTGGCGCACCCGTATCGCTACGTCGCGCACAACGGTGAGATCAACACCGTCAAGGGCAACTACAACTGGATGAAGGCCCGCGAAGGCGTGATGTCCTCTCCGGTGCTGGGGGCAGACTTGCAAAAGCTCTACCCGATCAGCTTTGCCGACCAGTCTGACACCGCCACCTTCGACAACTGCCTTGAACTCCTGACGATGGCTGGCTACCCGATCAGCCAAGCCGTGATGATGATGATTCCCGAGCCATGGGAGCAGCACGCCACCATGGACGAGCGCCGCAAAGCGTTTTATGAATACCACGCAGCCATGATGGAGCCGTGGGACGGCCCAGCATCGATCGTCTTTACCGACGGTCGTCAGATTGGCGCCACGCTGGACCGCAACGGCCTGCGTCCATCGCGCTACTGCGTCACCGATGATGACTTGGTCATCATGGCCTCAGAGTCCGGCGTGTTGCCGGTGCCGGAGCACAAGATCATACGCAAATGGCGCCTACAGCCGGGCAAGATGTTTTTGATTGACCTCGAACAAGGCCGCATGGTCGACGACGAAGAGATCAAGGCCACACTGTCGCACAGCAAGCCGTACAAGCAGTGGATTGAGAACCTGCGGATCAAGCTGGCTGACGTGACTGCTGCCGCTGCAGGCAGTGCGCTGAGCACTGTGGTGGCTGACTCCGGTGTGTCGCTGCTCGATCGTCAGCAGGCGTTCGGATATACGCAAGAAGACATCAAATTCCTGATGTCGCCGATGGCCATCAATGGCGAGGAAGCCACCGGCTCCATGGGCAATGACAGCCCGCTGGCCGTGCTGTCCAACAAAGACAAGCCGCTGTACAACTACTTCAAGCAGTTGTTTGCCCAAGTGACGAACCCGCCGATCGATCCGATCCGCGAAGCCATCGTCATGTCGCTGGTGTCCTTTGTCGGCCCCAAGCCGAATTTGCTGGACATCAATCAAGTGAACCCGCCAATGCGTCTAGAGGTCAGCCAGCCGGTGCTCAACACCGCCGACATGCAGAAACTGCGTGACATCGAAGCCCACACGCAAGGCAAATTCAAAAGCTACACGCTGGACATCACCTACCCACTGGACTGGGGCCATGAAGGTGTAGAAGCCAAGCTGGCCTCGATGTGCGCTGAAGCGGTGGATGCCATCAAAAGTGGCAAGAACATCCTGATCGTCAGTGACCGCGCCGTCAGCCCGACGCAGGTCGCCATTCCGGCTGCACTGGCCTTGTCGGCTGTGCACCAGCACTTGGTCAGAGAAGGCCTGCGCACAACAGCCGGCTTGGTGGTTGAAACCGGTTCTGCCCGTGAAATACATCACTTCGCCGTGCTGGCGGGTTACGGCGCGGAGGCAGTCCATCCTTACCTGGCGATTGAAACGCTGGCCGAAATGGTCGCCGGGTTGCCGGGTGAACTCACTGCTGAAAAAGCGGTTTACAACTACACCAAGGCCATTGGCAAGGGTTTGTCGAAAATCATGTCCAAGATGGGCGTGTCGACCTACATGAGCTACTGCGGTGCGCAGCTGTTTGAAGCCATCGGCTTGAACCGCGCCACCATCAACAAGTACTTCACCGGCACGGCCAGCCAAGTCGAAGGCATGGGCATTTTTGAAATTGCCGAAGAAGCCTTGCGCATGCACCGCGCCGCCTTTGGCGAAGACCCGGTGCTAGCCACCATGTTGGATGCTGGTGGCGAATACGCTTGGCGCGTGCGCGGCGAAAACCACATGTGGACGCCCGACGCGATTGCCAAACTGCAACACGCCACGCGCGCCAACAACTGGAGCACCTACAAGGAATACGCGCAGCTGATCAACGACCAGAACCGTCGCCACATGACGCTGCGCGGCATGTTCGAGTTCAAGATCGACCCGTCCAAAGCCATCCCGATCGACGAAGTCGAGTCTGCCAAAGAGATCGTCAAGCGCTTTGCCACTGGCGCTATGTCACTCGGCTCCATCAGCACCGAGGCACATGCCACGTTGGCCGTTGCCATGAACCGGATTGGCGGCAAGAGCAACACGGGCGAGGGCGGAGAAGATCCCAACCGTTACCGCCAAGAACTCAAAGGCATCCCGATCAAGCAGGGCCAGACGCTGAAAAGCGTGATTGGCGAGAGCGTCGTCGAAGTCGACATGCCTTTGCAAGACGGCGACTCGCTGCGCTCCAAAATCAAGCAGGTCGCTTCCGGCCGCTTTGGTGTGACGGCTGAATACTTGGTCTCAGCAGACCAGATTCAGATCAAGATGGCCCAGGGCGCCAAGCCCGGCGAGGGCGGTCAGCTGCCCGGCGGAAAGGTTTCGGAATACATCGGTTCACTGCGTTATTCAGTGCCGGGCGTGGGTCTGATTTCGCCGCCTCCGCACCACGACATTTACTCCATCGAAGACTTGGCGCAGCTGATTCACGATTTGAAAAACGTCAATCCGCGCGCCAGCATCAGCGTCAAGCTGGTCTCTGAAGTCGGCGTTGGCACCATTGCCGCCGGCGTGGCCAAGGCCAAGGCCGACCACGTGGTGATCGCCGGCCATGACGGTGGCACAGGCGCTTCGCCTTGGTCGTCCATCAAGCACGCCGGTTCACCCTGGGAAATCGGTCTGGCTGAAACCCAGCAGACGCTGGTGCTGAACCGCTTGCGCGGTCGTATTCGGGTGCAGGCTGACGGTCAGATGAAGACCGGCCGTGACGTCGTCATTGGCGCGCTGTTGGGCGCTGACGAGTTCGGCTTCGCCACCGCACCGTTGGTGGTCGAAGGCTGCATCATGATGCGAAAATGCCACCTCAACACCTGCCCGGTGGGCGTGGCCACGCAAGACCCCGTCTTGCGCCAGAAGTTCAGCGGCAAGCCTGAGCATGTCGTCAACTATTTCTTCTTTGTCGCCGAAGAAGCGCGCCAATTGATGGCGCAACTCGGCATCCGCAAGTTCGACGACTTGATTGGCCGTGCTGATTTTCTCGACACACAAAAAGGCGTGGAGCACTGGAAGGCCGACGGCCTGGATTTCAGCCGCCTGTTCTACCAGCCCAATGTGCCAGCTGACGTGCCGCGCATGCATGTGGCCGAGCAAGAGCACGGGCTTGAAAAAGC
>CANFSO010000161.1 GCA_947449895.1 Comamonadaceae bacterium
TTGGCCCGTCGCGACATTCAGGCCGTTGACTTGGTGCGGTCTTGCCTAGACCGAGTTGAGCAACGCGACGCGGAGGTGCGTGCATTCGTCCAGCTGAATACCCATGCGGCGCTGGCTTTAGCACGCACGCTGGACGCCGGCCCAGTGCGCGGGCTGCTGCACGGCCTGCCGTTTGGCGTGAAGGATTTACTCGACACCGCCGACCTGCCCACAGCGTATGGCTCACCGATTTATGCCGGCCAACAGCCGCTGGCCGATGCCGCCGCTGTCGCTTTATGCCGAGAAGCCGGCGCGGTGTTGCTGGGCAAAACCGTCAGCACCGAACTGGCCAATATGCACCCTGGTGTCACGCGTAACCCGCACAATAGTCAGCACACGCCCGGCGGGTCTTCCAGCGGTTCAGCCGCTGCCGTAGCCGACAGCATGTTGCCGTTGGCGCTGGGAACGCAAACCGCGGGCTCACTGATTCGGCCGGCGGCTTTTTGCGGCATCGTCGGCTACAAACCCAGCCACAACCGAGTCAGCAGAGCAGGCGTTAAAAGCTTGTCGGAGACGCTGGACACCATTGGTGGCTTTGGCCGCAGCGTGCGCGATGTGGCCTTGCTCGGCGCTGTGCTGACCGGCGACACGCGGCTGGCAGACCCGCGCAATTTCGACGCCTCTGCCATTTCTGCGCCACGCATTGGCCTGTGCGCCACGCCAGACTGGAATTTGGCCGATGAAGACACGCAGCAAGCTTGGGCGCAGGCCGAAAAAGCCTTGGCGGGCTTCGCTCAACCGGTGACGCTGCCGGCTGAACTGCAGGGGCTGGTGGCTAGGCAAAAGGCGGTACAGATGTTTGAAACCGCCCGTTCACTGCGCCATGAACACCAGCACCATGCGCAGCGGTTGAGTGCCCCGCTACTGGCGCTGCTGGAGGACGGCATGCGTATCAGCGGCGAGACTCACGCGCAGAACTTGCAGGCGGTGGCCCATCAACGTCACGTCGCCGACGGCCTGTTCCGCGATCTCGACGTGTTTCTGGCGCCTAGCGCTGTCGGTGAAGCGCCGGCAGGGCTAACGACCACGGGTGACCCCTTGTTTTGCCGTGGCTGGACGCTGCTCGGACTGCCCTGCATTCACCTGCCGTTTGCTCGCGGCCGCACGGGCTTACCGGTTGGCCTGCAACTGGTGGGGCGCTTTGCTGACGACCACCGCCTGTTGGCTGTCGCACATTGGGTACACGCGCGACTGACGCGCTGAGCGGCAATCCCCCCTGCTGATGCGGGGAAATCGAATCAGGCGCATTCTTCATTTGCGCATACCCGCATCACTTTTTGGAGCAGCGTCATGCATGCCTCAAGTTTTAGCTTCAAGCGTCCGGATTTTGCCTTCGCGGTGGCCTCCGGTTTCACCCTCTTGGCAGCGACCACTTTTCTGCTGACTGCAGCGCTGCATGCACGTGCCGCCACACAACTTTCAAGCCCAGCCCAAACACAAATAGACGCTCTGAGCCGTGCCAGCGCTGCGGTGGTCGGCATCCAAGTGACTGCCGCCGAAGGCGCTCGCTCGGCTCGTTCGCTGGGTCAGGAGCGCGCCGGTTCTGGCGTGGTGATTGGTGCCGATGGCTTGGTGCTGACCATCGGCTATTTGATGCTGGAAGCGCAGCAAATCGAGATCGTCACGCAAGAGGGAAAAACGCTGCCAGCGGTGGCCGTGGCTTATGACATTGCCACCGGCTTTGGCTTGCTCAAACCGCTGCTGCCGCTGCGCGGCATCAAACCCGTCAACTTGGGCAGCCAACATAATTTGAAAATCGGCGAGCCCTTGCTGGTGGTGACAGGCGCCACAGCCGACGGGCAAGACAGTGACGTCAGCATGACGCAGTTAGTCAGCCAACGGGCTTTTTCGGGCACGTGGGAATACCACATCGACAGCGCCCTTTTCACCAGTCCACCAGTCACGGCGGGTGACGGTAACCACAGCGGTGCACCCTTGTTCAATCAACGCGGCGAACTGCTCGGCATTGGCTCTTTGCTGGTGGCGGACGCGCTGGGTGAAAGCAAACGCGTGCCGGGCAATATGTTTGTTCCGGTTGATTTACTCAAACCGATACTCGCCGAATTGCAACGCTCTGGCAGCAGCCGGCAAAGCCACCGGCCTTGGCTTGGATTGACGTCAAGTGAGCAAGGCGGCCGCGTGCAGATCGTCCGCGTGAGTGAAGACAGCCCGGCCGAAGTCGCGGGTCTTGCGACCGGCGATGTGGTGCTGGCTGTGGACGACAGCAAGGTCACGACGCTGGAAAGTTTTTATAAAAAACTCTGGGCTCGCAGCAGTCCAGACACACCGGTGAAGCTTACCGTGCTGCAGGGCACTGACATCAAAACCGTGGTGCTGAAACCGCAAGACCGGATGCTGTCGCTGAAGCGACCAGCTGGGATTTGAGGCGCGCAGAGATGGGTTGCCGCGCTTCGCTCGCTACGACAGTGCTGGAGCGTTAACGAACTAAGCGACCAGGGTCAAGCCTTCTCGCACGGTCGGGTAATGCAGTTGAACACGCAGTTCGCGCTTGAGACGCTGGTTGTCCAGTCGGCGTGACTCGCCCATGAAGCTCAGCAACATCAAGGGCAACTGCTGCTGCGCTGTGTGACGCGACAAACGCGGCGGCTTTGGCAAACCATAAAGGCCTGCAGCCAGATCAAAATAATCACCCATTTTGAGTTCGGTGTCGTCGCTGACATTGGTGCTGCGCTGCGGCTTGCCGCGCCAAAGCGCTGCAATGCAGGCGCGCGCCAAGTCATCAGCGTGAATGTGGTTGGTGTAAACGTCGTCTTCGGCTTGCAGCACGGCCGTGCCTTTGAGCAAACGATTGCGCGGCGTGCCGCCTTCCCGGTTCGGCGCGTAAATACCCGGAATGCGCAAGCTGTGGACGCGCGTGCCAGTGGCACGGCCAAAAAATCGCAGTTGCTGCTCAGCATCGACACGGCGCTGCGCTCGCGGCGTGTCTGGGTTGACGCTGCGCGCCTCGTTGACCCACTCGCCTGCGCAGTCGCCGTAGACACCGCTGGTGGAGCCATAGACCACGGCGTCGGGCAAGCCGCGCAAACGCAAGGCGCGCAGCAAGGCCAGCGTGCGCGGGTCACGCCGCCAGTCAGGCATGTTCTCGCTGGGCGGCGGTGCCAAGTGCACGACACGCGTAGCGATGCCCGACAGCCGGCGCAGCGTCTCGGGCTGATCGAGGTTGCCCTGCAGCGGCGTGATGCGCTGACTGCGAAACGCGTCAACTTTGTCGGCCGACGAGGTCAGTGCCAGCAACCTGATGTTAGGTGGCAACTGGGCAGCCACACGCTGGCCCACGTCACCACAGCCGACGATGAGAATACGCGGGCGGCGAAAGCGAAATGGCAAAGCGCCGAGAAAATTAGGCATAGGTCGAAAGAAGGCGAATGAAGCCGAGTAAAGGCTGAAAAAACGACGGATGGTGTCCGATCACTCGGGTTTTCGGTTTAGAGGCAAAATTGGAGGCTTTGCTAAATCGCAGCACCCCCCTAATTCCCAGTGGCCCAGTGGGCCTGAGACACACCAAAGATACCAAGGATAACAACATGAGTTTCAACGTGACTGTGCAGCCGAGTGGCCGCAGCTTCAGCGTCAACCCCGACGAGGCTATGTTGGCCGCGGCCATTCGTCAAGGCATCGGCCTGCCTTACGGTTGCAAAGACGGCGCCTGCGGCTCGTGTAAATGCAAAATGCTCGAAGGTACAGTGAGCCACGGCCCGCACCAGCTCAAAGCTTTGTCACACGAAGAAGAAGCCAATGGTTTTGTGCTGACTTGCTGCGGCGTGCCGCAGAGCGACGTGGTGCTGGAGTCACGCCAAGTGACCGACGAGAGCGCGTTCCCGATCAAGAAAATGCCGGTGCGCGTCAGCAGTTTGACGCGTCTCTCCAGCGATGTCATCGCCCTTCGCCTGCAGTTGCCGGCCAGCGATGTCTTCAAGTACCACGCCGGTCAGTATGTTGAGTTTTTGCTGCGCGACGGTGACCGCCGCAGCTATTCGATGGCCAATGCGCCGCACACGCAAACCGAGACACCGGGCTTAGAGTTGCACATTCGTCACATGCCGGGCGGTAAGTTCACCGACCAAGTCTTCAGCACCATGAAGGAAAAAGACATCCAGCGCATCGAAGGGCCGTATGGCAGTTTCTTCTTGCGTGAAGACAGCGCCAAGCCGATGGTGCTGCTGGCTTCGGGCACGGGCTTCGCGCCAATCAAGGCGCTGATTGAGCACCTTCAGCACAAGAACATTCAACGGCCTGCAGTGCTGTACTGGGGCGGCCGTCGGCCCAGCGATTTGTACATGAATGACTGGGTCGTTGCTCGGATGGCTGAGATGCCTCAGCTGCGCTATGTGCCCGTAGTGTCCAACGCCTTGCCTGAAGACAACTGGACTGGTCGAACGGGCTTCGTGCACCAAGCCGTGCTGCAAGACTTTCCAGACCTGTCGGGGCATCAGGTGTACGCCTGCGGTGCGCCCATCGTGGTGGACTCAGCCAAGACCGATTACACCCAACTGGCTGGCTTGCCTGAAGAAGAGTTTTTTGCCGACTCGTTCACGACGGAAGCGGACAAGGCCAAAGCCTTGGCTTGATTACCGGCTTGTTAGCAGACGCTAGGAGACAACTCACCATGACAATAAAAAAATCCATGCCGATATCGACCAAACGCTTCTCGCCTGTGCGTCGCGTTTTGGCCGTGAGCTGCATCGCCGTGCTGGCCCTAAGCGGCCAAAGCGCTTTGGCACAGAACACGCAAAACAAAGTCATGCGGATCATCGTGCCTTACGCGCCGGGTGGCCCTATCGATGTGACCGCGCGCCTGATGGCCGAGCGCGTGAAGGATTCGCTGGGCACGGTCATCATTGAAAACCGACCCGGCGCCGGTGGCAACATCGGCGTCGACGCGATTGCCAAGGCCGCGCCTGACGGCCTGACCATCGGCATCGCGGCCGTCGCCACGCACGCCATCAACCCCTGGCTGTACAGCAAGATGCCGTACAACGCCGCCACCGATTTCGCGCCCATCACGCAGATGCTGCGCGTACCGAACGTGCTGGTCATCAACGCCGACACAGCACGCCGCTTGAACATCAACACGCTGGCCGATTTGATTCGCTACGCCAAGGCGAATCCGGCCAAACTGAATTACGCCAGCGGTGGCAACGGCAGTGCAGGCCACCTTGCCGGTGAAATGTTCAAGAAAGAAGCAGGCATTTTTGCGCTGCACATTCCGTACAACGGTGGCAACCCGGCTCAGCTGGCCTTGCTCGGTGGGCAAGTTGATTTCAATTTCGACAACCTCGCCACCGCCTCAGCCAACATCAAGGCCGGCAAGCTCAAAGCGTTGGCTGTGACCACCGCCAAACGCAGCGCCGCCCTGCCCGACATTCCGGCCATCGCTGAAACTCTCAAAGGTTTTGAAATCGACACGTGGTGGGGTTTGGTGGCGCCAGCCGGCACGCCGCATGAGGTGATTGCCAAGCTCAATCAGGCGTTTGTGGCAGCCTTGAATTCGCCCGAAACCAAAACCCGCTTTGCCAGCCTGATGGCTGAGCCGGTGGCCAACACGCCAGAACAGTTTGCCGACTTCATGAAGCAGGAATTGGTAAAATACGAACGCGTTGTGAAGGCGTCTGGCGCGCGGGTGGACTGAACCCAA
>CANFSO010000162.1 GCA_947449895.1 Comamonadaceae bacterium
AACTGCCATATGCCTTTCACCACCGCCACAAGGGCCATCAAGACACTCTTGTCGGCTATCGCCTTTTTGGGGTCAACCGCAGTTATTGCACAAAATACGCCCCAACTGGACTTGCAACGCACGATGCTGACGGCCGGCATGTACCAAATTACGGCACAGGTCGCGCTGACACCGCAACAGCGGGAAATTGGCCTGATGTTTCGCAAAGACATGCCCCAGCAAGAGGGCATGATTTTTATTTTCGAAGAGGCTTCGCTGCAGTGCTTCTGGATGAAAAATACGTTGCTGCCGCTGACCGCTGCGTTTGTGGCCGACGATGGGACCATCGTCAACCTAGCAGACATGAAGCCTCAGACCACCGACTCGCACTGTTCAACCAAGCCGGTTCGCTACGTGCTGGAGATGAACCAGGGCTGGTTTGCCAAGAAAGGCATCAAAGCCGGTACACGCCTTGGCGGTGTGCCCTTTGAGGTCAAGCGCTAAAAATTTTCAGCCTGCAGAGGCTTTGGCTTTGCGCGTGATGGCCGACAGTGTGCCGCGCGTGCTGATGACTTCCGGGTCCAGCATGATTTCAATCACTGTCCCTTCCGCGCGGCTCAGCGCGGCCAACAACTCAGGCTCAAACTCGGCTGTGCGCGTGATGCGCACGCCGGCATAACCGTAAGCGCGGGCCAGCGCGGCAAAGTCGGGGTTCTTCAAGCGCGAACCGCTTTCATGCTCGGGATACTCGCGCTCTTGGTGCATGCGAATGGTGCCGTACATGCCGTTGTTGAGCAAAACGATGATGGTTTTGGCACCGTGCTGTACAGCGGTCGCCAACTCTTGCCCATTCATCAAAAAATCACCATCACCTGCAATGGTAAAAACCACCCGCCCGGTGGTGATGGCCGCCGCAATACCCGCAGGCACACCGTAGCCCATGGCGCCGACTGTCGGCGCGAGCTGCGTTTTGTGGCCTTTGACGAGGCCGTGGTGTTTGTAAAAACGATGCACCCAACTGGCGAAGTTGCCAGCACCATTGGTCAGCACCGCATCGTCAGGCAAATGCGTTTGCAGCAAACCCACAATGGCAGGCATGTCAATATCGCCCGGTAGTGCTTGCGGCACCAAGTTGCCCAAGTAATCTGCATTGGCTGACGCTGTCCAAGCTTCCCACGCCACCGACACGGGCGCAGTCAAAACCTCCAGCGATCGAGCGGCGGCATTCATGGTCGCGTTGATGGCCAAGTCCGCCTGAAAAACGCGGTTGAGCTCTTCAGCGCTGGCGTGAATGTGCACCAGCTTTTGCTTGGGGCTGGGCGCTTCAATCAGCGTGTAATTGCCGGTGGTCATCTCGCCCAAACGAGGGCCAATGGCAATGATCAAGTCGCACTCTTTGATGCGTGCAGCCAGCTTTGGGTTCAGGCCAATACCCACATCACCGGCGTACAGCGGATGGTGGTTGTCAAAGGTGTCCTGGAACCGAAACGCATTGCCCACAGGCAGTTGCCAATTCTCAGCGAAACGCTGCAGTGCTTGCGCGGCTTGCGGAGTCCATCCGCCACCGCCGGCAATGACCAGTGGCCGCTTGGAGGCCAACAGCATTTCGCGCAGCGTGCGCAGTGCTCCGGGGTCGCTCCAGGCCTGAACAGCTTCAACCTTGGGCAAAGGTTGGGCGGCAGTCATTTGGGTCAGCATGTCTTCCGGCAAGACCAGCACCACGGGACCGGGCCGGCCATTCATAGCGGTGGAAAAAGCGCGGGCGATGTATTCGGGAATGCGATTGGCGTCGTCAATGCGCTCGACGCGTTTGGCAAAACCTTTGGTGCTAGGGCCGAAGAAACTGGCGTAATCGACTTCCTGAAAAGCTTCGCGGTCACGGCAGTCGCTGGCCACGTCGCCCACCAGCAGGACCATCGGCGTGGAGTCCTGAAAGGCCGTGTGAACGCCAATCGAGGCATTGGTGGCACCAGGACCGCGGGTGACCATGCAAACCCCAGGACGGCCCGTGAGCTTGCCATGGGCTTCCGCCATGAAGGCTGCGCCGCCCTCTTGCCGACAAATCACGAAGTCGATCTGACCCTGACGCGCATGCAGCCCGTCCAGCACAGCAAGATAACTTTCGCCCGGAACGCCAAAGGCGTGGGTGACGCCCTGAGCAATCAGGCAATCAACGATAAGGTGGCCGGCAAGTTGTTTAGTCATGCCGTTATTGTGCCGCGACTGAGGTCAACAACTGGACCGCTTGCGCAACTTACCTGAGAGTTGGAAACAGTTAAGCAGCCAATTGAGCCGGTGCCATCACTGTTCGCCGCACACGCCCAACGCTGAAGGCGCTGACGATCAAGATGCCTTGCACCAGTGCCAAGCCGAGCAACACGCCGCGGAAATTTCCGTGATCCATCATCACGCCAAAGAAAAGCGGTGAAATGGCCTGTCCAATGTCCAGCCCCGAATACACCACGCCATAAACACGACCACTCGCGTTGTCAGGTGTAGAGCGTTTGACCAGCAAATCACGTGACGGTGCTGCAAGGCCCGAGCAAAACCCCATCAAAGCGAAGAGCACAGGGACCACGACCGGAGAATAAAAACTGCCTACAGCCAAGGTCACAGAAATCAGGGCGGCAGACCCAAAACCCAAACCGACAATACGTTCGCAGCGTGCAGGATTAGAAGCCAAAAATCCGCCCGTGAACATACCGCCGGCACTGCCCAACATGTAAACCGTCAGGCACATGGCCACCAAAGTCAGCGGTACATCGTGCAGGCGACGTGCCGCTTCAGGGGCAAAGGCCTGCATCGCGCTGAGCCCAAGCGCGTTGACAAAGAAAAAGGTAAAACACATCCAGACCGCCGGAATTTTCAAAAACTCCAGACGGCCCTCTGCTGCGGCAACACCCTTCACGGGCGGAACAATTGGCAATGCCAACTTGTCCCGATTCATCACCAGCACGGCCAACACACTAAAGGCCAACAAAGCTGCCACCAACAACGCTGTCCGCCACGAATAGGTCAGTGTCAAACTCACCAACAACACCGGCGCAAGGGCCCAGCCCAGACTTCCCGTGATGCCATGAACGCTGTAAGCATGTCCTAGCCGGGAGGGGCTCACCTTGCGATTGATGAGCGTGTAGTCGACCGGATGAAACACCCCGTTGCCGACCCCAGCCACCACCGCAAAGCCGGCCAACATCCAGTAGCTTGTGCTGATTGAATAACCCAACGCGGCGATACCCAGCAAGCTAAGGCCCGCAAAAAGAATAGGACGCGGACCGAAGCGATCGACCACAAACCCGGAACCAGTCTGCACCACACAGGAGACGACGAAAAAAATCGTCATCAAAAATCCAAGCTCGGTGTAGCTGACGTTGAACTCATCTTTAAGCCATGGAAACAAGGGTGCCAGCAGCAACTGACTGAAGTGACTGATCATGTGTGACAGGCCAACGAGCCCAATCACGCCCGCATCACGACTCAAGGGGGTGTTGGTGTTCAAGGGGCTGGTTGTAGACATAACGCTATCGTAATATGTGTTGAATTTGGAAGGAATAAATCTTTGATGAGACTTCACGTGGGTCTATTCTCAGGGGCTGTTTTAGCTTGCTTGGTTGCCATTCTCGCTGCACAGGCAAAGGCACAAACACAAAGTCCAGCAGCAGACCCGCAGGCTCTCCTACAAGCCCTCAACAGCGTACGCGCCCAAGGTTGCCGTGGCGAACCCATCGCTGCAGGCGCCTTACGCACTGACCCACGACTGTCAGCAGCGGCTGCGCGCACGGCGGCGGGAGCCGAACTGGCCGAGGCGCTGAAAGCGACTGGGTACCGCTCACCTCGCACAACCTTGATTGCGCTCAACGGCTACGCTGGTGCGAAAGCCATCGCACAGGGTGCTGCGCGCTATTCGTGCCAGACAGTCATGGATGCTGATTTCAAAGAGATGGGCTTTTACAGGAAGGGCTCACAGGTATGGATTATTTTGGCCATCCCGTTTTTGCCGCCCCTCGACGCCGATATAGATCAGATCGAAGCCCGTGTACTGCAATTGGTGAACGAGGCACGCAGCGACGCGCGCATGTGTGGCTCGGAGGCCTTGGCCGCCGCACAGCCGGTGCGACTGAATGCCAAACTTCGCTCGGCATCTGCAGCGCATGCAAAAGACATGGCGCGCTATAGCTACTTCAGCCATACCGGTCGCGACGGTTTTCACGTCTCCGAGCGAGCCGGTCGAGCGGGCTACGATTGGCGAGCCATTGGCGAGAACATCGCTTCCGGCCAAATGAATGCCGATCTGGCCGTGCAAGGCTGGTTAATAAGCCCCTCTCATTGCGCCAACCTGATGACGGCCCGCTACACCGAGATGGGACTGGCCTTTGCCGTCAACCCGCAAAGTGACGGCGGTGTGTATTGGGTACAAGTATTTGGGCAACCCAAATAAGCGCAGACCTGATGCGAATTGGCGTGGCCGCTGACACGTGCCAAGGGCGATTTTTGCTACCTTGCGATGAGTCAACTTCAGGCCATCCATGGAATACAAGGACTATTACAAAATCATGGGCGTCGAGCGCAACGCCAGTACAGACGAGCTCAAAAAAGCGCATCGAAAGCTCGCCCGCAAATACCACCCGGATGTGAGTCAGGAAAAAGATGCCGAGGCACGCTTCAAAGACTTGTCGGAAGCCTACGAAGTGTTGCGCGACCCGGAGAAGCGAGCTGCCTATGACCAGTTAGGGGCCCATTGGAAAGCTGGACAGGACTTCCGGCCACCGCCCGACTGGAACGCAGGGTCCGAACATGCTGGACGTGGATTTGATTGGGAGTTCAAAGCGAAAGGGCCTGGCCGAGGCGAAGACTTCAGCGATTTTTTTGAATCGCTCTTCAGCCATGGCTTTGCGGCACCTAACGGTCGACATGCGGGTGCACGCGGCAATGTGCGTTCAAGACGGCCCGCCTTCAGCGACAAGGGTGACGACCATCACGCCAAGATCCTGATTGACATTGAAGACGTTTACACCGGCGCGACTAAAACACTCACCCTGCGCATGCCGCAGTTGGATCCCCAAGAAAACAGCAAACAACAAACACACCAAATCAGCTTCGACGTGCCCAAGGGCATTCGCGCCGGACAAAACATCCGGCTCAGTGGCCAAGGATCGCCGGGCAACGACGGCGGCAAGCCAGGAGACTTGTATTTAGAAGTGGCCTTTCGACCGCGCGCTGCTGGCAGTCCCAACTACCGCGTGGACAAACACGACGTTTACCTCGACCTGCCCATCACGCCGTGGGAGGCGGCACTCGGGGCCGAAGTGCTGGCGCCGACGCCCAACGGAACTGTGGAGGTCAAAATCCCACCGGCATCGAGTTCGGGTCGGCAGCTGCGGCTCAAGGGTCGCGGCATTCCGGGCAGCACACCCGGTGATTTTTATTTTGTGCTGAAGTTGGTGACGCCGCCCGCCCACACTGACAGCGACAAGTCGGTTTATACCGACATGGCGCGGCAGTTCACATCATTCAAGCCGCGGGGCTAACGCCAAAGCTGAACACGCCAGGGTCGCGGATCGTGTCGACATCCACCGGAATAGTGCTCTTGGGCGGAAAGCGCCCTTCGAGCAACAGCTTGCTCAGCGGATTTTCAATGCGCTGCTGAATCGCCCGCTTCAGTGGCCGTGCACCGAACACAGGGTCAAAACCGACCTTGGCCAGCTCGGCAATCGC
>CANFSO010000163.1 GCA_947449895.1 Comamonadaceae bacterium
GCCAATTCAGCGGTGCTCCCAAGTGGGCCCCGTTCGTTGCGCCAACGATCAATCGCCTTTGCAACCTGCCCAGCAAACCGTTCTTCGCCGTATTCACGTATGACCTCCGTCATGCTTTCTATGGATGCATCGGCCAGCCACTCGGCCACGCTCTGGCCACGGGTGGTGTCCATGCGCATGTCGAGCGGCCCATTGCCGCGAAAGGAAAAACCGCGTGCCGCATTGTCGATCTGCGGCGAACTCACACCCAAGTCCAGCAAAATCCCACTGGCACTGCTGACCGGCAACTCGCCCAAATGGCTGAAGCCTTCGTGGCGAATGTTGAAGCGCGGATCGTTGATCGTGGCCGCCTCGGCTATCGCGTCTAGGTCTTTGTCGAACGCTGTCAGCAGGCCTTGCGGCGACAGCTTCGAGAGAATCAAGCGTGAATGACCGCCGCGGCCAAAGGTCGCGTCGATGTAATGTCCGTCCGGGTTGAGCTGCAGTGCGTCGACTGCTTCGTTCAACAAGACGGTGCGGTGTGTCCATGTATCTTGCACCGTGGTCTTTCAGAACGAAAAGTCCTTGAAGACGTCGGGCATCTCGCCCTTCATCTGCTCAGCCTCTTGGGCCGCGTAAGTGGCTGAATCCCACAATTCAAAGTAGCTGCCCATGCCGAGCAGCACCGTGTCTTTGCTGATGCCGGCAGCAGCCCGCAGCTCAGGCGAGACCAGCACGCGGCCGGTTGCGTCGAGCTCCACATCCATGGCGTTGCCTAGAAAAATACGCTTCCACCACTGGGCTTGCATTGGCAAGGAAGCGATCCGCTCACGAAATTTTTCCCACTCATTGCGAGGGAAAATCATCAGGCAACCGTGCGGGTGTTTGGTGATGGTGAGCTGACTTGCGGCGGTGGCGCTGAGCACGTCACGATACCGGGTCGGCACAGAAAGCCGACCTTTAGCATCGAGAACAATGGAAGACGCACCTTGGAACACTTGCTCAGCCCTTTAAAACACTTTTCACCACAAAACTGCACTTTTCACCACTTTATCAGGAATCTGACACGAAACAAGTGGCGTTTAAGAATAATTTTCAATGAAATCAATGACTTAGAGCAGTTTCAGCAGGTTACATGCAGACAAAAGTTGTTCTAAATTAAGCACTTAGAGAAGGCTGTGAAAGTGCTTTCTCAGGGATTTTCAAGCTAAGGGAAAAGTTGCATTGCGATATGTAAAGTGGTCGTCGCTGCGAGCGCAGCGCGGCAGTCCATTGCCGGGCACTTCAGAAATGGCTGGCTGCGCTCAGTACGGGATAAAAGGGACGGATGAAAATCTCAGCGTCGCACAAGCGTTATGAGGCAGCTAGCCGGTGAAGTAGCCGGCCCGTTAGCAGCACAAGTTTGAAGGTAGTCACGGCAGTTCAAGGAGAACCCCAAAGCGTTGCGCAGGCGACAAAAGCAAAAGAAGGCAAAACTGGTCAGACCGGGGTTGGAAAAACTCGATCATAGCGACGCACTTTGAGTGCATGAGCTCGCTAGAGGATCCAACCCGCAAAACCCATCTGGGACAGTGCTCAAAAGCACATCAAAGTCCGAATGTACGGCTGCAACCTCTCCGATTTCGCCAACTCTTGTCTCGTGGCTTGCAAAACTAGGGGCGTCCATGTACGCCATGACGGATCAGTTGAAGGATGTGCAAAGTTAAAGCGATCACGGCGGCCGACCCATCGGGTGGTGCATGAAGTCGCAAAATACGGGTGCGGCTGAGCCTGCTTGGCTGGCCGCGCGGCCAATGACCGCTTTTGACCAATCATCCAACCCTTCTTGCGCAAGCTGTGCGCAAAAAACGGCCGGATGTCCACTGTCAGTGCTCAGTCACCGAACAATTTTTGTTTGAGTTCACGACGCTGCTGGGCTTCCAGCGACAGGCTGGCTGTAGGCCGTGCAATCAAACGACCGACGCCAATGGCTTCGCCTGTCTCGTCGCAGTAACCGTAGTCACCAGCGTCGATGCGGGAAATTGACTGCTCGATTTTCTTCAGCAACTTGCGTTCGCGGTCACGTGTGCGCAGCTCAAGCGCATGCTCTTCCTCGATAGTCGCACGGTCGGCCGGATCGGGCACAACGACAGTGTCTTCACGCAAGTTTTCTGTGGTTTGACCCGCACTCGCATGAATTTCACTTTTCAGAATCGACAGCTTGTGGCGGAAAAAAGCCAATTGCTTGTCGTTCATGTACTCGCTGTCAGGCATGGCTTTAACTTCTTCATCCGTCAACTCGACGGCTTCTTTCGTCTTCCAATTGTTGGCGAGCTTCGGGTCCTTGCGTGCCGCCACGTGTGGTGGTGGCGAAATCACGCGTTCAGTGATGGTCGAATAACTGGCTTTAGCAGCGTCAGGCGCATGTGTTGGCACCATCGGTGCTGGCGGTGGCGACATCGCTGCCGTGCGGGCAGAACTTCTACGTCCGGGTTTGAGAGCGGGTGGAGGCGTGATCATGGTCTTTGGAACAGGGGGTGCGGCGGGCTGGGGAGCCCGCACCGGCTTGGTAGGTAGGGACGCTGCCTTGGTGGCACTCAGCGGTGCGACTTTGACAGAAGGGGATTTCAGAACTGGCTTAGCAGCTGGATTAACAACAGGCTTTATAACCGATTTAGCTACCTGTTTTTTGTTGATGACATCTTTAGTTGTCGATTTTTTGACGGGTGGCACTTTTTTGAGGGTCACGGGCTTGTCCTTCGCCGGCGTCACTTTAGCCGTGGTCTTCAACACTGGCTTCACCATCTTCTTGGCAGCCACCTTGTTAATCGGCTTCTTAGCTGCAGGCTTAGCAACTGTCTTGGCTGCCACTTTCACAGGCGTCTTGCTCTTTATGGCGGGGGTTTTCACGTCTTGTCTCCTTTGGGCAGTGGCCTGTGGATGACCCTCGGATTTCAAAACCGGGGTCGGGGTGAGTTGACCGGCTGTCTTTGAACGCTCTGCACTGTCGGCAGCAGTCGGCCGGGCATTTTGACCGGCGCGCGATTTTAGCGGCACATCGGCGGCGCTTGGCGCAAGCAGACCAAATCGTTGTAGAAATGTAACAAGCACTGAGCCCCCAGTCTTAAGTCAGCATGAATCGCAAGCCACCGAAGTTTGCGAAGAGCCTACCTCAAACTAGGCACTGCTCTAGGCCTTGCAGAAAAATATCTTTCGGCAGGTCGATGCCGATGAAAACCATCTTGCTGGTCTTCACTTCACCCTCAGCCCAAGCCGGCCCGAGGTCACTGCCCATCAACTGGTGCACGCCCTGAAAGATCACTTTGCGATCGGTGCCTTCCATGTTCAGCACACCCTTGTAGCGCAGCATGCGGGGGCCGTAAATATTCACCACGGCGCCTAGAAAGTCTTCCAACTTGGCTGGGCTGAAAGCGCGGTCAGAGCGAAAAACAAAGCTTTTCACGTCATCGTCGTGATGATGGTGATGGCCGTGGCCGGCATGACCATCCGCGGCATCATGGGCATGTGAAGGGTGATCGCAATGCTCGCCAGGCGCATGGTCATGGCCGGCGTGAGCATCCGTCTCTTCCTTCAGAAAGTCCGGGTCAATGTCGAGTTTGGCATTCAGGTTGAAGCCGCGCAGGTCAAACACATCGGCAATCGCGACTTCACCAAAATGCACCGCACGTTGTGGGGCGCGTGGGTTCATGTGGGTCAAGCGGTGCATCAAGGCTTTGACTTCGCTGTCGTCCACCAGATCGGTCTTGCTGATGAAAATTTGATCGGCGAAACCGACTTGGCGGCGGGCTTCTTGGCGGTCGTTGAGCTGTGTGGCGGCGTGCTTGGCATCCACCAAGGTCAAGATCGAGTCCAGCAGGTACTGCTCGGCAATTTCTTCATCCATGAAGAAAGTTTGCGCCACCGGACCTGGATCAGCCAAGCCTGTGGTTTCAATCACCACCCGGTCAAACGTTAGCAGGCCTTGACGCTTTTTGGCGGCCAAGAGTTGCAGCGTTTCGCGCAGGTCTTCACGGATCGAGCAGCAGATGCAGCCGTTGTTCATCTGGATGATGTTCTCGTTGGTGTCGTTCACTAGAATCTCGTTGTCGATGTTTTCTTCACCGAACTCGTTTTCAATGACCGCAATTTTCTGACCGTGGGCTTCAGTCAACACACGTTTTAGCAAGGTGGTTTTGCCTGAACCCAGAAAGCCGGTCAGGATGGTGACGGGAATCAAACTCATGGTGTGCCTAACTAGAAAAATCTGAAAAAACGAGTGGAAAGCTCAACAGGATGCGAGCCAAAAGTAAGCCAACATTTTAGCGAGCAGGGCTGGCGGCTGCAGCAACCAGCCGGCCAACCTGCAGACATCAAGGCCTTCTGGTCAAGGCTTTCTGACCAGCACCAAGCCCTTGAGGTATTCGCCCTCGGGAAAGGTCACCGTCATCGGATGGTCCGGGGCGCCACCCAAGCGCTCACTGATGAAGGCGTCAACACCGGCGTCGGTGCCCGCAGAAGCCACGATCTTGTGAAACAGATCAGCGCTGATGCCGCCCGAACACGAGTAAGTGAACAGCACGCCGCCGGGCTCCAGGATCATCAGCGCCAAGCGGTTGATGTCTTTGTAGGCACGAGCGGCCCGCTCAGCATGCGCAACCGTGGGCGCAAACTTGGGCGGGTCTAGCACGATCGCGTCAAAAGTGCGACCTTCCTTGATGTACTGCCGCAACGAGGCATTCACGTCAGCGTCGCGCATCTCGCAACGTGCTGCGTCAAAGCCATTCAGCGCCACATTGGCCCAGGCTTTTTCGATGGCTGGGCCGGACGAGTCGATCGAGGTCACGTGGGCCGCACCGCCGGCCAAGGCCGCCACCGTGAAACCGCCGGTGTAGCAATAGCAATTCAGCACCCGCTGGAACTGCCGGCGCCGGGTGTAAGCGGCAAACTTCTGTCGGCTGTCGCGCTGGTCCAAATAAAAGCCAGTCTTGTGGCCTTCAGCGATGTTCAGGCCGAGCTGCCAGTCGTGTTCTTGGATGACGATGTCGGTGCCTGGCGGTTGCCCGTCAGCCGGTGCGCCGCTCAACCAGCCGGTGGCTTCGGGCAGACCTTCCAGCGCGCGCACGCTGGCGTCGGAGCGTTCATACAGACGCGTCAAGCCGGTTTGGGCCAGCAGCGCGTCGACGATGACGCTTTTCCAGCGCTCCACGCCGCAGCTTGAAAATTGCACCACCAGCGTGTCGGCATATCGGTCGACCACCAGCCCCGGCAAGCCGTCAGACTCGCCGTGCACCAAGCGCACACCATCGCTTTGAATATCAAACAAAGTCCGGGCCTTGAGCGCAGCGGCAATGCGGGCGCTGAAAAAGGCGGCGTCGATGCGCTGGGTTTCGTCAAAACTCCACACCCGCGCGCGGATTTTGGAGGTCGGGCTGACCGCCGCCCAGGCCAAAAAACGGCCGTCATGGCTGTCGACCCGCACGGTTTCGCCCGGATCGCCACTGCCCTTGGCGATGGCGCCGTCAAAAATCCACGGGTGGCGCCGCTGCAGTGAGCGTTCTTTGCCTTCTCGGAGTCGAATTGATTTCATGCGCCTATTGTCGGTGTTGGCTGAGCCGTGAGTGCCGCAAGCCAATATA
>CANFSO010000164.1 GCA_947449895.1 Comamonadaceae bacterium
CGACGCTGACGTCGAGTTCGCCAACGGCGAATTCACCATCAAAGGCACGGACAAAAAAGTCAGCTTTGGCCAAGTGGCGCTGACGGCCTATGTGCCGCACAACTACCCGCTCGACAAGTTGGAGCCCGGGCTGAACGAAACCGCTTTTTACGACCCGACCAACTTCACCTTTCCGGCTGGCACCTACATTTGCGAGGTTGAGATTGACCCACAAACTGGCACCGTCAAGGTCGACAGCTTCACCGCCGTCGATGACTTCGGCAACATCATCAACCCGATGATTGTCGAAGGTCAGGTGCATGGCGGGCTGGTGCAGGGCATCGGTCAAGCGCTGATGGAAAACTGTGTTTATGACGAAGAGACCGGCCAGTTGCTGACCGGCTCGCTGATGGACTACGCCATGCCGCGCGCTGACGACATGCCCAACTTCAAGCTCGACACGCTGTGCACGCCTTGCAGCCACAACCCCTTGGGCGCCAAGGGTTGCGGCGAGGCCGGGGCGATTGGGTCACCACCAGCCGTCATCAATGCGGTGCTGGACGCACTGCGGCCGCTGGGTGTCACTGAGTTTGACATGCCGGCGTCATCTGCCCGTGTCTGGTCGGCGATTCAAGCGGCTAAAAAGTAAACGCTCTGCTTTAAGTTTTAAGCCATTCAAGAATTCTCAAGGAAAATTTATGTACGCATTCACCCTAGAACGACCCAGCACTTTGGCTGATGCCTCACGGCTCGCTGCGGCAGGCGCCAAACCCCTGGCAGGCGGCCAAACCATGCTGGCCTCGATGAAGCTGCGGCTTTCCAACCCTGAACAAGTGGCTGATCTGAGCGGCATCCAAGAGCTCACCGGCATTTGCCGCGAAGGCAATGCCTTTGTCATCGGCGCCATGACGCGCCACATCGACGTCGCCAACCACGCTGAGCTGAAGGCGGCGCTGCCAGCGCTGGCCGACTTGGCCGCTAACATCGGCGACCGCCAAGTGCGGGCCATGGGCACGCTGGGTGGCTCGGTCGCTAACAACGACCCGGCGGCCTGCTACCCCAGCGCGGTGCTGGCCCTGGGCGCGACGATCCACACCAGCAGCCGCAAGATTGCTGCGGATGATTTTTTTCAAGGCATGTTCGCCACCGCGCTTGAAGAAGGCGAGTTGATCACCGCGATCAGCTTCCCGATTGCCAAGCGCGCGGCCTACATGAAGTTCAAACAACCTGCCTCGCGCTTTGCCATGGTCGGCGTGTTCCTTGCGCAGTTTGATGCGGGTGTGCGTGTGGCCGTGACCGGTGCAGCCAACGGTGTTTTTCGCCACAGTGGCTTAGAAGCCGCCTTGTCGAAAAGCTTCACGCCGGAGGCCGCTGCGGCGGTCAAGATCGATGCGTCTGAACTCAACAGCGACATTCACGCCACAGCGGCTTACCGCGCCAACCTCATCAGCGTGCAAACCCAACGCGGCGTGACCAAAGCACTGGCTTGAAAACGCCCTTGAAAACACTGTTCCCCAGCATTGACGCGCTGACAGAGGCCCTGCAAGCGGCGGGTTACTTTGCTGACCGGCGTTTGGCCACGGCCGTTTTTTTGGCGCTGCGCTTGCAGCGTCCGCTGCTGCTCGAAGGTGAACCCGGCGTCGGTAAAACCGAGCTGGCCAAGGCTTTGTCTATCGCGCTGCAGCGCGAGTTGATTCGCCTGCAATGCTATGACGGGCTCGAGCAGCGCGAAGCGCTTTACGAATGGAACTACGCCGCGCAGCTGCTGCACATGCGCGCCTCTGAAGGGCGTGGAGATGTGAGCGACGTTGAGCGCGAGGTCTACCAAGGCCGCTACCTGATTCGCCGGCCGCTGTTGCAGGCGCTGCAAACACCAGCGCCCGGCGCGGTGCTGTTGATCGACGAAGTCGACCGCGCCGACGAACCCTTTGAAGCCTTCTTACTCGAATACCTCGGTGAATACCAAGTCAGCATTCCGGAGCTGGGCACCATCCGCGCTGAAGTCACGCCGGTGACGATTCTCACCAGCAACCGCACCCGTGAACTCAACGACGCGGTGAAGCGCCGCTGCCTGTACCACTGGCTGGACTACCCGGATCGCGACCGCGAGTTGGCGATTGTTCGGGCGCAAGTGCCCGAGGCCAGCGCGCAACTCACGGCGCAGGTGGCGCAGTTTGTAGACCGACTGCGCAACTCGCCTTTTGGCAATGCTTTTCAGCGCGCGCCCGGCATTGCCGAAAGCGTTGAGTGGGCCAAAGCCTTGGTGGCGTTGGACACGCTGGTGGTCGACCCTGAAGTGGTGGCCGACACGGCGGGTATTTTGTTCAAGCAGCGCGAAGATGTGGCGGCCTTGACGCACGAACTGGCGGTGGAGTTGCTCAAGCCTGATGAGGCCACTGAGGCGGACAAGGCCGAGTGATGCCATGCGTTTAGGTGATGCCCGCAGCGGCAAACTGGCCGACAACATCGCCGGTTTTGGCCGGGCCTTGCGGCGTGCCGGCGTCAAGATCGACAGCAGTCGTATTGCGCTGGCCAAAGAAGCCGCATTGGCAGTTGGCATCAGCGAAAAAGCCGACCTGAGCGCCGCCTTCGAAGCCGTCATGATCAGCCGCGAACAAGACCGCTTGGTCTTTCGCGAGTTGTTTGATGTTTACTTTCAAGACCCCCAACTGGCCAACAAGTTGTTGGCCCAGTTGCTGCCCAGCGCCGAAGGCAAAGCTGAGCCGAGTCAGCGTCGGCCACGGGTGCGTGAGGCATTGGCGCCGCAGCAAAGCTTTGGACAACAAGCCAAGCCCAGCACCGAAGACCAAAAAGTCGAGTTTGACGCGGCCATGACGGCCAGTGACATTCAGCGTTTGCAGCACGCCGATTTCAATTCCTTGTCCGCCACCGAATACCGGTTGGTCGAGCGCTTGGCGCGCAACATCAAGCTGCCCTTGCCTGAATTCGCTTCGCGCCGCAGTCGACCCGCCTCAAGTGGTGCGCGCATTCATTGGCCGGGCGTCATGCACCACGCTGCGCGCACCGGCGGCGAGCTCATGCATTTGCCGCGACTGCAGCGGCGGCAGCAGGCCTTGCCTTTGTTGATTTTGGTCGATGTGTCGGGTTCGATGGAGCGTTATGCGCGGCTGTTGCTGGCGTTTTTGCACGCGGCCACGCGGCGACACCCACAGCGTGATGTGTTTGCCTTCGGCATCGGCCTGACCGACCTGAGCCCGTGCTTTGAAGTGGCCGACACCGACCTGATGTTGGAGCGTGCAGGCGCTGCCATTGAAGACTTTGCGGGTGGCACACAACTGGGCGTGTCGCTGGCCAGTTTGCGTTTGCTGCACGCGCGCCGGCTGGTTGGCAGACGCACGGTGGTGCTCATCATCACGGACGGTCTGGACACCGGCGAGCCGGCTGAGCTCGACAGTGAACTGGCGTGGCTGCGCCGCCGCAGCCGGTGTCTGTTGTGGCTGAATCCCTTGTTGCGTTTTGATGGCTATGCGCCGTTGGCGCGCGGTGCGTCAGTCCTGCATCGTCACGCGGACGGCATGCTCGCTGTCCACAACCTGAGCCGGCTTGAAGAACTGGCGGCCAGTTTGGCCGCGTTGATGAAAAACCGATGACCCACACGGTCTTGAAACTGCGCTGACAATGTGTGCGTAGATAGTTCACCGAAGAAAAAAGAAGGAAGATCCCATGGAAATGCAAGCCAGCCGGCAACTCGCCGTGACCCAGCAACAAGCCTGGGACGCATTGAACGACCCCGCCGTTCTCAAAGTCTGTATTCCCGGCTGCGACAAGGTGGAAGCCAGCGGCGAGAACCAATACGCCATTGGCATGGCGCTCAAAATCGGCCCGGTGTCCGCCAAGTTCAAAGGCAATATCGAGCTCACCGACATCAACCCGCCTGCAAGTTACAAGCTGTCGTTTGAAGGGCAGGGCGGCCCGGCTGGTTTTGGCAAAGGCAGCGCCGCGGTGGTGCTGACGCCCAATGACACCGGCTGCGAGTTGGCTTACAGCGTGCAAGCCTCGGTCGGTGGCAAGGTGGCGCAACTCGGCCAGCGGCTGATCGACGGCGCGGCCAAATCCATGGCGGAAGATTTCTTCAAACGCTTTGATTTGGAAATGCAAAAGCAACACCCTGAGGCCTACGCCGCGCGCGACGCAGCAGCAGGTGCATCCGCTGAAGCTGCTACCCATGCGACGACTCAATCTGCAGCCAAAACCGAGCCGGTTGACAGCACCGCCATTGCAGGCGTACCGAGGTGGATTTGGATGCTGGGTGCTTCCGTCATTTTGGCCGTGTCGTACTGGCTGGCCAACTGAAATACTGTGAAATTGAAAAGGTAAGAAAGCCTCGCCATGGAAAATTTAGATGTGATGGTGCTGCGTACCCTGCGTGATTGGCGACTGGCTGGCAAGCGTGCATTGCTTGCAACAGTTGTCCGCACATGGGGCTCGTCACCACGGCCGGTGGGCTCCATCATGGCGCTGTGCGAAGACGGTTCGGTGGTCGGTTCGGTGTCAGGTGGCTGCATTGAAGACGATCTGATCTACCAATACACGCAGGCCTACGCGGCGGCAGAAGCCAAAACCATCCCTTCCGGCCCGCCGGCTTTTGTGAAGTACGGCGTCAGCGCTGACGAAGCCCATCGTTTTGGCCTGCCCTGCGGTGGCACGCTGGAATTGCTGCTGGAATTTGACCCGAGCGCGGCTGAATTGGCCAGCTTGGTCGCTTCACTTGAGTCCGGGCAATTGATGCAGCGGCAAGTGAGTTTGAAAGACGGCGCGGTGACCTTGACCGTCAGCGCCGCACCGGCGGAACTCAGCGTGTCGGCCAGTGAACTCGTCAACACCTTCGGCCCCGAATACCGCATGCTGCTGATCGGTGCCGGCCAACTCACCGAATACCTCGCCACCATGGCGCTTTTCAGCGGCTTTGCCGTGACCGTCTGCGACCCGCGCGAGGAATACCGCAGTGCGTGGTCTGTGCCCGGTGCCAAGGTGCTGAGCGAGATGCCGGACGATGTTGTCACGGCCTTCAAACCAGACCGCCGCAGCTGCGTGATTGCGCTCACGCACGACCCCAAACTCGACGACTTGGCGTTGCTCGAAGCGTTGGAAACAGATGCGTTTTACATCGGTGCGATTGGTTCGCGGCGCAACAACGACGCCCGTCATCAGCGTATGGCCGAACACTTCGACCTCAGTGAAGCCAAGCTGCAACGTCTGCGTGGCCCGATCGGTATTTACATCGGCAGCAAAACACCGTCCGAGATCGCCGTCAGCGTGATGGCAGAAGTGCTGGCTGTGAAAAACGGTGTGGAATTACCGCGCGACATGGCCGTGGCACAAGCCAAAAACGAACGTGCGGTGCAGCACAACGACCCGGGCGAACTGGTCTGCGGCATCAAGCGCTAAAGCGTTTGGCTAAATGCTTTTTCAGTGAACCCGAGTCGCCAGAAACAGCCCCAGACTCTTCATGCCCAGCACCGTCATGCCAAGCGAACCGATCACGTGCAGCCCGGCCGTCAGCAGCGCCAAGCCGTAGCGTTCAGCCATCAAGAAGTTAACCACTTCTGCCGAGA
>CANFSO010000165.1 GCA_947449895.1 Comamonadaceae bacterium
ATAAATACAAGCAAGGAGACAACATGAAATCAACACAACCATCCCGAAGAAATGCGCTGTTGGCCTTAGCCGCTGCAGGCTTTGGCGCGCCCTTTACAGCGCAGGCACAAGCCTACCCTTCCAAGCCGATTCGCGTCGTCGTGCCCTACTCTGCCGGCGGCGGTGCAGACAACTCCGCACGCCTTTTCTCGCAGGCCATGAGTCAAATCCTCGGCCAGAATTTCGTCGTTGAAAACCGGCCTGGCGCCAGCGGCATCGTCGCAGCCACGCTGGTGACGCAAGCCCCGGCTGACGGCTACACCGTGCTGTTCGACGCCTTTGCTTCGGCCGTCAACGCGGTCTCACGCAAGCTGCCCTACAGCTTCACCAAAGACTTGATTCCGGTCAGCCAAGCGGTAGACGCGCCCAGTGTGATGGTGGTGTCCAGCACATCGCCGTTTACCTCTGTCAAAGGATTTATCGAACATGCTAAAGCCAACCCCGGAAAAATGTCGTATGCCTCCTATGGCGCAGGCGGGGCGGCCCATCTGGCCGGCGAACTGCTGAAAAATCAAACCGGCATCGACATGGTGCATGTGCCTTACAAAGGCGGCGCACCCGCCATGACCGACCTCATCGGCGGTCAGGTCAACACCTACTTCGCCAACAGCTCGTCAGCGCTGGGTCACATCAAATCAGGCCGCCTCAGGCCGCTGGCGGTGACCTCTGCCGAACGCGTCCCTGCACTGCCAGATGTGCCGACCTTCAGCGAGCTCGGCTACAAGGACTTTGTCATCATCGAGTGGAACGGCTTTTTTGTGCCCGGCGGTACGCCAGCAGCCATTGTTGAACGACTCTCGCAAGCCTGCCAGCAAGCAGCGCAATCACCAGAAGTGCGTCAGCGTTTGGCGGCGGTGGGGCTCAGCCCTGTCGGCAATTCCCCCGAGGCTTTTCAAAAATTTCTGGCCGGGCAGATGAAAAAGTGGGCTGACTTGATTGCCGCCAACAAGCTTGTTTTAGGGGACTGAGCGCATGACCGCTGGTAATCAATTTAAAACGACGTTAGCCAACAAGCAGCCGCAAATCGGACTGTGGCTGTCGATGGCCGAACCCTATCTGGCTGAAGTCAGTGCCACCGCCGGTTTTGACTGGCTGCTGATTGATGGTGAGCATGCACCTAACGACTTGCGCAGCACCCTCAGTGCCTTGCAGGCGATCGCGCCCTACCGCTCACAGCCGGTGGTGCGTGCTGTTTCTGGAAATGTGGCCCTGATCAAACAATTGCTCGACATCGGTGCCCAAAACCTGCTGATACCGATGGTCGACACGGCCGAACAGGCGCGCCAACTGGTGCTCGCTACGCAGTACCCGCCGCTGGGCATTCGGGGCGTTGGCAGTATGGTGGCGCGCTCCTCGCGTTGGGGTGCACGCAGCGACTATCTCAAGGTCGCTGACGGTGAGATTTGCCTGCTGGTACAGGCTGAATCTATGCTGGCGTTGGAGAACCTTGAAGCCATCTGCGCTGTCGACGGTGTGGATGGCGTTTTCATCGGCCCGGCTGATCTGGCGGCGTCGATGGGCTACCGAGGGCAACCGTTCCACCCTGAAGTTCAGGCCGCGATTGAGGGCGCGATCACAACCATCGTGACATCTGGCAAAGCAGCGGGCACGCTGATGTCTGACCCAAAAGTAGCGCGGCGCTATCTTGAGCTGGGCGCTACCTTTGTCGCCACGGGTGTAGATGTGCTGGTCTTTGCGAGTGCAGCACGCAAGTTGGCGGCGGACTTTATCGGTGACGCGTCCGCAGCTTCCGCACCCAACGCTCCGCCCGCTTATTGAAAGATGTGGCTCAGAGCTTGCGGATTCGCTTCACGTCAATCTTGAGCGAATTCCAGTCTTTGTCGACCTCGCCAAAAATCTCAACACGGTCTGTAGCTGAAACGGTTTGTCCCGCCCATCGGCGATTGTCAATCTCAACTTCAATGGTGCCACTGGCATCCTTGAAGATGTAGTTCTCACCACCGATGTGGCTTTGAATCGTGCCTTGCAAGGTGACTTTGGCGTCATCTTTCAGGGATTTCGCGTGCTCGACAGTGACCACATTCGACGGGCCTGTGAAGCCACCAGGACCGACGCCCGTACCCCCCGCGTAGCCGCCGGCTGTTTGGGCAAAGGCTGCGCCGGCGAGTAAAACACCCGCAAAAAAAGTGGCGATTATTTTCATGTCTTGATCCTTGAACGTCCCATAAAAAACGGTCTTTTCAAAGACCGTTTGCTCAAGCCACAGTAACACGTAACTATTCATTTCTATCAGCTCATCCACAGCACTGGCATTTATCCGCCACCCAGCACCTTGTAGAGCGTGATCCGGTTAGCCTGTTCAGCCAGTTGCAGGCCGATCAAGGTTTGTTGCGCGGCATACAACGAACGCTGCGCATCCAGCACCGTCAGGTAATTGTCGACCCCGGCCTTGAAACGTGCCTCCGACAAGGTGAAGGTTCTTTGGGTGGCCTCCAGCAGTGACGTTTGCGCCGCCAGACGCTGCGCTAGGGTGGCGCGGTCGGCAAAGGCGTCGGCGACTTCACGAAAGGCGGTCTGCACGACTTTTTCATATTGCGCCACGGCGATGCCCTGATTGGCCTCGGCCACCTCGAGGTTGGATTGGTTGCGGCCGGCATCAAAAATAGGCAGCCTGATTTGCGGAATGAAACTCCAGCTACCGCTGCCGCTTTCAAACAAACCCGACAAAGCATTGCTGCCGGTGCCCACCGCAGCCGTCAAGCTGATGCTCGGGAAAAACGCTGCGCGCGCTGCGCCAATGCTGGCATAAGTTCCGCGCAAACTGTACTCTGCCGCCGCCACGTCGGGACGACGCAACAGCACACGGGAGGACAGGTCTGCCGGCACCGCCAGCAAGACCGATGCGGCAGGCTGGGACGCAGCGCTGGCGAGCAGCCGGTCCTGGCCGTGTGCTGCTTTGGCAATGACCGGTAGCAGGTCTGCCGGCACGCTCGAGCCGACCAGCACTTGAAGCGCATTGCGATCCCGCGCGACCAGGCTGGTGAAACTGGCCACCTCTAGGCGCGCGCTGTCGACCGTCGTCTGGTTTTGTGCCAGCACCAGACCCGAGGTAGCGCCGAGCGCGAAGATCCGCTCGGTCAGCGCATACGAGGCCTCGCGACTGGCCAGTGTTTCTTGCGCCAGCTGCAAGCGCTGCTGGTCGGCTGCCAGTGTCAGCCAGGCGCTACTGACCTCGGCCACGAGCATCAGCTGCACGCTGCGCTGGTTCTCAGTGACCCGCAGATACTCCTGCAGCGCCACATCGTTGAGGTTGCGAACTCGGCCGAAAAAATCAAGCTCGTAGCTGCTCAAAGCCAGCTGCGCGTTGAACTGGCTGTTGACTTGCCCATTGCCGTTACCGCTGCCGGTACCAGCAGCATTCACGCCCTGCGGCGTGCGGCTGCGGCTGCCCTGCCCCGTCGCAGCGATGGTGGGGAACAGGTTGGCACGTTCCACACCATATTGAGCGCGGGCTCTTTCAATCGACAGCACCGCCACGCGCAGGTCGCGGTTGTTGTCCAGCGCCAGCGCGATCAGCACGGGCAACTGCGGGCCTTGCGCGAAGTCGCGCCACCCCAATAACGGGACATCGCTGCCGTCCACGGCGCTGTCAGTCGCTGCATTGCCCAGCGCTGCGGGCACAGGCAAGGCCGGGCGCTCAAAGTCAGGCGACAAGCTGGCACAACCGGCCAGCAACACAGCCGCTGCCAGCAGGCTCAAAGTAGGTAGCACGCGCATCATGGTTGGCCTTCTTCTGCTACTGCCTTAGCCGCTGCGCCGGGCGCAGGAAGATCGGATTTCCCTGAAAACCAACTGCGGATCAAGAGGAAAAACACCGGGACAAAAAAGATGCCCAACACGGTCGAAGAAATCATTCCGCCCAGCACCGCCGTGCCAATCGCCTGACGGCCACCAGCCCCAGCGCCCGTGCCAATGGCCAGGGGCAAAACGCCAAAACCAAAGGCCAGTGAGGTCATCAAGATCGGACGCAGGCGCAAATGCACAGCTTCCAGAACCGCATCAAAGGCGTTCATGCCGCGCTGCTGCAACTGGGTGGCGAACTCGACGATCAGGATGGCGTTTCGGGAGGCCAGCCCCACCGTTGTGAGCAAGCCCACTTGGAAGTAGACGTCGTTCGTCAAACCGCGCAGGTCCGTGAACAGCAAGGCACCCAGAATGCCCAGCGGTACAGCCAGAATCACCGCCAACGGTACCGACCAGCTTTCGTACAAGGCTGCCAGACACAGAAACACGAACAGGATGGAGATCGCGTATAAAAGCGGCGCCTGTGCACCCGACATTCGCTCCTGCAGCGAAGCACCCGTCCACTCAAAACCAATGCCAGGCGGCATCTGGGCCATGATGTCCTCGATCGCGTCCATCGCCACGCCCGAACTCACGCCCGGCCCTTGGTTACCGACAAACTCGTAACTCGGGCTGCCGTTGTAACGCCGCAGCTGCGGCGATCCGAAGGTCCACTCAGTCGTCGTGAAGGTTGAAAACCGCACCATCTCACCTTGGTCGTTGCGCACCGTCCAGGGGCCGATGTCTTGCGGCAGCATGCGGTAAGGCGCGTCGCCCTGCATGTAGACGCGCTTGACCCGGCCGCCATTCAAAAAGTCGTTGATGTAACTGCCACCAAGGGCGCTAGACAGCACGTCGTTGATGTCCGCAGTGGCAACACCCAATGCGGCGGCTTTGCGGTCGTCGATGATCACGCCGAGTTGCGCCGTGTCGTCCAGATTATTGGCGCGCACATTGTCCAGCTCGGGCCGTTGAGCGGCCAGCTGCAATACTTGGTCGCGTGCCGCTACCAGCGCGTCGTGGCCCAAGCCGTTGAGGTCTTTGAGATTGAAGTTGAAACCAGCATTCGCGCCCAGGCCGCGCACGGCGGGCGGCAACAGCACGAAGATACGCGCGTCCCGAATCACCGCCAAATCGGTCGTCGCCTTACGGGCAATCGCCGCTGCGCTTTGTTCGGGACGGCGGCGCTCGCTCCAGTCAGTCAAACGGACAAAACCGCGTGCCGAGCTCTGATCGCCACCGAGACCGGTGATGGAGTTAAAACTGATCACGTCGGGCTGCTTGGCGATGTAGTCCTGCACCTCGGCCATCACCACCTGAAGCCGCGCGTTCGAGGCGCCGGATGGCAAGGTGATCTGCACCGACATAAAACCCTGGTCTTCGTTGGGAAGGAAGGAGGTCGGCAGGCGCAGGAACATCACCGCCATGCCCGCACACAAGAGCAGGAACAGGACGGCCATGCGCTTGCTGCGGCGCATCAGGGAACCGACGGTGCTTTGATAACGTGCGGAACTCCGGTCAAAGTGGTGGTTGAACCAGTGAAAAAACCG
>CANFSO010000166.1 GCA_947449895.1 Comamonadaceae bacterium
ACGCCGCCGAAGGTGTCCACCAGTTCTTGCGCCAACTGCAGGACGTTTTTGCCACGGATACCGCTGCGCAGCATCAAAGCAAGTAATTCCGCATCGCTCAAGGCCGCCGCACCACGCGTTAGCAGTTTTTCACGAGGGCGGGCATCTTCTGGGAGGTCTTTGAGCAGCATGGCGCAGCTTAGCCAGCGGGGCTGTCAAAGGCGGCTGACTTTGTTCAGCACGAGATAAAGCGTCAAGCGCCTGTCGAATCCCCATCCCAAAACCATGTGACAGACCATCCAGCCGTCTTTTCCTACAATAGGACTCAATTTAGCCCCTGCCTTTACTCTCGTCTTTGCGGACCCCGCGTTCCGCCGAAAGTTGTTCATGTCGCTTGTCTCGCCTGATCTGTCCATCGCCAACCTTGAACCTGTGCCCGTGGTGGCGCCCGGCTCATTTTTGACCCTGCACTACCGTATGGCCGCACCCGCCGTGAACGGCCAACCGGGCGCGGACATCATCAACACCTTCAAAGACAAGCCTGCCACGCTGAGTCTGGGCAATGGTCAGTTGTCACCGGCGCTGGAGCAACGCTTGCTGGGCCTGCCGGAAGGCACGCGCGCCACGTTTGAGTTACCCGCTGGCGAAGCCTTTGGCGATCGCAACCCGGATTTGATCCAGTGGGTTGCGCGCAAACTGCTGAATGAACTGGGCGACCCCGACGAGCACTATCAAGTCGGCGACGTGGTGCAATTCCCCACGCCCGACGGCGCTGGCCAGTACGCCGGTGCAGCGCAGCAGGTCAAAGCCGACGGCAGCGCGGTTCAATTCGATTTCAACCACCCCTTGGCCGGTCAAGGCGTGGTTTTTGAAGTGCATGTGATTGGGGTTCTATGACTACTTCTTCGACCCTGTTGGCGGCGCACCCGCAAGAAATTTTGTTGGCCGAGCCGCGCGGTTTTTGCGCCGGCGTCGACCGGGCGATTGAAATCGTTGAGCGCGCCTTGATCAAATTTGGCGCGCCGATTTATGTGCGCCACGAAATCGTTCACAACACCTACGTCGTCAATGACCTGAAAGACAAGGGTGCGATTTTCATTGAAGAACTCGACGATGTGCCGCCCGGTGCCACGCTGGTGTTCAGTGCGCACGGCGTGAGCCGCGCGGTGCAAGATGAAGCCCGTGCGCGTGGTTTTCAGATTTTTGATGCGACGTGTCCGCTGGTCACCAAGGTGCACGTTGAAGTGGCCAAGCTGCACAAAGAAGGTTATGAGTTCATCATGATCGGCCACAAAGGCCACCCTGAAGTGGAAGGCACGATGGGTCAGCTCGACAGCGGCATCCATCTGGTTGAAGACGTCGCCGACGTGGCACGCATTCAGCCCGGCCAGACCCGTTTGCTGGCGGTGGTCACGCAGACCACACTCAGCGTCGACGATGCAGCCGAGATCAGCGCGACTGTGAAGGCGCGTTTCCCGACAGTGCGCGCGCCCAAGCAACAAGACATTTGCTACGCCACGCAAAACCGCCAAGACGCCGTCAAGGTGATGAGCCCGCAGGTTGATATTTTGATTGTGGTCGGCAGCCCAACCAGTTCCAACAGCAACCGCCTGCGTGAACTTGCCGCCAAACTGGGCACCGATGCCTACATGGTCGACGACGCCAGCGAGCTGCAAGAAAGCTGGTTCGAAGGCCGCAGCCGCGTTGGCCTGACTGCCGGTGCTTCCGCCCCTGATGTGCTGGTCCGGCAGGTGATCGACCGCCTGCGTGCGATGGGTGCGGTGTCAGTGCGAAAGATGGACGGCATCGAGGAAACCATCAAGTTTCCGCTGCCCAAAGGGCTGAAGATGGACAGCGAACAAACGCTCGCCGCTGGCAGCAGTCGGTTGCACCAACCCGACGACTGAAAGCGGCCAAAAAGCCGCTTGATGGCGGTGGTCTCTGCGGCCTTTAAAATCTCCCGATGCTTGACATCAATCTTCTCCGCAAAGACCTCCCTTCCGCCATCGCGCGACTCGAAACCCGCAAGCGCCCGCAGGCGTTTTTGAACGTCGAGGCGTTCCAGTCCTTGGAGGCTGAGCGCAAGACTTGCCAGATTCGCACCGAAGAGTTGCAGAACCAGCGCAACAGCCTGTCCAAACAGATCGGCCAGCTCAAGTCCAAGGGCGAAGACACCAGCGCCATCATGGCGCAGGTCGGCACCTTCAAAGCCGAACTGGACAGCACTGCGCAGCGCCTCGAACAGATTCAAACCGAGATGCAGGCGCTGCTGCTGGCCGTGCCCAATTTGCCACACACCAGCGTGCCTGAAGGCGCTGGTGAAGCCGGCAACGTCGAAGTGCGCAAGTGGACGCCGGCAAAAGGCTTGGGCGGCGTGCCTGAAGCATTTTCTTTTGAGGCCAAAGACCACGTCGATGTGGGCGAGCCACTGGGGCTGGACTTTGCCGCCGGCACCAAGCTCACCGGCTCGCGCTTCACGGTGATGAAAGGCCCGTTGGCCAAGCTGCACCGCGCGCTGTCGCAGTTCATGCTGGACTTGCAGTCCGGCCAACATGGCTACACCGAATGCTATGTGCCTTACATCGTCAACGCTGATTCGCTGCGCGGCACTGGTCAACTGCCGAAGTTTGAAGAAGACTTGTTCGCGGCCAAAAAAGGCGGTCAAGAAGGCGAAGCCGAGAACGCCGCGCTGTATTTGATTCCGACCTCTGAAGTGCCGCTGACCAACTTGCTGCGCGACGAGATCGTTGCTGAGGCTGATTTGCCGATCAAACTCACCGCGCACACGCCGTGCTTTCGCTCCGAAGCCGGCAGCTACGGCCGCGACACGCGCGGCATGATTCGCCAGCACCAGTTTGACAAAGTCGAGATGGTGCAAATTGTCCATCCCGAGAAAAGCTATGAAGCGCTGGAAGCCATGACCGGTCACGCCGAAGCCGTGCTGCAAGCCTTGGGCTTGCCGTACCGCGTCATGTTGCTGTGCACGGGCGACATGGGTTTTGGCTCGACCAAGACCTACGACTTGGAAGTTTGGTTGCCGGGACAAAACACCTACCGTGAGATCAGCTCGGTCTCCAACTGCGAGGCCTTTCAGGCGCGTCGTTTGCAAGCGCGTTTCAAAAATGCGCAAGGTAAAAACGAGTTCGTCCACACCCTGAACGGTTCCGGTCTGGCCGTAGGTCGCACCTTGGTGGCAGTGTTAGAGAACTACCAGCGCGAAGACGGCAGCGTCGATGTGCCGGCGGCTTTGCAACCTTACATGGGCGGTATCACGCAGCTGACACCAGGCGTGAAGTAAGACAGTAAGTAAGGCGCATGGTCAGGCTTTATGTCACCGCTCGCTGAGTTGTTCTTTGCGCGACTCGCTCTTGAGCCGGCAGTGCTGGTGCAGGTGCAAGCCACAGAAGGTTCTGCGCCGCGCGACGCCGGGGCGTGGATTGGCGTTTTTGCGGATGCCTTGGTCGGGACCATTGGCGGTGGACACCTGGAATTTGAAGCCATTGCCCGGGCGCGTGCGTTGCTGAAGGCAGCAGGCACTGACAAACCAGCCGAGACAATGCGCTTGGCCCTCGGCCCCTCTTTGGGTCAATGCTGCGGCGGCGTGGTGCACCTGCGGCTAGAGCGTGTCACGGCACAAGACCTGCCGGCGCTGCAACGGCGCTTGGATGTTGAGCGCATGCCCGTGGTGTTGTTCGGTGGCGGCCATGTAGGCCATGCGCTGGCTGAAGTGTTGGCGCGCTTGCCAGTGGCGCTGCACTGGATCGACAGCCGCGAAGGTATTTTCCCCGCCGATTTGCCGGCGCATGTGGTCTGCGAACACTCGGAGCCGGTGCAGGGGGCGGTGAAAGACTTGGCACCGGGGTCTTGCGTTCTCATCATGAGCTTCAGCCACGCCGAAGACCTCGACGTCTTGACCCAGTGTCTGGCGCGGCAACGCACTCAGCAAGATTTACCCTACATCGGCCTGATTGGCAGCAAGACCAAATGGGCGACCTTTCGGCACCGCCTAGAAGCCCGGGGCTACAGCGCCGAAGAACTCGCGCATGTCACCTGCCCGATAGGCGTGCCCGGCATTGGGGGCAAAGAGCCCGAGGTGATTGCGGTGTCTGTGGCAGCGGAGTTATTGCAAGTCCGGGCCAGCAAGTTCGTCACAACCCCAGTGGCTACGTCGTCGAGCCAAGCGTAACGCTTGCGGTACAGGGCCCGCTTCCGGGAAGGAATGTCTTCTACTTCACGGCGCTGCGGATGGCTTGGCAGCAACCAATCGTCATCGGTAAGTTGTGTCGCGCCCAATTCTGTCCAGAACTCACGGTAGTTAAACGTGAAGCCTTGCTTGCCAGTGTTGCGCCGCTTTTTGACCTGATGCACGGGGTCAATACCGCGTATTTCTGTGATGCCCCAATCAGCGCAGGCCATCTGGAAGATATTCAGCAACAAGTGATGCGGGCGCAGACCGTGGTTTTGCTTGGTGATGGACTGTATGGTTTCAAGATGGCAGCCCGTGTCACTCCGAACGCCTTGGACTGAGGCAATCAGAACGGTGTTGTGGCTCAAAAATCCGAAACTCATGTTGAACAGCGCTTGCCCCTGGCTGTCCTTGATAGACAGTGCCCAAAAGCCCTCATGAAAACTGATGCGGTTCAGCTCAAGATCAACCGAATAATGGGCTTCCTCACTGAGGTGAACCCGATGGCCCTCAACCAAGCGCTGGGCCAGCGCCAAACCAAACTTGACTTGGGCCACCTGCAGGTCTGTGGAACATTGCGTAAAACGCATTTTCTGAGACCAGCGGCGGTCCAGATATAGCCTAAATGGAACATAAAAACAGCGTTGATTTAAAACGAACAGCGAACGCCAGAGGCCATTTTTAGACAAATAGCCGAGAAACATACGGCGCGCTGCTGAAGCCTGCAACAGGCGACACTGGTACTTGAGTCGATCAAAAAACCGACCGGCCCTGAGTACGCCGATCACGTCGCTCATGGAGGGCCATGTCAGCTGGGTATCCATTGGGGCAAAACTCATCAGGTGCAATGGCTGGGGCAAATGCTTCGCCCTACGCAGCAGCCCAACCGACGTCAAAATTTGCCTGAGATACATGAATCTTTACTCAAAACACACAAAATAGAGGGCGATTGTCAGGTTTCAAACCTGACCGCTGACTGACTTATACGGGCGGTTATTACGTAGGCCACGGGGAAATCTTGTATACACTCGACCCCGCAAGACCGCAGCGGAGCCGGAACCCCATTCCAGTGTCGCGGTCCATGCTGCTTACAGCGCCCGCAGTGGTGAGCAGTCCGACAACCATGTCTGGTTGGTGCGACGCCGTTTCGCACCCAGGGCATGAGGATTGCTAGGTCAACACCATGGAAACTTATCTTCTCGACTGGGCCAACCTG
>CANFSO010000167.1 GCA_947449895.1 Comamonadaceae bacterium
GAGACGCAGCAAACCGAAGCCCGTGCACAGGTTGATCTTTTTGCGCCGCCACCAGACCTGCCTGCGGCTGAACTCAGCCTGCTTGAAAAAGCCATGGACAATATTGACCCCGACGCCCTCACCCCGCGGGAAGCGCTTGATGCGCTTTACCAACTCAAAAAATTACTCGCTTCTTCAACCTGAATTTTTTCTAATGACTTATTGCGTCGCTATCAAACTCAACGCCGGCTTGGTTTTCTTGTCAGACTCCCGCACCAATGCGGGCCTAGACCACATCAGCACTTTCAGGAAAATGATTGTTTACGAGCGCCCCGGCGACCGTTTCATGGTCTTGTTGTCAGCCGGTAATTTGTCAATTTCGCAGTCTATCCGCGAGATCTTGCAAATCGAAAAACTGCCAGACCCGGACGGCGGTGAGCCCATCACCATCTGGAACGCCAAGAGCATGTTTGACGCGGCCCGTGTGCTGGGTTCTGCGGTACGCCGGGTGTATGAGCGCGATGCGGCCTCCCTCAAACAGGCCGACGTGGACTTCAATGTGTCGATGCTGTTTGGTGGACAGATCAAAGGCGAAGGCATGCGCCTGTTTCAGATGTATTCGGCCGGCAACTTCATTGAAGCAACCAGCGAAACGCCTTACTTTCAAGTCGGCGAATCGAAGTACGGCAAGCCCGTGCTTGACCGCGTCATCACACCTGAAACACCGCTCAAAGAAGCCGCCAAATGTGCGCTGGTCTCGATGGACTCCACCATCAAATCCAACCTGTCCGTCGGTTTCCCGCTTGACTTGGCCGTCTACGAAGTCGACAAGTTAGAAAGCGACAAACTGGTTTGCATTGACCAGAGCAACCCCTACTACCAGATGATGCACAACAGCTGGGGCACCAAACTGCGCGAAGTGTTCGACAGCATTGCAGACCCGGTGTGGGACGACGCCCGCAGCGACACGCCGCTGAAGATGCCTGCAGACCGGCATGACGTGCTGAAAAAGATCCGCACGCCTGAAGAAAAGTTGATTTAAGGGTCAGTCGACCCAGTTGACCCAGCCCATGTGCGCGGTCAGCAAGACCAACAGGCCAAAGACAATGCGGTACCAAGCAAAGACCACAAAGCTGTGTGAGGCGATATAGCGCAGCAACCAGCGAATGCAGACCCAGGCGCTCAAGAATGAAAACAGCAGACCGACGCTGAACATCGGTATGTCTGCTAACGACAGCAGCGCCCGTTCTTTGTAAAGGCTGTAAACCCCAGCCCCAATCAGCGTGGGAATTGCCAGGTAGAAAGAAAAGTCAGTGGACGCCTTGCGCGACATGCCGAGCAACATGCCGCCAATGATAGTGGCACCGCTGCGGCTGGTGCCTGGGATCATGGCAAAGCACTGCACCACACCGACCTTCAGCGCATCCATCAGCGTCATGCTGTCGGCGTCTTCAACGCGTGCAGATGCTGCCTTGTTTTTGTGGCGATTTTCAGCCCACAAAATGATGAAGCCGCCAACGATGAACGCGGACGCGACCACCACCGGGTTGAACAAATGGGCCTTGATCGTCTTGCCAAACAGCAGGCCCAAAATGACGGCTGGCATAAACGCCACCAAGACATTCAAGGCCAAGCGCTGCGCCTGTTTTTCTGTCGGCAGGCCGACCACGGTGTCGCGAATTTTTTGCCAATAAACCAAAATCACGGCAAAGATTGCGCCGGTTTGAATGGCGATGTCAAAGACCTTGGCTTTGGCATCATTCATCTCGAGCAATGACCCCACCAGAATCAGATGACCGGTAGAAGAAATGGGCAAGAACTCAGTCAGTCCTTCGACGATGCCCATCACGGCGGCTTTGATCAGCAGTGCAATATCCAACTCACGTTCCCCAAAAGTTGGCCTGATTATGCTTGAGGCATTGGCTCAACCGGCGGGCATTCCGACTCGAATTGTCAGGACAGAATCAACGCCCGTGACCATACCCCGCTGGGCCACGGCCTTGGTCCCGGTGGCCGGAGCGGCGGTCATGCCGTTGACCCATGCCATAGCCGCGACCTTGGGGTGCCCAGCCTGATCGGTAGATGGGCGCAGGTTGAACATAGATCGGCATTTGTTGCGTGTAGATAGCACCCGGCTGCATATAAACCGGCGCAACTTGCCCGTAATACGGCTGCGGCTGCACAAAAATGGGCAAGGGCCGAGCATTGCTCATGCCGATGGTGACACCCGGCGCACCCAAGCCAATAGACCATTGCACATTGTCTGCCCGCGCGTTGGAGGCAAAGGCTGCGACGCCAATCAACAAAACGGTCGCAGCCATGACCTTGGCGATGTTGCGTGATGGGACGCCGATGGCTTGCATAAAAGTTCTCATTTGCTATCTCCTTGTATGGGCACGACGTACCCATGTACTTATTAACGCTCATCAGCCGCAAATGGACTACCCGCTCTAGCGTGAAGACCGTTGCGAAACGTAAGCGCAAGGTGCCCCGTCTAAAATAAGCGTTATGAGTTCTACGCCTGCTTCTAAGCCTTTCACCACCCATTCCGCCAACGCTTCTGCCAAAGAAGTCGTCAAGCCGAGTAACTTCTTGCGACAGATCATCGAGAAAGATTTGGCCGAGAGCACTTATGCCAACCGCCATTGGGGCGGCTCGCCCGGTGACGCTGCGCACCACGCCGCCGGCCCCAACGACCCGGCCAAACTGCGCCTGCGTTTTCCGCCTGAACCAAACGGCTACCTGCACATCGGTCACGCCAAAAGTATTTGTTTGAACTTCGGCTTGGCGCGCGACTACGGCGGCGTCTGCCACTTGCGCTTTGACGACACCAACCCCGAAAAAGAAGACACCGAATACGTCAATTCCATCATTGACTCAGTCAAGTGGTTAGGTTTTGACTGGCAGGCCCACGACGGGTCTGGCGGCGCCCACCTTTACCACGCCAGCGACTACTTTGACTTCATGTACCGCGCTGCCGAACACCTGGTGCAAGCCGGCTTGGCCTATGTCGACGAGCAAAGTGCCGAAGACATGCGCATCCACCGCGGCGATTTCAGCCACCCCGGCACAGACAGCCCTTTTCGCAGCCGCACACCGGCCGAAAACCTGACGCGTTTCCGGCAAATGCGGGACGGCGAACTGGCCGACGGCGCCGCCGTGTTGCGCGCCAAGATCGACATGGCGTCACCCAACATCAACCTGCGCGACCCGGCCATCTACCGTATTCGCCGCGCCACGCACCACAACACCGGTGACAAGTGGTGTATCTACCCGATGTACACCTTTGCGCACCCGATTGAGGACGCCCTGGAACAAATCACGCACAGCATCTGCACGCTGGAGTTTGAAGACCAGCGGCCGTTTTACGACTGGCTGCTGGACAAACTGGCCGAAGGCGGGCTGATCGCCACACCGCACCCGCACCAATACGAATTTGCCCGCCTGAACCTCACCTACGTGATGACCAGCAAACGCAAGCTGGCGCAACTGGTGACTGAAAAACGCGTCAACGGCTGGGACGATCCGCGCATGCCCACCATCGTCGGCCTGCGCCGCCGTGGCTACACCGCCGAAGCACTGCAACTCTTTGCCGAACGCATTGGCGTCACCAAAAGCGACAGTTGGATTGACTACAGCACCCTAGAAGGCTGCCTGCGCGAAACGTTGGACGGCTCAGCAGCGCGCGCCATGGCTGTGCTGGACCCGGTCAAGCTGGTGCTGAGCAACTGGGATGAGGTCATGGGCGAAGCCACGCTGGACAACTGCAGCGCGCCAATTCACCCGCACCACCCCGAACTCGGCAAGCGCCACTTCAAGATCGGCAAAGAAGTCTGGATTGACCGCAGCGACTTTGAGGCCACGCCGCCGAAAGGCTTTTTCAGACTCTACCCGCCACAGCCTGCAGCCGATGGCAGCATGACACCCGGCAACAAAGTGCGCCTCAAATACGGCCACGTGATTGAATGCACTGGCGCGACCCTTGACGCCGCAGGCCAGGTCACTGAAGTGCATGCCCGCTTGATACCCGACACCAAAAGCGGCACGCCCGGCAGCGACGCCGTCAAAGTCAAAGGTGTCATCACCTGGGTGGGTGTGGCCGACGCAGTGCAAGCCGAAGTGCGCCTGTACGAGCGCCTCTTCAGCGAAGCGCACCCGGGCACTGGCGACAAAGACTTCTTGACGCAACTCAACCCCGACAGCATCCAAGTCATCACCGCTTACGTCGAGCCGTCGCTGGCCGCTGGTGGCGCCATCGATGCCAAGGCCGACGACAAGTTCCAGTTTGAACGCCACGGCTACTTTGTGGCTGACCGGGTAGACCACACCGCTGCCAAGCCTGTGTTCAATTTGGCGGTGGGCTTGAAGGACAGCTGGGGCAAGTGAGCGCCAACATGCTCAATCTGTCACACGTGTCATTTGCCCACCCGGACTGCGTGGTGCTGCGTGACTTCTCTGCGCAACTGGCACCCGGTGTGGCGCTGGTGCTCGGCGGTGACGGGCGAGGCAAGACAACGGTTCAGCGCTTGCTGGCGGGCGAGTTGCCACCTGATGCCGGACGTTTGCAACTGGGCGGTGTATTTTTAGACGAGCAACCTGAGGCTTACCGCCAGAAAGTGTTCTGGAAAGACCCACGCTCAGCCGCGCATGACGCCCTCACGGTGACCGACTATCTGCAGTCGGTGCAGCGCGCCTACCCGGACTTTGACGAGGCGGTGCTGGCCAACGTGATTGACGGGCTAACGCTAGGCCCGCAATTGCACAAAAACCTCTTCATGCTGTCCACCGGCTCCAAGCGCAAGGTGTGGATCGCAGCGGCGGTAGCCTCCGGGGCCCTGCTCACGCTGCTCGACGGCCCTTTTGTTTCCTTGGATCAGGCGTCGATCAACTTTGTCTTGCAAGTGCTGGCCGAAGCGACCCAGCAGTCCACGCGAATATGGGTGGTGGCCGACTACGTGCCGCCGGGTGACGTGCCGCTGACAACGCTCATCGACCTAGGCGATTGAGCCGCAGGCCGCAGTCGACAAGGCGGGTTATTTTTCGACGGGATTGGCCGTCAACCAGTTCGCCGGGTAGGCCCGCATGAACTCTTTGGCTTTCTCGTGCCGGGCGTTCAGCCAAGCGTCGTAAGTTCCTTCACCCAAGATCGCTGGCATGCGCTTTTCGTTGCCACCTTGCTGGTAGCGATGCAGCAGCGCATGGCTGTTGGCGTTGACGGTCAGCAAGGTGAAGCTGATGATTTCCTCACCGTCTTTTTCCCAGCGCTCCCACAAACCCGCCACGCCCATCGGCTTGCCATCGACGCGGGTGATGCGC
>CANFSO010000168.1 GCA_947449895.1 Comamonadaceae bacterium
CTCATCAACGCCCGCCCCATGGCGAGCATCTGTTGCTCACCGCCCGACATGGTGCCGGCCAGCTGGTCTTTGCGCTCTTTCAGTCTGGGAAAAATACCAAAAACCATCTCAATGTCGTTGGCGATCTCTAGCTTGTCGTTGCGAATGTAAGCGCCCATTTGCAGATTTTCTGAGATGGACATGCGCGCAAAAACACCCCGGCCTTCGGGCACCATCGCCAAGCCATCCCGTACCAAATCCCAGGAGCCTTTGCCATGGATGCTTTGGCCTAAATACGCAATGTCGCCGTCTACCGCTGGCAGCATGCCGGTGATGGCCTTCATGGTGGTGGTTTTACCGGCGCCGTTGGAGCCGATCAAGGTCACCAGCTCACCTTCATTGACCTCAAAGTCAACACCCTTGACCGCCTTGATGCCGCCGTAAGCGACCTTCAGGCCGCTGACTTTGAGGAGTGTCTTACCCGTGTTAATTGCCATGTCTTGTGCCATCTATGACGCCCTTCAGTGGCCGGTGCCCAAATAGGCAGTGATGACTTTTTCGTTTTTTTGCACATCCGCCGGCACGCCCTCGGCAATCTGTTTGCCGTAGTCGAGTACCGTCACACGGTCGCACAAGCCCATGACCAACTTGACGTCGTGTTCGATCAACAAGATGGTAAGCTGGTCTTTGCGGATTTGGTCTATGAGTTCACGCAGCTGCACTTTTTCTGTGGCGTTCATGCCGGCGGCCGGTTCGTCCAGAGCAATCAGCTGCGGGTCGGTGGCCAAGGCGCGGGCGATCTCCAACCGGCGCTGGTCGCCGTAGCTCAGTGTGCGCGCTTTGAAGTCAGCGTATTGAGCAATGCCAACGTACTCCAGCAACTCGTGCGAGCGCTTGGCAATTGCCTTTTCTTCGGCCTTGAAACCGGGCGTTTGAAAGATCGCCCCGATCAAGCCCGAATGGGTGCGAACGTGCCGGCCGACCATGACATTTTCGAGCGCCGTCATCTCGGCAAACAAACGAATGTTCTGGAAAGTTCGGGCGATGCCCGCCTTGGCGACTTCATGCACGGCGCTGGGTTTGTAAGGCTTGCCGGCCAGCTCAAACGTGCCGCTGTCGGGCGTGTACAAGCCCGTCAGCACATTGAAAAGAGTGGTCTTGCCAGCACCGTTGGGGCCAATCAGTCCATACACTTGGCCCCGTTCTATATGGATGCCGACATCGGACAGCGCTTGCAAGCCGCCAAAGCGCTTTGACACCCCGCTAACTTTAAGAATGGTCTCACTCATGTCCAGCGTCCTTCATCGGGCCGTTTGCTGCGGGTTTGCTGAGGGACTTGCCGCGTTCGGGCGCAGGCCACAGGCCGCGTGGTCGCATCAACATGATGCCGATCATGGCCAGTGCAATCAGCAACTGACGCAAAATAGCGGCGTCCATTCGGCCGCCCGTCATGGCCTGCAACGGCCCGGCCACATGGCGCAGCACTTCAGGCAAAGCCGCCAGCAACAAAGCGCCTACGATGACGCCGGGCAAATGGCCGATGCCGCCCAACACCACCATCGCAACGATCATCACTGACTCCATCAGGCTGAAAGATTCCGGCGACACAAACCCCTGGAACGCCGCAAACATGGCACCCGAAACACCACCAAATGTTGCGCCCATGCCAAAGGCCAGCAGCTTGAGGTTGCGGGTGTTGATGCCCATCGCTTTGGCGGCAATTTCGTCTTCACGTACCGCCATCCAAGCACGGCCAATGCGGGAGTTTTCCATGCGATGGCAAATCACCACAGAGACAATCACCAACGCCAAAAAGAAATAGTAATACAGCGACACCGAGGCGATCTCAAAACCAAAAACCTCCAGAGGTCGGTTTAGCGGGACGCCAAAGAAAGTCACGCCATCAATCTGGCTGATGCCTTTTGGTCCATTTGTCAGATTGATCGGCCGGTCTAGGTTGTTGAGAAACACGCGGATGATCTCGCCAAAACCCAGCGTCACGATGGCCAGGTAGTCGCCGCGCAATTTGAGCGTGGGTGCGCCCAGCATCAAGCCAAACAAACCCGCCAGCGCTGCGGCCAAAGGAATCACGATCCAAATAGGCAGGTGCAAGCCGTTCGGAAAAGCCTGCGCAATGGCAGGAAAAGATTCAGCCAAATGCGGTGAACCCAGCAAGGCAAAGAGATAAGCGCCGACCGCAAAAAATGCGACATAGCCAAGATCCAGCAAGCCCGCGTAGCCCACCACAATGTTCAGGCCCAAGGCCAGCAGCACATAAAGCAGCGCCATGTCCACGATGCGTACCCAAGCGTTGCCGCCTTGCTGCAACAGCAGTGGCAGCACCAGCATGGCCAGTGCGACGAGGAGGAAAGAAAGCAGTCTGTGTTTTTTCATGGGGTGCTTTGAGAATGTTTCAGGCTCGATCCGCCACCCGCTCACCGAGCAGGCCTTGCGGCCTGAGGGTGAGCACCACAATCAGCACGATGAAGGCAAAAATGTCGGAGTACTGGCTACCCAACACACCGCCCGTGAGGGGGCCGATGTAACCCGCGCCAATCGACTCGATCAGCCCCAGCAAGATGCCACCGAGCACCGCGCCACCGAGGTTTCCGATGCCGCCAAAGACAGCCGCTGTGAACGCTTTCAAACCGGGCAAGAAACCCATGGTGTGCTGCGCTGTGCCGTAGTTAGAGGCATACATGACGCCGGCCAATGCCGCGAGAATCGCACCGATGACGAAGGTCGCCGAAATCACGGTGTCAGGACGCACACCCATCAGACCGGCCACGCGAGGATTTTCAGCCGTGGCTCGCATCGCCCGACCCAGCCGCGTGTGGTTGACGACATACATCAAGATCGAAAGTGACACTGCGGTTGCACCCAGAATGAAAATTTGGGTGACGGTGATGACAGCCCCGCCCACATGCAAGGGCTCAGCGGGCAGCAGCGTCGGGAACGACTTGTAGTTGGGCTTCCAAATCATCATGGCCAGCGTTTGCAGCAAGATGGACATGCCAATGGCCGTGATGAGCGGCGCCAGTTTGGGCGAGTTGCGCAGGGGCCGGTAAGCGATTTTTTCGATGGCGAAGTTCAGCGTACCGCAAACGATGAAGGCGATCAGCAGCGAGATCAGCAAGATCAGCCAGCCGGGCGTGCCGGGCATGGCCTCTTGCATCCAGACGATGATGGTCCAGCTGGTGAGCGCGCCGACCATCAGCACCTCGCCATGCGCAAAATTGATCAAATTGATGATGCCGTACACCATGGTGTAACCCAAGGCAATCAAGGCATACATGCTGCCCAACACCAGACCGTTGATGATCTGCTGAAGAAAAATATCCATCGCGTGACTCCGAAAAGTTCAGGTGGCCGACGGCTTGGTTGGCAATTTGGCGGCAGCGTCCAGCGCTCGCAAGTGCACCAGCTTGTCGGCGATTTTTGTCTCTAGGCCACGCGCTACCGGCTGATACCAGTCCGGCTCAGGCATGCCCTCTGGCAAATAACTTTCGCCGGCGGCATAGGCTTCGGGCTCGTCATGAGCATAGCGGTATTGCCGACCATGCCCGAGCTCTTTCATCAACTTGGTGGGCGCGTTGCGCAGGTGATTCGGCACTTCACGCGAACGATCCGACTTGATGAAGGCTTTGGCTTGGTTGTAAGCCATGTAGCCTGCGTTGCTCTTGGGCGCCATGGCCAAATAAATCACGGCTTGGGCGATGGCGAGATCGCCCTCAGGTGAGCCCAGTCGCTCGAAAGTCGCTGCCGCATCGTTGGCGATCTGCATGGCGCGCGGGTCGGCCAAGCCAATGTCTTCCCAAGCCATACGCACGATGCGGCGCGACAAATAGCGCGCGTCTGCGCCACCATCAAGCATGCGGCACAGCCAGTACAGCGCGGCGTCCGGATGGGAGCCACGAACTGATTTGTGCAGCGCTGAAATTTGGTCGTAAAAGTTGTCACCGCCTTTGTCGAAGCGGCGCGCATTCAAGGTCAGTGCGTTCTGCAAAAATTCGGCATCCATGCGCGTCACGCCAGCAACCGCCGCAGCGCTGGCCGATTGCTCTAGCAGGTTCAATAAGCGGCGTGCGTCACCGTCAGCGTAGCCCACCAGCGTGTTGACGGCAGTGTCGTCAAGCTCCAAGTCGGGTAATTCACTGGCTTGAGCGCGGCGCACCAGCGACTGCAATTCGTCGTCGCTGAGCACTTGCAGCACATAGACCTGCGCCCGCGAGAGCAAGGCGGAGTTGACTTCGAATGACGGGTTTTCAGTGGTCGCGCCAATGAACACCACCAAGCCCGACTCCACAAAAGGCAACAGCCCATCTTGCTGGCTCTTGTTGAAGCGGTGAATCTCATCGACGAACAAGATCGTCTTGCGGCCGAGTGCGAGGTTTTGCTGGGCCTGCTCCATAGAGGCCCGAATGTCTTTGACGCCCGAGAACACGGCCGACAGCGCGATGAACTCATAACCAAAGGCACTGGCGGTGAGGCGGGCCAACGTGGTTTTACCAACGCCTGGCGGGCCCCACAAAATCATCGAATGCGGCTTGCCGGATTCGAACGCCAAACGCAGCGGCTTGCCCGGACCAATCAAGTGCGATTGGCCGACCACCTCGTCTAGGTTTTTGGGGCGCAAGGCCTCCGCCAACGGCGCGACAGGAGCCTTGTCAAACAGGTCGACCATGTGCCGGGTTTTATTGGCGCAGCACGTCAGCGCCAGCAGGTGGCTTGAACTGAAAATGACTGGCGCTGAAAGTTGGATTGGCTTCAAAGCGTGAGAACGTCATCACGGAGCGCTGGCCAAAACTGTCGAGAATGTCCAGTGTCGCCAGCTCACTGCCCTGCGCTGTGACCCGAAAACCAACACTGATGTTTTGCACCTGACCGTCGCGCGTTTTCGGCGTGGCCATGACCCATTGCAAGCCGGCTTTTTCAGGCAAGGCGCTGAGCGCAAAGTCAGCCTGCAGACCTTTCAAATTGGCCGCAGCAGCAATCACTGCGGCCGGTGTGCCGTTGAGTACCTGCGCGAGCTTACGCGCCGTCACTTGATTCAGATCGACATCATGGAGCCACAGCGTTTCACCATCAGCAACAATGGTTTGTTCAAACGGTTTTTGATAGAAAAACCGGAATCGATTGGGACGTAAAAACTCAAACGTGCCGGTTGATTTTTTGACTCTAGGGGCCTCGCCTGTGCGGGCGGGTGAAGTCACCGTTTGAACGAAATCTGCGCGGCCGCTACGGGTTTCGCTGACGAATTTTTC
>CANFSO010000169.1 GCA_947449895.1 Comamonadaceae bacterium
CAGCAGCGCTGCCATGCCCAGCCAAGCATGCATGTCTTGCACGCTGCTTTTGTAAAAGCGGTAAAACATCATCGAGCCGGTGACGCCGACAACCGCCATGAGCGCCACAACGCCATGCGTTGCGTAGCGTAGCGTAGCGTAGCGTTGGATCAGCATATTCGCTTTTTTCAGGGCGCCGTTTTCACGCATTGGCTTTTACCGTTTTTGATTTTGCAGAGGAACACCGGCTGGCCGCTGGTGTCGAACTCCGTCAACAACCACTCGCCCGCCTCGCTCGCGCCGACTCTGTCCAGCGTGACAAAACCATAGGCAGCGGTGGCTGCATAGTCTTCAACAATTGCGCTGCCATGGAGCTTCTCGCCCTGGGCCGCTGTGGTGGCTACCGCGCCTTCATTGGCCGAGCCTGAATTGCCCATGATGAGGGACGCCGGGTGCGCGGTTTTAAAGCTGATGGTCTCGAAGAAATGCAAGTGGCCGTGCAGGCTGGCGTCGATGCCGTCGGGCAACAAACGCGTCGGGTACAGCGTCTCAAACGCCGACGTCAGGCCGAGATTGCCGCCATCCTTGAGCTGGACGGTTTTTTTAGACGGCGCCACCGCCAACAGCGGATGGTGGCTCATGAAAAAACTGTGCGGCTTTTGCAGAGCCAGTTGCTGCACTTGCTTGATTTCTGACTGGTACTTGCTAAACGACAGGTCTTTGGGGCTGTAAGGCTTGCCGCTGGTTTTGGACGAGTCAAACACCAGCAGCTGGGCGAAGGCCGACAAACTCACTGCGTAAGGTTGGCTGTAATCAGCGTCATGGTCCAGCGCGGACTGGTTGCACGAACGCGCCTCGGTCCAAGGCTGCGCGTCGATGAAGCGGAACCAGCCTTGGCCCGCTCGGGCGCAGCTTTCGTGGTTACCACGTACAAAGACCCACGGCGCAGCAGCCAACAGCGGCGCCGCTGGCTTGAAAAAATCCGCCTGCCAGGCGTCATAGCCGTAACCCCAAGCGACATTGGCGCAGCCCGCATTGCCAGCAGGGCACGGACTTTCGCGGTAATGAATGTCACCAATATGGATCACCAGATCCGGGTGCTTGGCGGCGGCGCTTTGGGCCACTTGGGCGAACGGCCATTTCGCCGTGTCGTTGCAGTCTTGAAAGGCGTTTTCTGAGCCTTTCATGCGGCAACCCGTGTCGGCAATGATGACGATGCGTAGGATCTCGGCGCGCGGTGCGAGCAGCGTTGTGCCAGCCACGCTGGCGCTTTGAACGCTTTGCGCGCCTTGCGGCCAAGTGGCTTCGCAGGTCAGCACATCAAATACGGCCGGTTTGCTGTCGGTTTGCAAGGCATCCTGGCGGACCGGCAATGTCGCGGCGGCTGCACGCGCCGTCATCACTTGCGACAGTTTGCCGTCCCACGCGATGCTTGGGCAACTGTCGGCCCGGGTCAACACGCGCACGATGGCGCGCTGCCCTTCAGCTTGCACAGTGAAGACGGCGTCAGGCGACACCAGCGGGACGTCGGGTGCTGCCACCTGTGCAGCCGTGCTGCTGGCACAGGCCAAGACCATCACGATGAAAAGCCACACCGAGCCCGAAGGCCAGATGAGTCGCTGAAGTTTCGGCATGTGCATGAAGTTCTCGATTCTGTGAACTGGAATGGAATGGGGCCAATAGCCTTGCTACAGCTGACGACGCACTGAATGCGTGTTCAGCGCAGCGTGTCGTGCGTGACCCAAATTTGGTAGCGCAGCTCTTTGCCCTGCAAACTCGCTGGAGGCTGCGGAAAAGCAGCGTTTTGCACCGCCTTCAGGGCAGCCCGGTCCATCGCGCCCAAACCACTGGTCTGAACAATGTGAATGCCTGACGCTTGCGCATCGCGCAAATTGAACTCGACGCGCGCCCGACCTTTGAAAGCCAAGGCCGTCACCGCGCCAGGCACTTCAAAGGCGGCTTGGGCTGCTGCCGTCAACTTGGCGTTGTAGGCCTGCGCCGGGTCGACGACGTTGGCCGCGACGGGTGCAGGGGCCGGCACAGCAGGCGCAGCGGTTGCCGGGGCCGGCGCTGCCGCCGCAATCGGTGAGGGCGCAGCAGACACGGGCGGCGTCACGGCCGCGACCACAGGCGTCGGCACAGGCGCTGGCGGCGTGGGCGTCACCGCTCGCAGCAACGGTTTGGGCGGCACAACCGGCGGCGGTTTGATCTTCTCTGGTTCACGCGGCTTTTCAAGCGCCGGCGCAGCCAGCGCTTCAATGCTCAACGGCACGACGACCTCTGGCACCGTCGGTGTGTGCGCGGCCAGCCAGGCCATCAGCACGCCAATGACAAGGACTTCAAGACACAGCGCCGAACCAAACGCCTGCCATTGACGGGGCTCGCCTTTACGGGCAAAGGCGAGCCCCGGAAGGACAGCGCTCACCGTGCGGCCTGACGAGCCGCCAGTCCAATTTGGGTGGCGCCGCCAATGCGCACGGCGTCAATCACGCGCATCACTTGCTGCAGTGTGGCCTCCTCGCTGCCAGCAATCGTGACGGCCAGTTTGGCCGGGTCACGGCTGCGGACCAACTCGCTGACACGTTCAGGCGTCACAACCTGACCTTCTGCAAAGAGTTCACCACCGGCATGAATTTCAATCATCAATTTTGGCGGTGCTATCGTCGTCGCGGTCGAGCTGGTTGGCAACTTGGACACATGACCCGAGGCCGGGATCATGCGCAAGGTCATCATGGCAAAAAACACCAGCAAGAACAGCATGATGTCGATCATCGGAATGATCTCAATGCGGGCCTTGCGCGTCTCGAAATAACGCATCTTCAAACCACCTTCAGTCCGCTGCGCACGTCAACGCCTTGAGCCACGCCAAAGCGCCGGTTCAGCAGCATCAGCTTGAGCGTTTCCATTTGGTGCACGATGGCGCGCACCTTGGTGTTGAGCCAATTGAAAAAGACCAGGCCAATCATGGCAATGAACAATCCAGAAGCCGTGGCGATCAACGCTTCCGCAATACCGCCGGTGACTTCACCAGCGCCGTTTTGCACATCGCCCAGCACTGCAAACGCGCCAAACATGCCGATGATGGTGCCGAAAAGACCCAACAGCGGTGCCAGCGTGATCACCGTGTCCAGCACCCACAAAGAACGATCGAGTGTTGGCACTTCGTGCATCACTGCTTCTTCAAGGTGGCCAGCACAAGTTTCGCGCTCAGCGCTGGCCGGCTCGATCAGCGCCGCCGTGAACAGGCTGACATGCGGCAGCCTTTCATGCTGGCGCAAGGCTTTCTGCGTCGCTTCCGAATGCAGCACCACGCCAGTGTTCAGCAGGGCGATCAAGTCGGCTCCGCCTTGCTGCATTTTGGACAAATACACGCTGCGCTCGATGATGACGGTCAACGCCACCAACAACAGCAGACACATCAGGTACAGCGTGCCACCGGAGTGGTTGGCCAGTTCGAGAAGTTTGCTCAGCGACATGCTTAGAAGTCCGCCTTGAGGGACACCTGCAGACTACGCGGGGCTTGATAAATATAGGTGTCGTACTGCAAAAGGCTCGCATTCGCCTTCACCGGCGAGTTGGCAATAGATGTGACTTTCTGACTGTTCAACAGATTAAAAACGTTCAATTGCAACTTGAGTTTTTTAGCAAACGTGCCGGCATTTGGGACGGTGTAAGCCAGCCCAAGGTCCAAGTTGCCATAGGCCTGCGCGTTGTAATAGTCGTAATACGGCGTGCCATTGATCGCCGGCTTGGTGGCGTCAAAGTCTTTCTGACGAGCAGCACCCGTGACTTTATAAATCAGCGAACTGGCCCACTGCCCTTGGTTGAAAAGCCCACCTAGGGCGGCCGTCATCGTCGGCGCATTGGCAATTTGCATTCCGGTGTCGTTGGCCTTGGCACTGTTGATAGAGCCGTTGGCGTATGCCGAGAAGCCCGCGCCAATCATGTAAGCCATTTGCGCTTCGATGCCTTGGTAGCGAGCGCCACCAATGTTCACAAAGCCAGCATCGACACCACTCAAATTGTTCGATACCAATTTGTTGGTGAAGTCAATGCGGTACAGATCGGCGTCCCAAGTCATGCGGTCGCTTTTACCGACAATACCGACTTGGTAATTGGTCGATTTTTGCGGCTCAGTGCTGTTCTTGCTGACGTCTGCGATGTAGAAAGTTTTCAAATCAGGGATTTGCATGCCCTTGGCATATTGCGCATACATCGCCAAGCCTGAAGTAAGCTGCTGGTTGATCGTCAAGAAAGGCAGCGTAGCGCTGTAAGTCAAAGACGCGTCATGAGGGACGCGCGTCGTAGCCTCAACAGCGGCGTTGACTGAACGCGTGATGCTTGCGTATTTCAGACCGGGCGTGACGGTCATGCCAGGAGCAGCAGCCCATTCAAACTCGGCAAACGGTTGGGTTGACTTGATTTTGGACTGCTGGTCAAACAACACACTGTCGATGGGACGGTTGGTGCCGGGCAAAAAGGCGCCATTTGCTGCCGTACCTTCAATGCGGTTGTAGGCACCCGTGGTCATATCGATGTCGTATTGATGGCGGTCGGTGGATGAGGTTTCGTACCACAGGCCCACGCGAGCGAGACCCGCATCCATCTTTTTAGTCGCTTTGAAAATATCGCCAATCACACGGTATTGATTCTGTTTGTCAATGCCAGGTATATCACCATTCAAAAGCACGGATGAGGCCTTCACCCAAGTGCCTGCAGGGGCTGTTCTGCGTGGATCAGCGGCGGCAGGCGTGGTACCCGTCCAAGTTGGATCCGTCGACGATTTTGTCTGGTTGTTGTAGGCGTAGGTGTAGGCTTGGTTGTCGGTCTGCCAGCCGTTCCCCAATTCACTGCGCAGGCGGATGTAATTGAAATCCGTGTCCTTGGTTGTTGCGTTGAATCCGGCGTAGTTCATGCTTGTCGGGTCGTTGTTCAGCTGGAAGTTTTTACCGAAGGCTGCAATCTGCGTCAGAGTCGCACCCTTGTTGCTGTCGGGCTGGGCGTAGTTGATGTGATTGGCCGAGGCGAATACCGTCAACAATGACGCATC
>CANFSO010000170.1 GCA_947449895.1 Comamonadaceae bacterium
ATGCCTTCGAAATCTTCGCCGGCTTTCTTCGGGTTCACACCTGCCACGAAGGCATTGCGGCCGTTCGCGTACTCGCGGCACATGCGCGTGTGGAACTGACCGGTCTTGCCGGTGATGCCTTGGGTGATGACTTTGGTGTCTTTATTGATGTAGATCGACATGGTGTTTTCCTTCGGCTTTAGGCTTTGGCGCTGACGGCTTTGACGGCGGCTTGCGCGGCGTCAGCCATGGTGTCAGCAGCGATGATGGGCAGACCTGACTCGGCCAGCATTTTCTTGCCGAGGTCTTCGTTGGTGCCCTTCATGCGCACGACCAGCGGAACCGACAGATTGACAGCTTTGCAAGCGGTGATGACGCCGTCGGCAATGGTGTCGCACTTCATGATGCCGCCAAAGATGTTGACCATGATGCCTTTGACATCCGGGTTCTTGAGCATGATCTTGAAGGCTTCGGTGACTTTCTCAGCCGTTGCGCCGCCGCCGACGTCCAAGAAGTTGGCCGGCTCGCCGCCGAACAATTTGATGGTGTCCATGGTGGCCATGGCCAGACCGGCGCCGTTGACCAAGCAACCGATGTTGCCGTCCAAGCTGATGTAGGCCAAGTCGAACTTGCTGGCTTCGACTTCAGCAGCGTCTTCTTCGTCCAGATCGCGGTAAGCGACGATGTCGGCGTGGCGGAACAGCGCGTTCGGGTCAAAGTTGAACTTGGCGTCCAGTGCCATCAACTCGTTTTTGCTGTTGCGGTTCAGCGGGTTGATTTCAACCAGCGACGCATCAGTGTCCATGTAGCACTTGTAGAGCTTTTGGAAGATGTCGACGGCTTGGGCGGTCGACTCAGCTGGCAGGCCAATCGCGTTAGCGATTTTGATCGCTTGTGTTTCGCCCAGACCCGTCAATGGGTCGATGAACTCGGTGATGATTTTCTCGGGCGTCGAATGGGCGACTTCCTCGATGTCCATGCCGCCTTCGCTTGAAGCGATGAAGGCAATTTTTTGCGTCGCGCGGTCAGTCACCAAGGAAACGTAGTATTCCTTCTGGATGTCGGCACCGTCTTCGATATAGAGACGACGTACCTTCTGGCCTTCGGGGCCAGTCTGGTGGGTTTTCAGTTGCATGCCTAGGATTTCGCCAGCGATGCGCTTGACGTCTTCAATGGTTTTCGCAACCTTGACGCCGCCGCCCTTGCCGCGACCGCCAGCATGAATCTGTGCCTTGACAACCCACACTGGGCCGCCGAGTTTTTGTGCGGCTTCGACAGCCTCTTGCACGGTGAATGCAGGAATGCCGCGCGGAACGGGCACACCGAATTGACGCAAGATTTCCTTGCCTTGGTACTCGTGAATTTTCATGAAATAGCTTTCAGGAATCAGTGATGGGGGGGCCCGCCGCATAGCCTGCGGGTGCTGGACTCAACAGCCCAGAACTGTATCATGCTGCAACGCACCATAATTGCGCGTAACTTACACCCCGTTTTACATAGGAATTTGCCATGGCCAAGGTCTTTATTGATGGCGAGGCCGGCACCACCGGATTGCAGATCCGCGAACGCCTGCAGTCCATGCCCGGCATCGAGCTCATCAGCATTGCGCCCGAGCTGCGCAAGGACGTAGGCGCCAAGGCCACGCTGATGGCAGGCGTCGACGTGGTTATCTTGTGCCTACATGACGACGCGGCGCGCGAGTCGGTCGCCATGATTGACGCGCTGGCACTGAGCACCGGCCAGCCCGGTCCGAAGATCATTGACGCGTCCACCGCACACCGCACCGCCGCCGGCTGGGTTTTTGGTTTTCCGGAGCTCACCGCTGGCCAAAAAGGCGCTGTACAGCAAGCCAGCCGCGTCTCCAACCCTGGTTGCTATGCCACTGGGGCCATCGCGCTGATTCGCCCCTTGGTGGATGCCGGCTTGCTGCCCAAAGACTTTCCGCTGGCGCTGCCGGCCGTCAGCGGCTACTCGGGCGGCGGCCGTAGCATGATTGAAGACTACGAAGCCGGCACGGCGCCCTTGTTTGAGCTCTACGCGCTCGGCCTGGCGCACAAACATCTGGCTGAAATCACTTGCTACACCGGCCTCACGCGCCGCCCGATCTTCATTCCCTCAGTCGGCAATTTCCGCCAAGGCATGTTGGTGCAACTGCCGCTGCACCTTGACTTGTTGCCGGGCCGGCCGACGGCCGCCAAGCTCGAAGAAACACTGGCAGCGCACTACGCTGGCAGCGAGTGGGTCTCGGTCGAGCCCGCCACTGAGTCCGGCAAGCTCGACGCCACAGCATTGCGTGACACCAACAAAATGGAGTTGCGCGTCTTTGGCAATGAAGAGCACCGCCACGCCGTGCTGGTTGCCCGTTTGGACAACCTTGGCAAGGGCGCCTCTGGTGCCGCAGTACAGAACCTCAAGCTGATGCTCAATCTCTGAGGCTGAAATAGCCCTACGAGGCGGTCTCCCGGCTGATGCTTGGCGGCCAAGTCTCCCGCATACAATTGAACGCTTCTTTGAGCGACGGCTGATGGGCCTGGGTGCCCAACCGCTGCTTGAATCTTTTATTCACCTCTGTGGAGTTTGCCCGTGTTTATTTCTTCTGCTTTTGCCCAGACCGCCCCTGCTGCTGCTGACGCTGGCGGCGGCATGATGTCTTCGCTGACGAGCATGCTGCCACTGGTACTGATGTTTGTGGTGCTGTACTTCGTCATGATCCGCCCTCAGATGAAAAAGCAAAAAGAGCACCGCGCCATGATTGATGCGCTGGCCAAGGGTGACGAAGTCGCCACCGCTGGCGGCTTGCTCGGCAAGGTCACCCAGCTGAGCGACGGCTACATGAGCCTCGAAATCTCCTCCGGCGTGGAAGTCCAAGTGCAGCGCAGTGCCGTTGTCCAAGTGCTGCCAAAAGGCACGGTCAAGTAATCTCCCTGAAACGCCCCCCACGCGAGGGGCGTTTTACCCGCGCCAGCTCTGGCCTTTAGACCTTCTGAAAACCACCCCATGAATCGTTATCCGGTCTGGAAGTACGCGGTCATCGTGATCGCCTTGCTGATTGCAGCGCTGTACACGCTGCCTAACTTTTTTGGCGAAGCGCCAGCGGTCCAGGTCTCTAGCCTGAAAACGGCTGTGAAGCTCGACAGCTTCACGGTCGCGCGGGTCGAGCAGGTGCTCAAGGATGCGGGCCTTGAAGCCGGCCAGGTCAGCCTCGACGGCACTTCGGTTCGAGCACGCTTCAACTCCACCGACAGCCAGCTCAAGGCGAAAGATGCCATCGAAAAGGTGCTGATACCAGACGCGGCAGACCCGACCTACGTCGTCGCCCTTAATTTGTTGTCGCGCTCGCCTGCTTGGTTGACGGCGATCAGCGCACGGCCGATGTACTTGGGTTTGGACTTGCGCGGTGGCGTGCACTTCATGCTGCAAGTCGACATGCAAGCTGCATTGACAAAAAAGGCCGAGTCCTTTGCCGGTGACTTGCGCCTGACAATGCGCGAGAAAAATATCCGTCACGGCGGCATCAGCCGCAATGGCCAAACCATTGAAATCCGGGTGCGCGACCAAGCCACCATTGACGCCGCTAGTGGGCTCATACAAGACCAGTTTGCCGATTTGCAGACCAGCACCGCTCCTGAAGGCAACGAATTCAAGCTCGTCGCCAGCATCCGGCCCGAAGCCGCCCGCCGCGTGCAAGAGCAGGCGCTCAAGCAAAACATCGTCACCCTGCACAACCGGATCAATGAGCTCGGCGTCGCCGAACCTGTGATTCAGCAGCAGGGACTTGACCGCATCGTCGTGCAATTGCCTGGCGTGCAAGACACCGCCAAGGCCAAAGACATTCTGGGCCGCACCGCCACGTTGGAAATGCGTTTGGTCGACGAAAGCGCCGAAGGCCGCGCTGCCGAAACTGGCAGCGGCGCCGTACCTTTTGGCTCGGAGCGTTTTGCCGGCCGTGACGGCCGCGCGGTGATTGTGAAAAAGCAGGTCATCCTGACCGGTGAAAGCTTGACCGACGCCCAACCTGGTTTTGAATCGCAAAGCCAGCAGCCGAAAGTCGACCTGACCGTGGACGCTAAAGGTGGCCGCATCATGCGCGACACCAGCCGTGAAAACGTCAAGAAACGCATGGCCATCGTGTTGTTTGAAAAAGGCCGCGGCGAAGTGCTGACAGCCCCCGTGATTCAAAGTGAACTCGGCAACCGCTTCCAGATTTCCGGTTCCATGACGGTCACTGAAGCCAACGACTTGGCCTTGCTGCTGCGTGCCGGCTCCTTGGCTGCGCCGATGGACATCATCGAAGAACGCACCATCGGCCCCAGCTTGGGCGCTGAGAACATTTCCAAAGGCTTCAGCAGCGTGATCTGGGGCTTCCTCGTGATCGTCGCGTTCATGGGCACTTATTACATGTTGTTCGGCCTGTTTTCGGGGCTGGCACTGGCGGTCAATCTGTTGCTACTGATCGCCGTGCTGTCGATGCTACAAGCCACCCTGACCTTGCCCGGAATGGCCGCCATGGCGCTGGCGCTTGGCATGGCGATTGACTCCAACGTGTTGATCAACGAGCGTGTGCGCGAAGAACTGCGCGGCGGTGCCTCGCCACAAGCGGCGATTCAAGTTGGCTACGACCGCGCTTGGGCGACTATTTTTGATTCAAACATCACCACCCTGATCGCTGGCTTGGCTTTGCTGGCCTTTGGCTCTGGCCCGGTGCGCGGCTTTGCGGTGGTGCATTGCATCGGCATTCTGACCAGCATGTTCTCAGCCGTGTTCTTCTCACGCGGCTTGGTGAACCTTTGGTACGGACGGCAGAAAAAACTCAAAAGCATTTCCATCGGCACCATCTGGCGCGCCGCGCCTGAGGCTGCGGCCGGCGACAAGCCAGCCCGCAAGTCGCTGCCCTC
>CANFSO010000171.1 GCA_947449895.1 Comamonadaceae bacterium
CGTTGGCGCAACGAACGGGGCCCACTTGGGAGCACCGCTGAATTGGCCGAAGTCGTGGCTAGCGCGGTCAAAACCCGCGAGCCGGGTAAGGACCCTGCAACGCGCACATTTCAAGCTTTTCGGATTTTCATCAATGCCGAGCTTGAAGAGCTGCAACAGGCGCTAGTCGCCTCGTTAAAAGTCTTGCAACCTGGAGGACGTCTGGTGGTGATCAGTTTCCACTCGCTCGAAGACCGCATCGTCAAGCAGTTCATCGCTGAGCATTCGCGTGAGGTGTTTGATCGTCGCGCACCGTTTGCTGAACCTAAGGCGATGAAGCTCAATGCGCTGGGCCGTGTTAAACCCTCTGAAGCTGAAGTCTCCGGCAACCCGCGCTCACGCAGCGCCATGATGCGCGTGGCTGAACGCACTGAGGTGCCAGCTTGACCCGCGTCAACCTGTTGCTGCTGGTGGCGGTCTTGTTGACGGCGCTGTTCGTCGTCCGCACGCAATACGAGTCGCGGCGCATTTTTGTTGAGCTCGAAAAAGCCACCTCGCAAGGGCATAAGCTGGAAATAGACAACGAAACCTTGCAGGCTGAGCGGCGTTCACAGGCGACGCCGCTTCGAGTCGATAAGTTGGCCAAGGACAAGCTGCAAATGATGCCGGCGACGGCTGCCATCACGCAATATGTCTCTTACGGCCAAGCCGCAGCAGCGGTGACGGGTAAGCCATGAGCCGCAGCGTTCGCTACAGCTCAAGCCCACTGCTGGCCAGCAAAACGCCGGTGTGGCGCAGTAAATTCATCGTGGCAGCCATTGCCTTGGGTTTTGTCGGGCTGGCTGCACGCGCAGCGCACATCCAAATTTTTGGCAACGAGTTCTTTCAGCGCCAAGGCGAGGTCCGCTTTGTCCGCACACTGGAGTTACCGGCCAGTCGTGGTCGCATCTTGGATCGTAATGGTCTGATTCTCGCTTCGAGCATTCCGGCAGAGAGTATCTGGGCCATTCCTGAAGATGTTGTCATCAGCCCGGCGCAGTTGGCAGAATTGGCGCGCCTTCTCGACATGCCTGCAGCCGTTTTGGATGCACGGTTGAGCAATGAAGATCGGACCTTTGTCTGGCTGAAGCGGCAAGTAGATGAGTCGATCGCGAAACAAATTTCCCAGCTGAAAATCAAGGGTCTGTACCAGCGCAAAGAGTACAAGCGTCAGTACCCTGATGGCGAAGCGACAGCGCACGTGGTGGGCTTCGCCAACGTTGAAAATATGGGTCAGGAAGGGATGGAGCTGACCTTCAACAAAGAACTGAGCGGACGTGCTGGCTCGCGCCGTGTCATCAAAGACCGATTGGGTCGTGTGATTGAGGACGTTCGCGAGCAAGTGCCGCCAGTCGATGGCAAAGACCTGCAACTCTCGATAGACAGCAAGGTGCAGTTCTTCGCCTATCAAAAATTGCGCGAAACGGTGTTGGCTCACAAGGCCAAGGCCGGTAGTGTGGTGGTGCTTGACGCGGTCACTGGCGAAGTGCTGGCGCTGGCTAACTACCCCAGCTATGTACCCGATGAGCGTAAAAACCTCAGCGGCGAGCAGCTGCGCAATCGAGCGCTGACAGACACCTTTGAGCCTGGTTCAACGATGAAGCCGATCACTGTGGCGATGGCCTTGGAGGCCGGCCGTGTGACACCGCAAACCATCATCGAAACCGGGCCTGGCCGGTTCAATATCGGCGGCTTCACGATCAGTGACACGCACAACTACGGTACTTTGACTGTCGAAGGTGTGATTCAAAAATCGAGCAACGTCGGGGCGCTGAAGATCGCGCAAAAGATGACCCCCAATGAAATGTGGGACACCTACACTGCGCTCGGCTACGGACAAAAACCACAGATTCAGTTTCCCGGAGCAGTTACTGGCCGGGTGCGTCCTTGGAAGAGCTGGCGGCCCGTTGAGCAGGCCACCATGGCCTACGGTTACGGCCTGTCGGCATCGTTGTTTCAGATGGCGCATTCCTACACGGCCTTCGCACACGATGGCCGGATCATTCCGTTGACCATGCTTAAAAGCGTCGAGCCAGCTGTTGGTGTTCGGGTGTTTTCGCCCGAAAACGCACATGCCGTTCGTCGCATGCTGCAAATGGCGGCAGCCCCCGGCGGCACGGGCCAGTTGGCGCAGACCGTTGGTTACTCGGTGGGCGGCAAGTCTGGCACTGCGCACAAGCAGGTTGGCAAAGGCTACGCCAGCAACAAGTACCGTTCTTGGTTCACCGGGATGGCACCGATCGAAACGCCGCGCATCATTGTCGCAGTGATGATTGACGAGCCTAGCAACGGTCAGTATTTTGGTGGCGTCGTAGCCGCGCCTGTTTTCAGTGAAACAGTTCAGCAGACATTGCGCATGATGGGTTTGCCCCCTGATGTGGCGGTCAAGCCCCGAATTGTGACCAGTGCCGTCGAAGAGTCATTTTGAACACGCACATGCATAAAGTGCTCACAACCCCCCAAGAGGCTGCACGCTGGTTGCGGCAGAACGTCCGCGGGACCTTGGTGGCGGACAGTCGGCGTGTGAAGCCTGGGGATGGCTTTCTAGCCTGGCCCGGGGCGGCCAACGATGCGCGGCGCTTTGTCCCCGAAGTGTTGGCGGCGGGTGCCACAGCGTGTCTCGTAGAAGCAGATGGTGCACATGTCGCAAGTTTGCAGGATGAGCGCGTGGCCACTTACGCAGGTCTTAAAAGTGCCGCCGCTCCGATTGCTGCAGCCTTCTTTGCCGAACCGAGCCTGGAGTTGTCGGTGGTGGCCGTGACGGGCACCAATGGCAAAACATCGACCGCTTGGTGGTTGGCGCAAACGTTGAGCCAGCTGGGTCAGCATTGTGCAGTTGTTGGCACCTTGGGCATTGGTGAGCCTGGCGCGCTGGTTTTAAATGGTCTGACCACACCCGACCCGGTCTTGTTTCAGGAACAACTGCGTTGCCTGGTCGACCAAGGTTTTGTGGCTTGCGCTGTCGAGGCCTCATCGATTGGTTTAGAGGAGCGCCGGCTGGATGCAACACAGATTCATACCGCCATCTTCACCAACTTCACGCAAGACCACCTCGATTACCACGGCTCTATGGCCGCCTACTGGGCCGCCAAAGAACAACTGTTTTACTGGCCGGGTCTGCAAGCCGCAGTGGTAAATGTTGACGACGTGCACGGTGCTGAATTAGCCACCGTGTTGGCGACGGGAAAACTCGATGTATGGACGGTCTCTTGCAGCGGCCCGGCTCGGCTGGCGGCACGCTCGATTCAGTACGGCCTCGACTCGCTGAGTTTCGAAGTGGTCGAAGGCGAGACGGCTTTCCCAGTGACGGCCCCTGTCGTCGGTGAATTCAATGTCTCCAATTTACTGGGCGTGATCGGTGGTCTGCGTAGTCTCGGTTTGCCGCTGAAGGCGATTGCGGCTGTGTGCGCGTCGCTGACAGCCGTGCCGGGTCGCATGGAAACCTTGACGGCTGACGCCGCACCTTTGGTTGTGATTGATTACGCCCACACGCCAGACGCACTGGAGAAAACGCTGCAAGCGCTCCAACCGCAAGCGCAAAGCCGCGGTGGCAAACTCTGGTGCCTGTTCGGCTGCGGTGGTGACCGTGACGCCAGCAAGCGCCCCTTGATGGGCGCTGTCGCCAGCCGCCATGCAGCTCACGTCGTGCTGACCAGTGACAACCCACGCAGCGAAAAATCCAGCGACATCATCGCGCAAATTCTGGCGGGCATGACAGCGTCTGCGGCCGTGCTTCAGCAACCTGACCGAGCACTGGCGATTGCCGCTGCATTGCAGCAAGCGCTGCCGCAAGACGTGGTGTTGATTGCGGGCAAAGGGCATGAAAGCTACCAAGAGATCCAGGGCGTGAGGCTGCCTTTCTCAGACCGCAAACAAGCCGAACTCGCCTTGGCTGCTTATTTAGCAAGCACCGGGACAGCCAACGCATCATGATGACCTTGGCACAGGCTCAACAACACCTGCCCATGGCGACATCGGTAGGCGATGTGTCTGTGCGTTTTTCGCGTGTGCACACCGATACCCGTAGCCTGCGCATCGGTGATTTGTTTGTGGCCCTCAAGGGTGAGCGCTTTGATGCACATGACTTTTTAAGCCAAGCGGCATCGCACGGTGCTGTCGCTGTGTTGGCTGAGCATGGCTTGGCGCAGGCTGGCTTGCCAGGCCTGCAAGTGCCTGATACCAAAGCAGCGTTAGGCCAGTTGGCTGCTGGTTGGCGCGCGCAGTTTTCGCTGCCCTTGATCGCGGTCACCGGCAGCAACGGCAAGACGACTGTGACGCAAATGATTGCGTCCATCCTGCGCGCCTTCAAAGGCGAACAGGGCTTTGCCACTGAAGGCAATTTCAACAACGACATCGGCGTGCCCTTGACCTTGCTGCGTTTGCGCGCAACCCACGCTGTTGGCGTGGTCGAGCTGGGCATGAACCACCCGGGAGAAATTGCCGGCTTGGCTGCCATGACACAGCCGACCGTCGCGCTGGTCAACAACGCGCAGCGGGAGCATCTTGAATTCATGGCGAGTGTGGAAGCTGTGGCACGTGAAAACGGTGCTGTGCTGAGTGCATTGCCGGCAGACGGTGTCGCCGTCTTTCCCGCCGACGAGGAGTACTCACCGCTGTGGCGTGAATTGGCTGGAACCCGTCGTGTCATGACCTTTGCACTGAGCGGCCAAGCCGATGTGACGGC
>CANFSO010000172.1 GCA_947449895.1 Comamonadaceae bacterium
GGAAATTCGTCATTCGCCTTGGGGTGCAAAAAGCAGATGTCAAAACCTGCCGCGCCTTGGCGAATGCCACCGGGAGCAAAACGCACACCCTGGGCCGTGAGCCAGCTCACCGCTTGGGGCAAGTCGTCAATCCACAACCCGACGTGGTTCAGCGGCGTGGTGTGAACGGCTGGTTTTTTATCAGGGTCAATCGGCTGCATTAAATCAACCTCGACTTTGAAAGGCCCGACGCCCATGGCGCAAATATCTTCATCGACGTTCTCGCGTTCGCTGACGAAAGTCCCGGTCACTTCGAGCCCGAGCATGTCGACCCAGAGCGTGCGTAGTTTGGCTTTGCTGGGGCCGCCAATGGCGATTTGCTGGATACCCAGCACTTTGAATGGACGATTCATGCGAACAACCTTAACAATTTAAACAAATTCAACAATCGGCTGATCCACTGTGAGCGACTCACCTTTAGCGGCCAGGACTTTGCCGACCACGCCATCAGCGATAGCAAAAAGCACGTTTTCCATCTTCATCGCTTCAATCACGGCGATGCGCTCGCCGGCTTGAACTTTTTGGCCGACCGTCACGGCCACATCCACCAACAAGCCGGGCATGGGCGACAGCACGTAGCGGCTCATGTCAGGTGGTGCCTTGAAAGGCATCATTTTGTAGAGTTCCGCAGCGCGGGGCGACAAGACCAGCGCATCAAGCCGTGTGCCGTTGTGGATCAAACGCACGGCCAGTGGGTTCTTACCGACACCACGCTCCACCTGCGCCGAAAAAGCCTCGCCATTGACCGTGCCGCGAATGCGTGCGCCGCCCAGATGCCAGCTGCTGCAAATGTCGTAAGTCTTGCCGCCGGTCTCGACCGCACTCGAGCCTGATACCGTCTGATAGTCGCGCACCAGCGCCGGCTGCGCCGTGTTGTTGCCCGCAGCGTCCATGCCGATGACGACAAAATCCTCACTCACGGTGAGGCCGTGGCCCGGCATCTGACCGCTGATACCCGCCGCCCGACCCAACAGACGGCGATTGACGTAAGCCGCCAAGGCGACCAAAAAGTCTGGGTCGTCGTGCGGCACGTCTTCAGCGCGAAAGCCTTGACCGTAGTTCTCTGCGATAAAACCGGTGTTGAAGTCTCCAGCCACAAATTTCGGATGTGCCAGCAAAGCGGCCTGAAATGGAATGTTGCTGCTGATGCCGCGAATCACAAACGAGTTCAGCGCTTCGCGCATCTTGGCGATGGCATCTAAGCGGTCTTTGCCGTGAACGATGAGCTTGGCGATCATCGAGTCGTAATGCATCGGGATCTCGCCGCCATCCTGCACACCGGTGTCCACACGCACACCGTGCAACGTCGACATGTCTGCAGCAAACATGGTTTGCGTAGGCGGCTGAAAGCGCACCAGCCGGCCCGTGCTAGGCAGAAAGTTGCGAAAAGGATCTTCGGCGTTGATGCGGCACTCCATCGCCCAACCGTCGCGTTTGACCTCGGCTTGCGTCAGCGGCAGCTTCTCGCCTGCCGCCACGCGAATCATCAGCTCAACCAAATCAAGGCCGGTGATGCATTCGGTCACTGGGTGCTCGACCTGCAGGCGGGTGTTCATTTCTAGAAAGTAAAAACTCTGGTCTTTGCCAACGACAAACTCCACCGTACCTGCGCTTTGGTACTTCACGGCTTGTGCCAGCAGCACGGCTTGCTGGCCCATGGCTTTGCGTGTGGCTTCGCTGATAAACGGGCTGGGTGCCTCTTCAATCACCTTTTGGTGGCGGCGCTGAATCGAACATTCACGCTCGTTCAGGTAAATCACATTGCCGTGGCTGTCGCCAATCAGCTGGATCTCAATATGGCGTGGCTCTTCAACGAATTTTTCAATGAAAACGCGGTCATCGCCAAAGCTGTTTTTAGCCTCGTTGCGGCAGCTGGTGAAACCTTCAAAAGCTTCCTTGTCGTTGAAGGCGACGCGCAAACCTTTGCCACCACCACCAGCGCTGGCTTTGATCATCACCGGGTAGCCAATGCTTTGAGCAATCTCAACTGCTTTTTCGGGGGTCTCGATCGCGTCGTTGACGCCGGGAATGCAATTGACACCAGCCGCACCGGCTAGTTTTTTGGATTCAATCTTGTCGCCCATGGCGGCAATCGAGTAGTGCTTGGGGCCAATGAAAACCAAGCCTTCTTCTTCAACGCGCTTTGCAAAGCCAGCGTTCTCACTCAGAAAACCGTAGCCCGGGTGCACGGCTTCGGCGCCAGTTTGTTTGCAGACGGCAATGATTTTTTCGGCTTGCAAATAACTGTCACGGCTGGGCGCTGGGCCAATGTTGACGGCTTCGTCGGCCAGCTCAACGTGGCGCGCATCTTTGTCGGCGTCGGAGTAAACCGCCACCGTTTTGATACCCATCTTGCGGGCTGTGAGGATGACGCGGCAGGCGATTTCGCCGCGGTTGGCGATCAGGATTTTTTTGAACATGGAGTTGCTTTCGATCAATTTTTAATGCGGGTAGGTGACGCTGTGTGCTTTGCGCTCCGCCTTGGCCGCGGTGTATCTACCTCCGCTCATGTCCCCCGGCCTTTGGCCTCCTCCTTGACTTCGCTGCGGCAGACACACCACGCCCAAGGCTGCGAAAGTGGTTGTGCACAGTTGCCCTAACACCCCCACGGCAAGAGCGGTCTGCCCAGGCGCTTTGCGTCGGTAAAGGAGGAGACCGAAGGGCGGGGGACACGAAGCAAAGTGACTGGGCAGACCGCTCCCACCCAGACGGTGAAATGCAAAGTTCTTCATGACCACGCTCACAGCGGAATGTTGCCGTGTTTGCGCCAAGGGTTTTCGAGCTTTTTGTCTTTCAACATAACAAGCGAACGGCAAATCCGCTTGCGTGTTTCGTGAGGCAAGATGATGTCGTCAATGAAACCGCGGCTGCCCGCTACAAACGGATTCGCAAAGCGGGCTTTGTACTCGGCTTCTTTGGCGGCCAACTTGACCGGGTCGCCCTTGTCTTCACGGAAAATAATTTCAACCGCGCCCTTGGCACCCATGACCGCAATCTCTGCATTCGGCCAAGCAAAGTTAACGTCGCCGCGCAAGTGCTTAGAGGCCATCACGTCATACGCGCCGCCGTAAGCCTTGCGCGTGATGACGGTGATTTTGGGCACCGTGCACTCTGCATACGCGTAAAGCAATTTAGCGCCATGCTTGATGATGCCGCCGAACTCTTGCGAGGTGCCGGGCATGAACCCAGGCACATCAACAAAGGTAATCACCGGAATATTGAAGGCATCGCAAAAACGCACAAAGCGCGCCGCCTTGATCGAACTCTTGATGTCCAAACAACCCGCCAACACCAGTGGCTGGTTCGCCACGATGCCGACGCTCTGGCCTTCCATGCGTGCAAAACCAATGATGATATTTTTAGCGTATTCAGGCTGAATCTCGAAAAAGTCACCGTCGTCAACTGTCTTGACGATGAGTTCTTTCATGTCGTAGGGCTTGTTGGCGTTCTCGGGCACCAGCGTGTCCAGGCTCAGGTCCATGCGGTTGGCGGGGTCGGCACTGGGGCGCACTGGGGCTTTTTCGCGGTTGTTCAACGGCAGATAGTTGTACAGACGGCGCAGCATCAACAGCGCTTCTACGTCGTTGTCAAAAGCCAAATCGGCCACACCGCTCTTGGTGGTGTGCGTGATGGCGCCGCCGAGTTCCTCTGCGGTGACTTCCTCGTGGGTCACGGTTTTCACCACCTCGGGGCCGGTCACAAACATGTAGGAACTGTCTTTGACCATGAAGATGAAATCGGTCATGGCGGGCGAGTAAACCGCGCCACCGGCCGAAGGACCCATGATCATGCTGATTTGTGGGATCACGCCGCTGGCCATGACGTTGCGCTGAAAGACATCGGCATAGCCGCCGAGTGACGCGACGCCTTCTTGGATGCGCGCGCCGCCAGAGTCGTTCAGCCCGATCACGGGTGCGCCAACCTTCATGGCTTGGTCCATCACCTTGCAGATTTTTTCGGCGTGCGCTTCAGACAGCGCACCACCGAAAACCGTGAAGTCTTGGCTGAAGACAAACACCAAGCGGCCATTGATCATGCCGTAGCCGGTGACCACGCCGTCGCCTGGAATCTTGTTGTCTTGCATGCCGAAGTCGTTGCAGCGGTGCTCAACGAACATGTCCCACTCTTCGAAGGTGCCTTCGTCGAGCAACAGTTCCAGCCGCTCGCGGGCCGTTAACTTGCCTTTGCCGTGCTGCGCGTCGATCCGCTTTTGACCGCCGCCGAGGCGGGCTGCAGCGCGTTTTTGTTCAAGTTGTTCGAGGATGTCCTGCATGAATTGCTTTCTTTATGAAATGGAGTTTGACGCTTGATCCAAATGCGCTGCCAGCAGCTTGCGTGCTGCAATGGAGGCGGGAATGTCGCCACTGACGACCTGCGTCATCAGTGCCGGCAGCAGCGCACTGACAGCCGGGTTTTGCTTAAAAGCCTGCTTCAGTCCGGCATCAATGCGCTCCCACATCCAAGCCAGCGACTGCTGCTGGCGCCGGTTGGCAAAGTTTCCGTTGGCAGTTTGCCGAGCCCGAAACTCAAGCACTTCAGTCCAAAAAAGCGCCACGCCCTCGCCCTTCAAGGCACTCAGCTGCATGGCTTTGGGGTGCCAATTGGTTTCCAGATAGCCGCTGAAC
>CANFSO010000173.1 GCA_947449895.1 Comamonadaceae bacterium
CACATCCACTTGGCGCACGCCGGCAGGCATAGCCGCCAGCTTCCAGCTATCGGCTTCCATGATGCGGCGCAAGGCTTGGATTTCTTCACCATAAATCGCCCGGCCGCCCATCACCATCTTGAAGCCGTTGTAGTCCTTCGGGTTGTGGCTGCCGGTGACCTGAATGCCGCTGTTGCACAAGGTGTTGGCCGCGAAATAAAGCATCGGCGTGGTCACTGCGCCGACATCAATCACCTCAATACCCACCGCCCGCAAACCGCGCATCAAGGCCGCACTCAATGAGGGGCCGCTCAGCCGACCGTCGCGACCGACCGCCACCGTGCGTTCGCCTTCAGCCAAGGCGACAGTGCCAAAGGCTTTGCCCAAAGCCTCCGCAACGTCTTCGTGGATCGTGGAAGGCACCACGCCACGGATGTCATAAGCTTTGAAAATCGAGGGAGTTACATGCATGAAAGAGTGTTCCTTGATGACGACAACAAGATGTCGTCCTGCGAATGATTGTAGGCCGCGCCTCCTACAAACACAGCAGGACAAGGCGCCGCGGCAGGGTCGGCCTGGTCCCGTGCTGGGCGTATCATGAGATTCATCTTTCATGGGTTGCACCGCGGCGCGAGATGAATAAATGGCTGGGTGATCCGAGATGAAATTCAACGCTTTGATGGTGCAGACCCGCTGCCCAACGCCTTTAGGTGAATTAACGCTGGTAGCCAGTTCCAGTGGGTTAGCAGGTGCATGGTTCGACAACCAACGCCATCTGCCCGCGGCCTTATCGACGCAACTTATCGGCCAAAGCGCCATTTGGCCTGAACAAGTCAGCCACCCGATCCTGCAAGAAGCCATCAAGCAATTAACGGCTTACTTTGCCGGACAAAAAAATAACTTTGACCTGCCGCTGGACCTGAGCGCCGGCAGCGAATTCCAGCAAGCTGTGTGGCAGGCGCTACTGGCTATTGAGCGCGGCAGCACCACCAGTTACGGCTCCTTGAGTGCCAGCATCGGACGACCCAGCGCCGTGCGTGCAGTCGGTGGTGCGATCGGTCGCAACCCACTCAGCATCATCGTGCCCTGCCACCGCGTGATCGGCAGCAGCGGCTCGCTCACTGGCTATGCCGGCGGCTTAGAGCGCAAGCTCTCGCTTCTGCAGCTCGAAGGCGTACTTTGAGCGGCCCAGACCACAGCAAGCCTTGGGCGGCTGACTTCATGCTGCTGGCCGCTGTTTGGGGAGCCTCATTTTTGTTCATGCGGATCGGGGTTATCGAATTTGGACCTCTGGCCACCGCAGGCGTGCGGGTTGCCATCGCATCGGCTTTTTTGCTGCCCTTCTTACTTTACAAACGTCTTGGCCCTCAATTGCTAGTGCACTGGAAGCATGTCTTTTTTGTAGGCGTGTTGAATTCAGCGATTCCCTTCGTCTGCTTTTCCTTTGCCCTGCTGGCAATATCCACCGGCTTGTCATCCATGCTGAACGCTACCGTGCCGCTGTTCGGTGCGCTGGTGGCATGGTTTTGGCTGCGTGACAAACCAACGCGCTCACGCGCACTGGGCTTGTTGGTCGGCTTCATGGGCGTCGCCATGCTGGGGTGGGACCAGGCCAGCATCAAAACCGGGGCCTCTGGCATTGCACCCGTCTGGGCGGTGTTGGCCGGCTTATTTGCCTGCGCATGCTATGCAGTCTCTGCCAGCTACACGCGACGATTTTTAGCTGACGTGCCACCGCTGGTGATCGCCACCGGGAGCCAGATCGGTGCCATGCTGAGCCTCGTTCTTCCAGCGCTGTGGTTCAGACCGACACACATGCCAGGCATCAGTGCTTGGGTAGCGTTGTTAACAGTCGGCATTCTCTCTTCCGGCATCGCCTACATTTTGTTTTTTCGCCTGATCGCCAACGCCGGCCCGTCGCGCGCACTGTCTGTTACTTACGTGGTGCCGGTGTTTGCCGTGCTGTACGGCCTGATTTTTTTAGGCGAACAGGTCACGCCGTGGATGCTGATCTGCGGCGCGGTGATCGTGGCCGGCACGGCGCTGTCGACCGGCCTGTTCAATCTCAAAAAACGCCAGCCACCGGTCCACTAACCCAACCAGCGGCCAGAGCCCTCTCAGGGCTTGATGTAAGCGTAACCCTCTCGCGCCTGCAGGCGTGCAACCCGCACCACCCCTGACGGCGTGAAGTCGGCATCCATGATGAATTGTTCTTTCTTGAGGCCTCTGTTTTTCAGCGTGATCTCACAGACTTCAAAGCGCACATTGCGGGCCTTCAAAGCAGAGACCAATGAGGCATAGTCAATGTTTGAATTGGCTTTATCTTTAGCGCCTTCCATCAAAAAATCAACACCGTCGGCATGCGTCACCACAATGATTTGGGTGTCCGGTGCTTCATCCAGATGATTGCGAATATTGCGCAGACCTTTGGTCGCCTGTTGGGTCGAGTTGTCGATGTGATAAACCACTTTGTCGCCGGCAGCCTGCGCCATCGAACTGGCCACCAGTAATGCGCAAAGAAGCATTTTTTTGATCATTGAACCAGTCGCCATTTTGAAACCTTGTTTGAATTGCCCAATATTGAGCTTATTTACGACATGACAGTCTATCGCTTCTCACTGATATAGCTGACATCTTGTTTTTATGGCTGAGCTTGTTCGGATATGCTCCAAGTTGCACACCATCCTCCAAATTGTTTTGTTTATGCGTTATTTGACCGAGTCTAAAAAACACTGGCTGGCGATTGCCGCCTTGTGCGGCTTCTTGCTATTTTTGGCGGCCCTGCGTCCAATGGCCCTGCCCGATGAAGGGCGCTATGGAGAGGTGAGCAGGTGGATGCTGGTCTCCGGCGATTGGCTTGCACCGCGTCTGGACGGTCTGCCTTTTTTTCACAAACCACCCCTGCTGCATTGGCTTCAAGCCAGCACTTTTGCCATCACGGGCGTGAGCGTCTGGTCTGCCCGACTGGTTCCGGCCCTGCACGCAGCCTTGATGCTGATCGGTGTCTATTTAGCGACCCGAAAAGTCGCTGGAGAAGTCACTGCAGGCCGGGCCATATGGATGCTCGGCAGCAGCCTGACTTTTCTTTTTGCTGGTCAATTCATCAACCACGACATCCTCGTCGCCACTTGGATCAGTGCCGCCATAGGCTGCTTTGCCTTTGCCTTCATGGGCAGCGCGGGTGACGACGAAGTTCATGCTGGCTGGGCCCGTGCAGGTTTTGTCGCTTGCGGTTTGGCGGTCCTGAGCAAGGGCCTGATTGGCTTGGTCTTGCCAGGTATGGTCATCTTCATCTGGCTGCTTTGGAGCCGCCAGTTCGGCAAAGTGTGGCGTCTGCCCTGGGTCAGTGGAGTGCTGTTGTTTGCGGCGATCGCCCTGCCCTGGTTTGTGCTCGCTCAAGTCAAATACCCTGGTTTTTTTGACTACATCATCATCAAGCAGCACTTTGCACGCTACACCGCCAGCACCTTCAACAGCGTGTATCCGTGGTGGTTCTACTTGATGTCCTTGGGCATCTTATTTTTTCCTTGGTGCGTCTTCAGCCTCTTGCCTCTGTTACCCCAAATAGGTCGGCGTTCACCTTCTGGCGCTTGTCAAAACAAGTCTTGGACTTCACTCTGTTGGATTTGGCTGTTGAGTGTGCTCATTTTTTTCTCGGTGCCCAGTTCCAAGCTGCTGGGCTACATATTGCCGGCAGTTCCGCCGCTGGTGATGTTGGCCGCGTTTGGCTGGGACAAAACCATGCTCAAGGTGAAACACGCTCAACGCTGGCTTTGGGCGTTCGTGGTTCTGAACTTGTCGCTCGCTTTGGTTGGGAGCGTTTTTTCTATGAAGCACACCTCCATGGTGTTGAGTCGAGATGTGGCGGCGATTCTGTCCTGCGAGGCAAGTCCCAGCGACACCATCTATGCGCTGGATGCTTATCCGTATGACCTGCCCTTTTACTTGCAAGTCACCCGCCCCTTGGTGGTCGTCAGTGACTGGGTGAATTTGCGCAAGCATGTGGGTGACAGCTGGCAGCGAGAACTATTTGAAAGTGCGGACTTCGACCCTGTCGCTGCGCAGTCTTTACAAACCCCTGAACAACTGGCCTTGGCGGCCAATCAGCCGGGCGGCTGGTTGCTCGTACCCATCGACTTGAACAACAATGCGACAGCCGGTTGGACCTTCGTCTTCAAGGGCATGGGCTGGATACTCTGGCGTTCAAGCCCTGACGCCAATCAATCAGCGGTAGCTAGTTGGCAAAAAGGCTTGCCCGGCTGCAAGAATTAGGGACGATTCCCAAGGCGACGAACCTGGCGCTGCTGAAGCTCAGCTGGATTCGTTCGCTCCATCGGCTTGGTGTCCATACCCGTACCCACCCAGAATTTTGTAAGCACACCTCACTAAACATACAGCTCATCACGATGACTCACCCGTCGCGTAAAGATCACGTAAACAAGCTGGATCTAGCTCAATAGATGGGTTAAATTATGCAATCACAACAATCACAACAATCACAACAATCAACGTGATTATTGAGAATAAAAATGCACGAATTCATAGAGTTAATGCCAGTACTTGAATCGATTCTCATCATCCGAAGTTGGGAGGAGTCCAACCTTCCTTTGGCTC
>CANFSO010000174.1 GCA_947449895.1 Comamonadaceae bacterium
AAGTTGGACCGCATCATCCCTTGGCAAGACACGCAACGCATGGCGCAAGAAGCCTCGGGCCCGGTAGAACTGCTGATTGTCGAAGACGGTAACCACATCGCCAACAACCGCCCCTACCGCTACCGAAACCGTACCGCCGACTGGATGGCTGAACAACTCGGCATGCCCCGCATTTGATCCAATTTGATGCATCGTCTCACCACAGGAATCGTCATGAAAAAACGCTCATCTCGCCTCACTGCCACCTTGACCACACGCCGCGCGTCTTTGTATGCATTGCTGGCTGCGGCCACTTTCATCGTGCCGCTGGCAGCGCAGGCGCAAGCCTACCCCAACAGACCCATCAAATTAATTTCAGGCGCCACCGCCGGCAGCGCGTCAGACATCGTGGCGCGCTCCGTCGCCGAAAAACTGCAGGCCGAGTTTGGCGTTCCGGTGCTGGTTGAAAACAAAGCTGGCGCGGCCGGCACGCTGGGCATTCAAGCCTTGCTGGGTGCGCCTGCGGACGGCCACACCGTGCTGGTTTACACCAGTGCCCACACGGTGCTGCCCTTGATCAACAAAGTCACTTACGACCCGCTGCGCGACTTCTCAGCCATCACCCCCTTGGCCATCGTGCCGAATGTGATGGTGGTGTCGCCGTCCAAAGGCTACAAAACCGTGAAAGACGTGGTCGACGCTGCCAAAGCCAAGCCCGGGCAACTCAACTACGCCTCGGTCGGCTTGGGCAGCGCCACCTACATGAGCGCCGAAAAGTTCAAACTGGCCACAGGCATCGACGCGGTGCACGTGCCCTACAAAGGCTCGCCAGAAGCCATCACAGAAACCATGACCGGCCGGGTCGACTACTTCTTTGCTCCGCTGGTCTCGGCGCTGCCCATGATCAAAGCGGGCAAGCTGATCGCCTTGGCCGTCGGCACGCCCAAGCGCTCAGCGCAATTGCCAGACGTCCCCACACTGACAGAAGCCGGTGTTACCAAGGCCGATTACTTATTTTGGACAGGCATGCTGGTGTCGTCTAAAACGCCGCGTGACGTTGTGCAAAAGCTCAACCAGTTTTCGCTCAAAGCCTTGCAGTCGACTGAAGTCAAGGAGCGCTTGGCAAGTCTCGGTGCCGAACCACTGCCCATGAGCCCCGAACAGTTTGACGCCATGATCCGCGCAGAAATGGTTTCCAACGCAGAGATCATCAAGGCGGCAGGGATCAAAACGGAGTAAAAGCGGTTTAGAAAAAGCGACTGAGCAATGATCAATCCGAGGGTTTTCGATAGCCTTAACATCGCCAGCCAAGGCATTCATAAACAGTACCATGGGTCTGTTTATTTTCTGGCGGATATTGTCAGAAAACATGTTTTTGATAGGTATTAAAAAAATACCACCCAACCTTTGTCTTTATGCCTGAGACCCAAAACTCCATTACATTGATCGTCCCTTATGTGCACGACGGGGGGAGTGACCAGCGCGCTCGATTGGTCGCCAAATATCTCTCTCAGCACATAGATCGGCCTATCGATGTGCAGAACGTCACCGGGGCGGTCAATGGGCATACCGCTATTGCTAACGCAGCGCCTGATGGGCGAACCATCGGCCTGATTACTGGCGAGATCGGAATGATGCATTGGCATGAGGGCCTGACCGCTCTAACGCCTCACGCTTTCACGCCACTGGCTGCTCCATTTGTAGAGTCTTCAGCCATCATTGTGCGCAAAGACGCACCTTTTGACACGCTTAGCGAGTTCATCGATTACTGCAGAAACAACGCCATCACAGGCTCAGGTGGTCCAGACTTCAGCGTATGGAAGTTCTCCCTGATCGGACTTCTGAACGCGGTTGGCATCAGCGCCGGAAACGTGGAGTGGCTTGAAACTTATAGCGGCGAACAAGGATTAGCCAACGTCCTGGAGGGAAAAGCCCTCGTTGCGCCAATTACCATGACCGATGCTCGCGGCCCACTTCGCGTAGGTCAGGCAAAAGCCCTCGCCACCATGGAGGACCTCCGGCACCCCGCCTTTCCCGATATACCGACGGTTGAAGAGTCTATCGGCGTACGCTGGTCGGTGGCTCATTGGCGAGGTTTGGTCGCTCCCCGTGGCCTCTCATCTGAACTGACCCATGCGTTCATTGCGGGGCTTAAACAAGTGGAGATGGATCCCGGCTTTCAGCAAGAAGCGAAAGAAAATTCCTTCACTACACGTTGGCGTTTCGGGGCTGAATTTGGACTCTATATGGATGAAGACGACGTCCAGTTTGGTCGGATTATTGGATTGTTGGGCGACAAAGCGGGAAGCACCAGCAAGCTGCACTGAACGGTTCATCAAGTGGCGTGAGTCAAACTGAGTTGGAGTCAAAAATGCAAAAAACCTTCCAATCGATCAAAACAATATCGGCAGTTCTATCCTTGATGGTTGGAGCTTTTGCTTCTGCACAGACGGCGTATCCCAGCAAGCCCATTCGCCTGCTTGTACCGATAGCGGCCGGAAGCGTGACTGATGTCGTTCTACGGGCGGCGGTTCCGCTGCTCTCTCAGCGCTTAGGCCAACCGGTGGTCATTGAGAACCGACCTGGAGCGAGCGGTGTTGTCGGCGCTGAGGCATGCGCCAAGGCGTCACCGGACGGATACACGATTTGCGCGGTCTACCACTCCATCATGTCGTTCAACCCATACACTTTCGACAAACTCCCCTACGATCCTGACAAAGATTTTGCACCGGTCGGTCGGTTGTTTTTTGTCACCGAGGGGTTGGTGGTCCCTGCGGCGTTTCCAGTGAACAGCGTGAGCGAATTGAAGGCTTATGCCTTGCAACATCCAAACGGGGTTAATTTAGGCACGCTGGGAGAAGGCTCACTTCAAGAACTGTTGGTGGCTTGGCTCAACCGAGAGTGGAAAACAAAGATCGTTGGCGTCCCTTACAAGGGCGGTGGTCCCATCGCCAACGCAGTCACCTCGGGTGAAATTCAAATGGCCCAAATGGGTTTGGGGAATTTCATTGGACTGCTTCAAGGAGGCCAGTTGCGCGCCATCGCCATCGCAGCCGATAAACGCTCCAAACTATTCCCAAATGTGCCAACAGTCCAGGAAGCAGGGCTTGGCGGATTCCCCAGCAGGCCATGGTGGGGTATCGCCGCGCCTGCGGGAACCGCGCCACCCGTTGTGGCACGTCTCAACGCTGAGTTCAATGCAGTTTTCAGGGATCCGAAAATGCTGGAGATGATGGAAGCGCGGTATGTTGAGCCGGCCTTGACGAGTTCGCCGGAGTTCACCTCTTTCCTAAAAACAGACCGTGAATCTGCTGGCGTGTTGGTGCGTCTGGCCAACCAGACGGTTCGTTGAACGCGGAGGCTCGAGCCGCTGTATGTCCCATCTATTGTCCAGGGCCTTCTCATTAGACGACGTCGCCCGGATAGCGCAGCGGAAACTCCCGCGGTCTATTTATGATTTCTATTCGGGCGGTGCCGAAAATGAAATCACGATGGACGCGAATCGCCGTGCTTTTGAAGAACTTGCGCTGGTTCCCCGCATCCTGCGCGGTGTCCAACCCAATACGCAACAAGTGATATTGGGTACAGCCTCCAGCCTGCCTCTCGTGATCGCTCCGATGGGCGCTGTGGGCTATGGGTGTCGCGACGGGGATGTTGCCCTCGCCAAGGCCGCTGCTTCAGCGGGCATCCCCTACGTGCTGTCGACGACCGCCACAACCTCCATTGAGCGAGTTGCTGAAGAGGCCGGCGGAAATCTTTGGTTTCAGCTTTACACGCTAAGACGGCGAGAGGTGACCATGCGCCTGTTGGAGCGTGCCAAGGCGGCAGGTTATGGCGTGCTTGTTGTCACCGCGGATGTGCCTGTTGGGGGCAAGCGCGAGCGGGACTTGCGGAATGACTTTTCCATGCCCTTTCGCTTCACGGCTAGAAATATGGCCGTTTTTGCATCACGCCCAAGTTGGGCACTTGGCATGCTCATTCGCGGAATTCCAACCATGCCCAATTTAACTGAGATGGCGGGACATGACTCGCTTCCAGTGGATGCAGCCGCTTCGGTCGGTCGCGAATTCGACCCCACCTTTGACTGGGAAGGCCTGAAAGAAATTCGAAAGCGCTGGCCGGGTAAGCTTTTATTGAAGGGCCTGCTACATCCTGACGATGCTGTTGCAGCCGCTGACGCGGGATGCGATGGTGTGATTGTTTCCAATCACGGTGGTCGGCAGCTAGATGGCGCTGTGGCCACGATGCGCGCGCTTCCCGGAATCTGCGACATGGTGGCTCATCGTATTGAAGTGCTGCTTGACGGGGGAGTCAGGCGGGGCGGTGATGTCGCAAAGGCTGTAGCGCTGGGGGCAACTGCTGTGCTTGTTGGTCGCCCAGCGCTGTATGGCGCCTGCATTGCAGGTGAAGCCGGTGTTGAGCACGTCTTAAAGATTCTGAACGATGAACTGGTCAGGGTCATGACTCTTTGTGGCTTGTCAGATATGGCCTCTCTCAACAGAGAGCTGATTTCGAGGACTTAGTGCGATCGTCGCAGGACAGCAAAGTTGGTGGCCTTGTGCTTTTTTGAGCGGCCTTACTCCACGGTAACGG
>CANFSO010000175.1 GCA_947449895.1 Comamonadaceae bacterium
AGGAATCTGTCAGTTTTAATAATCACATTAACTCATTAGTAAAGTAAAAGTAAATCTAAGATGCTACTTATTGTCGTTATTTTGAAGAGCTTGATCGAGCTGTCTCTGATGTTTCTGGTCGGCCGATTCGTATTGGGATTGCTGGCCGGTGCCAAGCGCCAGACCAACATATTTTGGCAATTGCTCGATGTTGCGTCCAAGCCATCACTCTGGTTGACGCGCCGCGTCAGCCCCAAGCTGATACTGGACCAGCACATTCCGTTGGCGGCAGGCAGTTGGCTGCTCATCGCATGGGTGCTGCTGGTCATGGCCAAAATTGACATCTGCCTTCAGGTCGGTGCTGCAGCATGCCAATGAGTTTCAACACCACCTCGCCAGCCGCGCCAGGGATTGGACGACGGGCACTTTTTGTCTTGCATTGGCGCGCCAAAATATTCTTGTTTCTCGGCATGCGGGCTTCCGCCAAGCTGGTCTTTCAAGAAGTTTTGCAGCGTGAGCCGAATGATCTGCTGGCCCTCAAAAGCCTAGGCTTCAGCGCCATGCACGACGGCAAATTGGCGCTGGCCTTGACTTATTTCGACCAGGTCGCGGAGCTCTCCCCCGAGATCTCGAATGCGCATTTCAATCAGGCCTTTGTGTGCGAAGAACTCGGCCTCCTTGACGATGCAGAACGCGGTTTTCGAGCCGCCATCGCGCTCGAGGAAAAGATGGACCGGGCCTGGTACGGCCTCGGTCTGGTGCTGGTCCGGCAAGGGCGGCTTGAAGAAGCCGTTGTCGCACTCAAGCGCAACACCAAACTTCAACCCATGAGCCCCTTTGGCTGGTACCAGCTGGCTCGGGTGCATGTGGAGCTGAAGCAGGCCGACGAGGCACTGGTCGTGATGCGTTACTTGAAGGGGTTTGAGCCCAAGGTTGCGGCCCAACTCGAACGTGAGACTGGATTGAAGGTCGGGAATTTGAACTGAATTTTTAAAAACAAAGGAGACAAGCGATGGAACTGACGGCAAGGCACCATGAATATTGGCGCAAAAATCTGCGAATCACTGCCTTTTTATTGGGCATTTGGTTTTTTGTAACGTTCGTGCTGGTCTTCTTTGCAAGAGACCTCGACTTCAAATTTTTTGGTTGGCCGTTCTCGTTTTGGGTTGCGGCCCAAGGCGCTCTGGTAGTTTATTGCGTGATCATCTGGTACTACGCCCGCTACATGAACAAGCTTGACATCGAATACGGCGTGGCCGAAGGAGAAGAGACATGAGCATGTTTGGCGGCGAAAATCAATCGCAAAGCGAGTTCAAAAAAGGCCTGAACAAGGTCTACACCTGGTACACCGGCGGCTTCCTCAGCTTCGTCGTTGTGCTGGCTATCCTCGAACAAATGGGCCTGCCGAGAAACTGGATCGGCTATCTGTTCCTGGCTGCAACCGTGCTGCTGTATGCCGGCATCGGCATCATGAGTCGAACCAATGACGCAGCCGAATACTACGTGGCGGGCAGGCGCGTACCGGCCATGTACAACGGCATGGCAACCGGCGCGGACTGGATGTCTGCGGCGTCCTTCATCGGCATGGCCGGAACCTTGTACCTCACGGGCTACGGCGGTCTGGCCTTCATTCTGGGCTGGACCGGCGGTTACTGCTTGGTAGCGCTTTTCTTGGCGCCTTACTTGCGCAAGTTCGGGCAGTTCACCATTCCAGACTTTTTGGGTGCCCGCTACGAAGGCAATATGCCGCGTTTGATTGGTGTGTTTGCGGCCGTTTTGTGCTCCTTCACTTACGTCGTGGCGCAAATCTACGGCGTCGGCTTGATCACCGCCAGGCTCACCGGGCTGGCTTTCGAAGTCGGTATTTTTGCGGGCTTGGCCGGCATCTTGGTGTGCTCTTTCTTGGGCGGTATGCGAGCCGTCACTTGGACCCAAGTGGCCCAATACGTGATCTTGATCATTGCGTATCTGTTGCCGGTGGTCTGGTTGTCGGTCAAGCACACGGGTGTGCCGGTGCCGCAAGCCGTCTACGGTTACACGCTTGAAAAAGTCACCGCCAGAGAAGCCGAGTTGCTGCAGGATCCGAAAGAGCTTGAAGTGCGTGGCATTTTCAAAGCGCGCTCAGACGCTGCCGCTGAAAAACTCATGGATGTGCCGGCCGCCATGGCGGCCGACCAAGCCGCCGCGCAGACGGTCCTGGACAACCTGAAGGCTTCAAACGGTGCTTTGGCCGACATCAATGCAGCAGAAGCGGCTTTGGCCCGGTTGCCGCAAACGGAAGCGGCGGCCACGGCGGCCTACATCGCCGCTCGAACCACCAACGCGACGCGTTCCAATCCACCGATCAGGCATGCGCAACCCTTCCCAGGCAAGGACGAGGCCACGCAGAATATTGCGCGCAAAAACTTCATGGCGTTGGTCTTCTGTCTGATGATTGGCACGGCAGCCTTGCCGCACATCCTGATGCGTTACTACACCGTGCCATCGGTGCGGGCAGCGCGGGAGTCGGTCAGCTGGTCGCTGTTCTTCATCTTCTTGCTCTACTTCACCGCGCCGGCGCTGGCGGTATTGGCCAAGTATGAGGTTTACACGGTCTTGGTGAACACGCCGTTCGCCAGTCTGCCGGAGTGGATATCGCGCTGGAACGCGGTCGATCCGAGCCTGCTGTCGGTGGTTGACATCAACAAGGATGGCATCTTGCAGCTGGCTGAAATCTCGATTGGCGGCGACATCATTGTGCTGGCCACGCCTGAAATCGGTGGCTTGCCTTATGTGGTCTCGGGCATGGTGGCGGCGGGTGGTTTGGCGGCGGCGCTGTCAACCGCAGACGGCTTGCTGCTGACGATTGCCAATGCCTTGTCGCACGACGTGTACTACAAGGTGATTGACCCGAATGCCTCGACCGCGCGTCGCGTCATGGTCTCCAAGTCCTTGTTGCTGGTGGTCGCCTTGTGCGCGGCGTATGTGGCGGCTCAGAAACCGGCGGACATTTTGTTCCTGGTCTCGGCGGCGTTCTCGTTCGCAGCGGCGGCGTTCTTCCCAGCCCTGACCTTGGGCATCTTCTGGAAGCGTGCCAACAAGTGGGGGGCCTCATTGGGCATGGTCGCCGGTCTGGGCATCACGTTCTATTACATGATCACCACCCAGCCTTGGCTCTACCAGCTGGTGCATGGCACAGCGATCACGCCGGCGATCATCAAGGCCAACACGTGGTGGGACATTGCACCCATCTCGGCCGGTTTGTTTGGCGTGCCTCTTGGCTTTGCGGTGATCATCATCGTCTCGCTGCTGACCAAGGCGCCAGGCCGTGAGGTCCAGGAGCTGGTCGAGCATGTGCGTTACCCCAGCCTCGACGGATCAACGTCTGGCGCCAGCGCTGCGCACTGACGACTGAACAGCCTTTAGTCAAAACCCCCGTCACTTGAGGTGGCGGGGGTTTTTTAATTGTGAGAATGACCATTCGGCGACCGACAGTTCTGGCCGTGCCTAGAATGTTTGCCTCACCCGCAAAGATCGCTACTTCATGTCTCAAGGCATCATCCGAATTCGTGGCGCACGCCAGCACAACCTCAAAAACATCGACCTGGACATTCGCACCGGCGAGTTGACGGTGGTCACCGGCCCCAGCGGTTCGGGCAAGTCGTCTTTGGTGTTTGACACCCTGTTTGCTGAAGGCCAGCGCCGCTACGTCGAAACCTTCTCCGCCTACGCACGACAGTTCCTAGACCGCATGGACAAGCCGGCGGTCGACAAGGTCGAAGGCGTGCCGCCAGCCATCGCGATTGACCAGACCAATCCGGTTCGCAGTTCGCGCTCGACAGTCGGCACCATGACCGAGCTGAATGACCACCTGAAGCTGCTCTACGCCCGCGCCACACAACTCTTTGACCAGCAAACCGCTCAGCCGGTGCGGCACGACACACCGGAGTCGATTTATGCCGAGCTGATGGCCAGCACCAAAGACGCCGACCCGCGCGTGGTGATGACCTTCCCGGTCGAGTTACCCGCGAATACCAGCGCAGAAGAAGTCGCGCAATGGCTCTCTGCCAGCGGCTTCACGCGGGTGCATGCCGAGCGTGAAATGGCCACCCTTGGGGGCGTTCGCAAAATTCTGGACGTGGTGGCAGACCGCTTCCGGCTGCACGCCACTGAAAAAGTCCGCGTCATCGAAGCCATTGAAATGGCACTCAAACGCGGCGGGCGCTTGAATGTTTATGTGATGGACGCTGAGACGACGAGCGTGGGGGCCGAGGTTTCCCCGCCGGGCAGCCCCAAGGGGAAAAGCGCCCCCTCGGGGGGCAGCGAAGTACGCGAAGCGACGAGCGTGGGGGCCATGTTCAGGTTTTCCAGCGGTCTGCATTGCCCGGCCAGCGACCTGCGCTACGCCGACCCAACACCATCGCTGTTCTCCTTCAACTCCGCC
>CANFSO010000176.1 GCA_947449895.1 Comamonadaceae bacterium
CAACGCTACGCAACGCATGGCGTTGTGGCGCTCATGGCGGTTGTCGGCGTCACCGGCTCGATGATGTTTTACCGCTTTTACAAAAGCAGCGTGCAAGACATGCATGCTTGGCTGGGCATGGCAGCGCTGCTGGCTGTTGGGCTGCACCTGACCCGAAACCGGCGGCAATTGGGTGCCATCTTTTCACACACGCGGATGCAGGTGTTGTGGGGGGTGACGGCTGCAGTCGTGATGGCCTTCCTATATGCGGCCCCTGCGCCCAAGCCAAATCTTGCCAAGAACTTGACGCGAGCTGTCTTGCGTACATCGCTAATTAACTTGGGGCCCGTTTTGGGGATCACCCCTGAGCAGGTCATGGCCAGGATGCGTACGGCGGGGGTTGCCAACCCTGCGCTGGATCAATCCATTGAGGACGCAGCTCAACGCAGCCACACCGACCCGCTTACCTTGCTCTCTGCGGTGCTGAATACAGACAAGAAATAGGATCCGTACACGTTTCCCTTGGGCAGACCTAGACCTTTGAATGAGGACCTTACGGTGACAGGCAGAGAATAGTCAAGAAGTCGTCTACGCCACCGATGCCTGCACGTCATCACGCGGTTATTCGGTGGTGCGGCCGGCCATGCTCGTGCAGTCCTCTGGGTGTTGTCAGATGATGCGGAGTCAAAAATTGTCGCTGAAGCAGACGCTACTTCAGCACCGTCTGCCGAACCGCGTGTTCCCACTCGGCCATCCGGGCGGCCGCTACGTCCGAACTCATCGCCGGCAAAAAGGTGCGTTCAGCACGCCACAGACTGGCCAGTTCATCGGTGTTTTTATAGACGCCGCTGGACAGGCCGGCCAGCCACGCAGCACCCAAGGCGGTGGTTTCTGTCACCACCGGGCGCACGACGGGGATGCCGAGTAAGTCGGCTTGGAATTGCATCAACAAGTTGTTGGCGCAGGCGCCACCGTCTACGCGCAGCACGGACATCGGTACACCTCCGGCGCTGAGGGCGTCGCGGTTCATGGCTTGCACCAGCGCGGCGCTTTGGAACGCAATGCTTTCCAAGCCAGCGCGCGCGATGTGCGCCAGCGTGGTGCCGCGCGTGATGCCCGTGATGGTGCCACGGGCGTCGGGTTCCCAATAAGGCGCGCCCAAGCCGGTGAAGGCGGGCACCAGCATCACGCCGCCGGCGTCCGGCACGCTTTGCGCTAAGGCTTCCGCTTCAGCGCTGCTTTGAAAGGCACTCAAACCGTCACGCAGCCACTGCACCACCGCTCCGCCGACAAAGACGCTGCCTTCCATGGCGAATTCTGTCTGGGCCGAGGTTTGCGCGGCGATGGTCGTCAGCAAGCCGTTTTTCGAGGTCTGAAATTGGTTGCCGGCGTGCATCAGCAAGAAGCAGCCGGTGCCGTAAGTGTTTTTGGCCATGCCGGGCGTGAAGCAAGCTTGGCCAAAGGAGGCGCTTTGCTGGTCGCCTGCCACGCCGCCAATCGGGATCGCGTGGCCCAGCAGCTCAGGCCGAACTTCGCCAAAGTCGCCACTGGAGGGGCGGACTTCCGGCATCAGTGACGGCGGAATGTCCAGTAACGCCAGCAGCTCGGCGTCCCACTGCTGGGTGCGCACATTGAACAGCATGGTGCGCGATGCATTGGTGACGTCGGTGGCGTGCAGCGCACCCTTGGTGAGCTGCCACATGAGCCAGCTGTCGATGGTGCCAAAAGCCAGTTCGCCGCGCTCGGCCTGAGCGCGGGCGTTCGGCACATGGTCGAGCAACCATTTGAGCTTGGTGGCTGAAAAATAAGCGTCAATCCGCAGCCCGGTGGTGGACTGGATCAGCGCCTCTTGGCCTTGCGCGCGCAGCTGTACGCAGGTGTCTTCGGCTCGGCGGTCTTGCCAGACGATGGCGTTGTGAATAGGCTGGCCGGTTTGGCGGTTCCAGACCACCGTGGTTTCGCGCTGGTTGGTGATGCCCAGTGCCCGCATGTCGCTGGCCTTGAGCCCGGCTTTGTCGAGCACCTGCTGCGCGGTGGCCAACTGAGCGCGCCAAATTTCCATCGGGTCGTGCTCAACCCAGCCGGGTTGCGGGAATATTTGCGTCAGCTCCTGCTGCGCCATCGCGACTATTTGACCTTCGGCGTCAAAAATAATGCTGCGGGAGCTGGAGGTGCCTTGGTCGAGAGCGAGCAGATAGGTCATGCGGTTCATTGTGGGCCAAGGTCGAGGTCAGCGACATGAAAGGCCTAGTCTTAACCTTCACATGACGCCGGTATGGCGTGGCGCAGAGAATGTAAGCCATGCCATCTACCTCGCCCCTGCCCACAAACCGCTCCGATCTGCTGGTGCGTCTTGCTGAACCCAAGCGTTACGACTTAGCGGTGATTGGTGGCGGCGCGACCGGTCTCGGAGTGGCGCTGGAGGCAGCGTCGCGCGGCTATTCGGTGGTGTTGCTGGAGTCGCACGACTTTGCCAAAGGCACTTCTTCAAGGGCGACCAAGCTGGTGCATGGCGGCGTGCGCTACTTGGCGCAAGGCAACTTGGCGCTGGTGCGCGAAGCCCTGCACGAACGCTCGGTGCTGCTGAATAATGCACCCCACTTGGCGCAGCCTTTGGCTTTCGTCATGCCGTCCTATAAGTATTGGGAAGCGCCTTTTTATGGCGTGGGCCTGAAGCTGTACGACTTGCTGGCCGGTGCTGCAGGGCTTGGCAAGACAGAGTTTCTAAGCCGCAATGAGACGCTGCAATGCCTGCCGACAGTGCAGCCGCAGGGACTCAAGGGTGGCGTCAAGTATTGGGATGGTCAGTTTGACGATGCGCGGCTGGCGTTGGCTTTGGCGCGAACGGCCGCGCAACAGGGTGCGCTGTTGGTCAATTACTGCCCGGTCACGGGGTTCATCCACGAAGCCGGTCAATTGGCTGGCGTGCATGTCCGCGATGAAGAAACCGGCCAGACTTTTGAAGTGCGGGCAGACTGCATCGTCAATGCGGCGGGCGTCTGGGTTGACCAGCTGCGCTCGCTGGACGGTGCTGTTGCGGGGCAAAGCGTCACGCCCATGGTGGCGCCTAGCCAAGGTGTGCATTTGGTGGTCGATCGATCTTTTTGGCCCAGTGACCACGCCTTGCTGGTGCCCAAAACCCAGGATGGCCGCGTGCTTTTTGCGGTGCCTTGGCTGGGCAAAGTCATTTTGGGCACCACCGACACGCCGCGGGACGATCTGGCTCGGGAGCCGCAGGCTTTTCCGGAAGAAGTCGACTTTATTCTGCGTGAATCGGCGCGCTACCTGACGCGAGCCCCACTTGCGGCAGATGTGCTGAGTGTCTGGGTAGGTTTGCGGCCGCTGGTTAGGCCGCCAGAGAACGAAGGGCATAGCACCAAAGGTTTGTCGCGTGAACACACAGTTGTGATTAGCCCAAGCGGCTTGGTCACCGTCACCGGCGGTAAGTGGACCACCTACCGGGCGATGGCTGAGGATGTCTTGGTGCATTGCGATGAGGCTGAGTTGTTGCCCAAGCGCGGTGGGTCAGTGACAGCTGCGCTGCCGCTTGTTGGCGCGATTGAATCGCAGCACAAGATGAGTGAGCCCCCCGGACTGCACAGCTACGGCGGCGAAGCGGCTGAAGTGCAGGCCTTACCGGGCCATGACCGTTGGTTGTGCCTAGGCTTGTCTGAAGCGATGGTGCGCTTTGCGGCTCGATATGAATATGCTCGAACCGTAGAAGACATGCTGGCGCGGCGTTCGCGAATCCTGTTTTTAGACGCCATGCTGGCAAAGACGGTGGCTGCGGACGTAGCGCAATTGCTCCAAGCCGAGACGGGCGTCGACCCGCAGTTGGTTGCATTCCTCGCACTTTGCACTGTGTACCGAACACTGCCGGGCTAATCACTGCAAATTCAATGGACTGCCACGTGCAGGTCGTGCTGATTTGAGAAAATAACAATAGAGGCAAAAATGTAGCGTGGGAGCGACAATAAGAGGCGATAAAGCGTCGGAAAGCCCGGGCTGCGAAGATTTTGACGCTTGCGGCCGATTATTTTTGAAGATCGGGGTGATTTTTTAAGCCCAGTGAGTTGACTCTAGGTATTTATGCAGTCATAATCGTGGGCTTCGCTCCAAAAAGCGGAGACTTCTGCCCAGCGGAAGCAGTACGAGTGGTTTGTACTGTGGACGACGGGCCCAAGACTGACTGGCTGAGTGGTTGTTTTTTAAGCAACTGATCAACTGGTGCAAGTTGGGACTAATTTAAATGATTCAAACGCAATCCAAACTCGACGTTGCTGACAACACGGGTGCTAAATCCGTGATGTGCATCAAAGTGCTGGGCGGCTCTAAGCGCCGTTAC
>CANFSO010000177.1 GCA_947449895.1 Comamonadaceae bacterium
TAGAACAGTGCTGGCAAGGTTCAGGGCTGTATGGGCACTGAAAACACTGAGAAGTCCGGGCTCTGAGAAGCGCCGCGCTGATGGGATCAAGCCACTTCAAGATATGAATTTGGAAAGGCTGGACACATAAAGCTATTGCGATACCGAAGTTTCGATTGTAGCGTTTTATAGAAGTTGCTGCACTCAAGTCCCCAAACCATGCGGCGATTAGCCGCTGTTGACGGCTTTTTGCTAGTTTTCAAACTGCGGGTGCAACTGCCGGATGCGGTTCATGGCCATGCCTGCAGCGGCCGTACGGGTCTCGACGCCGAGCTTGGCAAAAACGCGCTCAAGGTGCTTTTTAACCGTCATCGGGCTGGTCCCCAGAATATCGCCAATGTCGCGGTTGATCTTGCCTTTGACAACCCAATACAACACCTCGGCTTCGCGCGCCGTGAGCTTGAAGCTCAGACTCATGGCTTGAATGACGGTTTCGTCAGACTCTTCGCGCATGATGATCAGCCAGTCGTCATCGCCAGTCTGCTGGTGCAGCCGGCAAGTCAGCCGCTTGGCGCCCTGCTCGATGCTCAGGCGCGGCGGCTCGATCTGCGGGTCTGTTTGCTGTGCGGCCAATTGCTCGGCAGTGGCCACATGCCGGCGCAACCAGTTCAGCACCGCGCCTGGCGTTTGCGGCGCGGCTGTGCCGTAGTAGCGCTGCAACAGCTCGCGCGCCAGCGGGGTTTGCCACATCAATTTGCCGTCGCTCACACGCACCGTGATGGTGGCGTAGCCAAAGGCGTCCAGGGCGTTGCGGGCTTGGCGCTTTTCACGTGCGCCCTGCAAATGCACGGCAATGCGCGCCAACACTTCTTTGGGTTTGATCGGCTTGGTGACGTAGTCCACGCCGCCGACGTCGAGCGCCGCCACCAAGTATTCGGTCTCGGTCAGCCCGGTCATGAAGACGATCGGAATTGGCGCTGTGGCGGGTGAGGCTTTGAGCCGGCGTGCCACCTCAAAACCATCCATGCCGGGCATCATGGCGTCTAGCAAAATAATGTCAGGCAGCGCCTGCGCGGCGCGTTGCAAGGCCGCCTCGCCGTTGGTGGCCACCAGCACCGTGTAGCCCGATTCGTCCAGCGCGTCATGCAACACAGCAAGGTTGTCCGACACGTCATCGACGATCAAGACGACGTCGCTGTTGGCGCGGTCTAGCGTTTGCGCCAGCGGCAGGGAATTCATGGGGCTCATGTGGCGGCTCCTGAAAGCGTGTTTTGCAAAGCTGCATGGGCTTCGATTTGCCGGGCCATGACTTCAAACTCGAATTGACGTGCCAACACGTGCATGGCGGCCACAAAAGCATGGCACTCAGGCTGGGCTTTGTCTATCTTGTCGAGCTGGTTCATGATGCCGCGAAAAAATCCCAGGTTGATTAGTTCGCTGAGCGCCTTCAACTCTGTAGTTACCGGCCACACCAATGCCGACGGCGGCGCAGCCACCAGTGCGGCCGCAGGGGCAGACGTTTGCGTCAGCCAGGTCAGCGACAACTGGCGCTCAAGCCAATCCAGCAGCTCGCTGTGGCGCACTGGTTTGAGGATGAAGTCTTCGTTGCGGATACCGACATCGTTCTCCAGCCCCTTGTCAAAAGCATTGGCCGAAACAATCGCAATCTGCGGCTGCGCTGGAGGCAAAGCTGCAGACGAGGCGCCCAAGGCCCGCAGCCGGCGGATGGTCTCCCAGCCGTCGATGCCGGGCATGGCCAAGTCCATCAAGATCGCGTGTGGTTGCAAACCAGCGGCCAACAAATCAAGACAGTCATGGCCGCTGACAGCGGTGCGAATCTCGAAGCCCAGCGGCTGCAACAAGCTGACCAAAATATCGCGGTCAGCCTCTTCGTTGTCGACCACCAAGATGCGCCGGCGCTCACCGGCATAACCGTGGCGCGGACGGCTCAGCAGCGGCACACTCGTGGGGCTGCCGGCTGCTTGGTGCATGTCGGGCAAGAACAACCTGACCCGGAAAATCGAGCCCACACCGGGGGCGCTGGTCACCGTCAATTCGCCGCCCATCAGGTCGGTGAGCATCTTCGCGATGGTCAGCCCCAAGCCGGCACCCGGCGCTGCGCCACCGCTGGTACTGGCGCTGTTGACACTGTGAACACGCGTGAAGGGCTCGAAAATGCGCTCGCGCTCTTCTTCAGACAAACCCGGGCCGGTGTCTTCCACATCGATCAAGGCCATCTCGCGGGCGTAACGCACGCGCAGCGTGACGCTGCCGCTGGACGTGAACTTGATGGCGTTGCCGAGCAGGTTGATGAGGATTTGCCGCACCCGTTTTTCGTCCGCCCGCACCACCAGCGGCATCGCGCCTTCAGGCTCGAACTTGAATTGCAAACCTTTGGCCAGTGCTTCAAGCTCAAACAGATTCGCCATTTCTTGCACGCCATCGGCAAAGTGCATGGGTTTGACGTTCAAGGTGAGCTTGCCGCTTTCGATGCGCGCGATGTCCAAGGTGCCCTCAATCAGCGACAGCAAATGTTCGCCGCCGCGCTTGATGACACTGACGGCCTGTCGGCGGTGCGGCGGGATCGATGGGTCTTCGCCCATCAGCTGCGCATAACCCAAGATACTGTTGAGCGGCGTGCGCAGCTCGTGGCTGATGGCGCTGATGTAGCGGCTCTTGGCTTGGTTGGCTTGATCGGCGACTTGCTTGGCGCGTTGCAGCGCCTCGTCGGTTTGCCGGTGCGAGTCAATCTCTTGCATCAGCAAATGCGTCTGCCGGTTCGACTCCTCTTGCGCCACCTGTCGACTCTTTTGGGCCAACACCATCCACCACGCCACCATGCCGGCGATCAGCAGCAGCGCCATGTAGGCCTTCACAAAGCCGGAACGCAATGTCGCACCAGAAACCCCTGCAGCCTCCGCCAGCGGCCGCAGTTCTTGGTGGTACAGCAAGCCGAAGACGCTGCCCAACAGCGGCACGATGATGAGCATCAGCAGCAAAAAGTGACCCAACCCGGTGTCCAAATACGGCCAGATACGACGCGGCAACAGCCAGCGCAAAGTGGCCGACCATTGCGACGCCAGACTGGCGTGCGGCTTGCACATGTCGCCGCAACGCGCGTCAAGCGTGCAACACAGGGAACAAATGGCGCCCTGATAAGCCGGGCAATGCGCCATGTCAGGGCTTTCGTAGTCGCGTTCACAAATCACACAACGGCTCGTGCGGTGGGCGCGAAAAACACCCGGCTCAAGTGCGGCTTCTTCAGTGTGTTCAGTACGACGGGCGATGTAATAGCGACCGCGTGTCGCCCAAGCGATCAGCGGCGCGGTGATGAGCGCGGTGAGCATCGCGATCACTGCGGAAAAAGCCTGCGCCAGCGGCCCAAACGCCCCCAAGTACGCCGCCACCGACAACACCGAAGCCAAGGCCATGGCACCGACGCCCACCGGATTGACGTCATACAAATGCGCCCGCTTGAACTCAATGCCTTTGGGCGACAAGCCGAGCGGTTTGTTGATGACCAAGTCCGCCACCACCGCCATCATCCAGGCGATGGCGATATTGGAATACAGGCCGAGCACGTCGCCCAAGGCTTTGAAGACGTTCATCTCCATCAGCATGAAGGCGATCAAGGTGTTGAAGACCACCCAGACCACCCGGCCCGGGTGGCTGTGCGTCAACCGCGAAAAGAAGTTAGACCACGCCAGCGAACCGGCATAAGCGTTGGTGACATTGATCTTGAGCTGCGAGATCACCACAAACAGGGCTGTCGCCGCCACCGCCCAGCCGTAGTTGGGGAAAACATACTCGTAGGCCGCCAAGTACATTTGGTTCGGGTCGACCGCACGGTCTGGCGGCACCATGTTGCTGATGGCCAAGTACGCCAGCAACACGCCGCACAGCATTTTGACCACGCCCAGCAAAACCCAGCCCGGCCCACCGGCCAGTACGCCCGCCCACCAGCGCCAACGCGTGGCAGGGGTTTGCACCGGCATGAAGCGCAGGTAATCCGCTTGCTCGCCCATCTGCGTGATGAGTGCAATACCCACCGTCAAGCCAGCACCAAACAGGTGCAAATCAAAGCCACTACCGACATTTCCCTCACCAGCGTAGTGCAGAACACCTGAAAAAGCACCAGGATCGCGCATCAACACATATGCAAAGGGCACCACCATCATCATCAGCCAGATCGGTTGCGTCCACATTTGCAACCGGCTAATGGTCGAGACACCGTGCGTGACCAGCGGAATGACGACCAGCGCGCAAATCAGATAGCCCCACGCCGGCGGAATGCCGAGCGCCAGCTCCAGCGCATAGGCCATGACAGCAGCTTCAAGCGCAAAA
>CANFSO010000178.1 GCA_947449895.1 Comamonadaceae bacterium
GCTTGGCTGGCAGATTATGGGCTCGCCACGGTTTCAGCGTATATAGGGGCGTCAGCCGGGCTTGCAAGCCCCTTCAAAAGCGTTACCCAGCCTCAGCCGCGCACTTCGCCTTCACCCAGCACGACGTATTTCAGCGAGGTCAGGCCTTCAATGCCGACAGGCCCGCGGGCGTGGAACTTGTCCGTACTGATGCCAATTTCAGCGCCCAGCCCAAACTCGAAGCCATCGGCGAAGCGAGTGCTCGCATTGACCATGACGCTGGCTGAATCAACTTCTCGTAGAAAGCGTTGTGCGTGGCCGTGGTCGCGCGTGATGATGGCGTCGGTGTGGTGGCTCGAATAGCGGTTGATGTGCGCAATCGCCTCGTCGACGTCGGCCACCACCTTGATGCTGATGACCGGTGCCAAGTATTCTTCGTACCAGTCTTGTTCGGTGGCAGGCTTTAAATTGGCCTTTGACAAGGCCGCGCTCAGCAGGCTGAGGGCTTCTGCATCGCAGCGCATCTCGACCTCTTTGGCGGCGTAGATGGCGCCAATCTTCGGCAGAAAATCAGCCGCCACGGCGCGCGCTACCAGCAAGCCTTCCGTCGCGTTGCACGGGCTGTATTTTTGCGTTTTGGCGTTGTCGGCAATTTTGACCGCCATGGCGATGTCACAAAAGTCGTCGACATAAACATGGCAATTGCCGTCCAGGTGCTTGATGACCGGCACTTTGGCGTCGCGGCTGATGCGCTCGATCAAACCCTTGCCGCCGCGTGGAATGATGACATCGACGTATTGCGGCATGGTGATCAGGTGGCCGACGGCTTCGCGGTCGATGGTCGGCACGAGCTGCACGGCCTCGGCCGGCAAACCGGCTTGGACCAGCGCTTGGCGTACCAGTGCGGCCAGCGCCTTGTTCGACTCAATCGCCTCTGAGCCGCCGCGCAAAATGCAGGCGTTGCCGCTCTTGATGGCCAGTGACGCGGCTTCAATCGTCACGTTCGGGCGGCTTTCGTAAATCATGCCGAAGACGCCGATCGGCACGCGCATCTGGCCAACGCGGATGCCGCTGGGCTGCTGTTTCATGCTGATGATCTCGCCGATCACGTCGGGCATGGCGGCGAGTTGTTCGCAGCCGACCGCCACGGTTTCTAAAGCGTCGGCGCTGAGTTTGAGGCGGTCCAGCATCGGCCCGTCCAAACCGGCCGTGGCTGCGCGGTCCAAGTCGCGCTGGTTGGCTGTTTTAAGTGCAGCAAATTGCTCGCGCAACAGACCGGCCAGCATCATCAAAGCCTGATTCTTCAAGGCTGTGGGCGCTTTGGCCATCAAGGCCGAAGCGGCTTTGGCTTTGGCGCCAAGGGTATTCATCAGGCGTGCGACATCGCCGTCACGGGACAGTTCTTCAGGAGTGGCGGTCGAGTTCATGCTTGTATTTTGCCGTAAGCGCTCGCCGGGGCGTCGAGCGGCGCGCGCGAGTGGTCAGCGGCCTGCCCGGGCCGGCACCGGAGCCAACGTGCATTGTGTGCACAGCAGGCTGGCCAGCCGGTGCAGCGCTTGCCAACCATCGGCCGGCCAGTCGGGTTGTTTGAGGCCTTTGACGATGCCGTCCACTTTGTGGGCGGCTTGCAGCAGGTTGGCCAGTGCGGCGTCGTCGATTTGCGGCAGCACCCGTTCAAAGAGTTTTTCTTTGGCACCCCAGACGCGGTTTTCTCGCAGCGCCATCGGCATCGGCCGGCCGGCGGCCATGGCGTCTTTGACGCGCTTCAGACTGCGGATGTCTTCGGCCAGCGCCCAGTGCACCAGCACCTCGGCTTCGCCTTCGGACTGCAGGCCGTCGAGCATGCGGGCCACGCGCACGCCTTGACCTGCGAGCACCGCCTCAGAGAGTTTGAAGACGTCGTAGCGCGCGACATTGAGCACCGCGTTTTCGACCTGCTCAAAGCTCAGCACAGTCGGTTGGCGCGGATTCAGCGTTGGGTAGAGCAGGGCGAGTTTTTGAATTTCCTGATGGGCGGCCAGCAGATTGCCCTCGACCCGGTCGGCAAAAAACTGCAGCGTGCGCTGACCTTCTTCGCCGGGCGCGACTTGCAGGCTGTGCTGCTGCATCCGCTGAGCGATCCAAGTCGGCAGGTGGCGGCGGTCAATCGGGTCGAACTTGATGCTGACGCCATAACTCTCCAGCGCACCAAACCAAGCGCCCTTTGCGGTCGCGCTGTCGAGTCTGGGCAGCAGCACCAGCGTCAAGGTGGTGTCGTCGCCTTGCGCACGCTCGGCGATTTGCTGCAGTGCGACCGAACCCTCTTTGCCAGGCTTGCCGCTCGGGATGCGGATTTCAACGATCTGCTTGTCGGCAAACAAGCTCAGCGAGCCGCCGCTGGCGAGCACTTCGCTCCAGTCAAAGTGCGCGCCAGACGCGGTGTGGACTGTGCGTTCGGTGTAGCCCTGCGCGCGCGCGAAGGCGCGCAGGGCATCGGCGCATTCTTGCACCAGCAAGGGCTCATCGCCGTGCAGAACGTACAGGCTTTTAAGCCCGCGTTGAAGGTGTTCGGAAAGTTGCGCGCTGGCCAGTTGCATAGTATTTTTACAGCGATTGCACCGCGGCCAGACGCCGCATGATTTGCTGGACGATGTCGCTTTGCATGTCGCGGTAGAGCAGGCCTTCTTCGGCTTCTTTGGCCAGCACTGCGGACTCGTTGAAGCTGATGTCGCGCTGCTGCTCCAAATCAGCCTGTGGAATAAGCTCCTTCCCTTGGGGAGTGCGCAGTTTGAATGAAAAGAGCAGGCGCAATTTATATTCACGCACCAGGCCGGCAGCGTTGACCGCGGTGACGACTTTTTGACGCTGATCAAACAAGGGATCCAAAATCACATCAGACGTCATCATCTGCTGAGGGTCTGTGACAACCAAGATGTTGTTGCTTGACGCCAGTATGCGCTTGAGTTGGTTGCCTAAGGTGGACCCTTCCGCCATGTTGACATAGATCGACTTGAAGGCGAAGTTGGGCGCTGCTCGCAGCTTGAAGCCGCAACCCGCGGTGACCAATAAGGCACTCGCACCTATGGCAGATGCAGACAGCAATAAATGTCGACGTTGCATGACGTTCCCGTTCATTCAGATCACGATGTTGACGAGGCGACCGGGCACCACAATGACTTTTTTGGCAGCCGCGCCATTGGCTGCGCGCACAAAGGCTTCGGAGGCCAGCGCGGCGGCTTCAATCGCCACTTTGTCAGCGCCCGCCGGCACGGTGACCGAGCCCCGCAGCTTGCCATTGACTTGCAGCATGAGCGCGATCTCGTCTTGCTGCAGGGCGCTGTCGTCGATCTCGGGCCACGCAGCGTCGAGCAAGTCGCCGTGTTGCTCAGCGTAGCCGAGGTCAGCCCACAAACCGTGCGCAATGTGCGGCGTGGCAGGGTAGAGGCAGCGGAGCAAAATACCGAAGCCTTCGCGCAGCGCAGCCAAGGATGCGGTGTTGACCTCGCCCTTGAAGTCTTCCAGCGCGTTCAGCATCTTCATGCCGCCCGAGACCACGGTGTTGTATTGCATGCGCTGGTAGTCGTAGTCGACTTGCTTGAGCACGGTGAAAACCTCGCGCCGCAGCGTTTTGGTGTCTTTGTCTTGCACCACTGAAGAGTCTTCTGGCGCGACCAAGGCAGAGAGTTTGACGCCGAAATTCCAGACGCGGCGCAAGAAGCGGTAAGAGCCTTCAACGCCAGCGTCATTCCACTCCAGCGTGGCTTCAGGCGGTGCCGTGAACATGGTGTAAAGGCGCGCGGTGTCGGCGCCGTACTTGCCAATCAGGTCTTGAGGATCGACGCCGTTGTTCTTGCTCTTGCTCATGGTGCCCACGCCTTCGTAGGTGATGAGCGTGCCGGCGGGCAGTGTGCCTTTGGCTTCTTTGAGCTTTGCGCCTATGACTTTGCCAGTGGCGTCATGCAGGTCTTCAACCTCTTGCGGCCAGAAGTATTCAACACCGCCTTTGTCTGACTTGCGCGAGTAAATGTGGTTCAGCACCATGCCCTGCGTCAGCAGTTTGGTGAAGGGCTCGTCAATCTTGACCAAACCCAGATCGCGCATGACCTTGGTCCAGAAGCGCGCATACAACAAGTGCAAGATGGCGTGTTCAATGCCGCCGATGTATTGGTCCATGCCGCTGCCGCCGGTGGCCAGCGTTTGGTCGCGCATCCAGTAGTCGGTGCCGGCACCGACCATCTGCTGCTCGTTTTTCGGGTCGCAATAGCGCATGAAATACCACGATGAGTCGACGAAGGTGTCCATCGTGTCAGTCTCGCGCCGCGCCGCCTGACCACACACCGGGCACAC
>CANFSO010000179.1 GCA_947449895.1 Comamonadaceae bacterium
AGTGGCGCACGCGGATCGTCCATCACCTTTGCCCAGCGCGCCCAAGGCGATGTCTTTATCTCTTGGGAAAACGAAGCCTACCTGCTGGAAAAAGAGTTCGGCAACAAGGTTGATTTCATCTACCCGTCATTGAGCATCTTGGCTGAGCCAGCGGTGACCGTGGTTGACAAAAACGTCGATAAAAAAGGCACCCGCGTCGTGGCCCAAGCCTACTTGGAGTACCTCTACAGCGACGAAGGCCAGGACATCGCCGGCAAGAACTTCTACCGCCCAAGCTCTGCCAAGGCACAAGCCAAGTACGCCAAGCAGTTGCCCAAGCTGAACTTGTTCAAGCTGCAAGACGCCTTTGGCGGCTGGGAGCAAGCCCGCAAGGACCACTTTGCTGATGGCGCTAGCTTTGACCAGATTTATCTGAAAAAGTAAGCTCTTCATAGGCTTTAACAGAAGTAAGCGCTCATGCCTGTTGAGGAGGCGTGGACTAGCTTAGTTGATTTGGTAATAACAAAACAACAATCTATTGTTTTGAGTTTTAAGTTGAATCTCTAAAAATAGCCGGATGTCTGCTTCACACCCTGTTTCAACGACGCACCCGGCGGCCTGTTTGGCCGGCAGCCCCCGCTTGGTCATCGTGCCCGGCTGGAAAGGTTCCGGGCCCGGCCACTGGCAAAGCCTCTGGGCTGAGCGTTTGCCAGGTGCCGTGCGGGTTGAGCAGGCTGATTGGTTGTTTCCATCGCGCTCTGCTTGGGTCGGCGCCTTGGCAGACGTGATCCTCTCGCAGCCCGGCCCGGTGGTGTTGGCCGCGCACAGTCTGGGCTCTATCACGGTCACGCACCTGCCGCCTGAAGTGGCGGCCCGTGTGCAAGGCGCGTTGCTGGTGGCGCCGGCTGATCCTGAGCGACGCGGCGCGCTGACGGACTTTGCGCCAGTCCCTTTTCAAAAGCTGCCTTACCGCAGCATATTGGTGGCTAGCAGCCATGACCCGTACTGTCCGGTCCGGCTGGCGGGGGCCTACGCGCGGGCTTGGGGTAGCGAGTTTGTGCGCGTGCCTGATGCCGGCCATATCAATGTCGAGTCGGGCCACGGTGACTGGCCGCTGGGCCTGGCGCTTCTTCAATCTCTGAATTTTGTCAGTGCACCAGCGTGCGCTGTTTGAATTAAAAATAAACGATAAATGAGTTTGCCAAACGTGTCTGCCACCACTCTCCCTCTGCCATCGCGGCCAGTTCTATCGCTGCCGGTGGCCCGCACCAAGCGCCGGGTGCTGCCCGGCTTCAACATCACGCTAGGTTTCACGATTTTCTACCTGAGTTTGATCGTCTTGATTCCCTTGTCGGCCTTGGTCTTCAAGACCTTCACGCTGACTTGGCCACAGTTCTGGGAGGCCGTCACGGGGCCCCGTGTGATGGCGTCTTACCGTTTGACTTTTGGGGCGTCGTTCTTGGCGGCACTGGTCAACGTGGTGTTCGGTTTGTTGGTGGCTTGGGTGCTGGTGCGCTACAACTTTCCGGGCAAAAAGATCGTCGACGCCTTGGTGGATTTGCCTTTTGCGCTGCCCACCGCCGTCGCCGGTATTTCATTGACGGCGCTGTTGGCTGGCAACGGCTGGATCGGTCAGTTCATGGAGCCGCTGGGCATTCAGCTGGCCTTCAATCGCAATGGAATCGTCATCGCGTTGATATTCATTGGCCTGCCCTTCGTCGTTCGAACAGTGCAGCCGGTGTTGGAAGACATGGAGAAAGAACTGGAAGAGGCCGCCAGCTGCCTGGGTGCGACGCGTTGGCAAACGTTTTCGCGGGTGATCTTCCCGACCATCGCGCCCGCTTTGCTGACCGGTTTTGCCATGGCCTTTGCACGCGCCATCGGCGAGTACGGATCGGTGATTTTCATTGCCGGCAACATGCCGATGATTTCAGAAATCACGCCGCTGATCATCATCAGCAAGCTTGAGCAATACGACTACGCCGGGGCGACTGCCGTGGCCTGCGTGATGCTGGTGATTTCATTTATGTTGCTGTTGCTCATCAATGGTTTGCAAGGCTGGCAGCGCCGCCGTTCCGGAGGTAGTTCGTCATGAGCACGACCGTTCGCAGTGCCCGCAAGGGCACCACTGAAGCCGCTTGGGTCCGCTACACCTTGATCGGTATTGCGCTGACATTTATGTTTTTGTTTTTGGTGCTGCCGCTGGCGGCAGTTTTCACCGAAGCCCTGCGCAAAGGGCTGGACGCTTATTTGGAGGCCTTGAAAGACCCGGATGCTTGGTCGGCGATTCGCCTGACTTTGCTGACCGCCGCAGTGGCTGTGCCGTTGAACTTGGTCTTTGGCGTGTCGGCGGCTTGGGCGATTGCCAAATACGAGTTCTGGGGCAAGTCATTTCTGACGACGCTGGTCGACTTGCCTTTTTCAGTGTCGCCAGTGGTGGCGGGTCTGATCTATGTCTTGGTGTTCGGCGCGCAGGGCTGGTTCGGCCCTTGGCTGGCGGCACATGACATCAAGATTGTGTTTGCTGTGCCGGGCATTATTTTGGCGACGATGTTTGTGACGGTGCCCTTCATTGCCCGCGAACTCATTCCGCTGATGCAATCGCAGGGTAACGACGAAGAGCAGGCTGCCATCGTGCTGGGCGCGACGGGTTGGCAAACTTTTTGGCGCGTGACGTTGCCCAACATCAAATGGGGTTTGATCTACGGCGTGATTCTGTGTAACGCCCGCGCCATGGGTGAGTTTGGCGCGGTGTCGGTGGTGTCCGGCCACATTCGCGGACAGACCAACACCATGCCGCTGCATGTTGAGATTTTGTACAACGAATACCAGTCGGTGGCGGCGTTTGCCGTGGCCTCCCTGCTGGCTTTGCTGGCGCTGGTCACGCTGGTGATCAAGCAGGTGGTGGAGTGGCAGCACGAGCGCGAAATCAAGACACTGTCGAATTTACCGCCGGAACATACAGCTAATTTGAAAGCCGCATCATGAGTATCGAAGTACGCAACGTCAGCCGACAGTTTGGCGATTTTCAGGCCCTGCGCGATGTCTCGCTAGACATCGGATCTGGCGAGTTGGTGGCTTTGCTGGGCCCGTCGGGCTGCGGCAAGACCACGCTGTTGCGCATCATTGCCGGTTTAGAGACGGCGGACACCGGTAGCATTCATTTCTCAGGCGCAGACACCACCGACGTGCATGTGCGTGAACGCCAAGTGGGTTTTGTGTTTCAGCATTACGCGCTGTTCCGCCACATGACGGTGTTTGAAAATGTCGCTTTCGGTCTGCGCGTCAAGCCACGCGGGCTGCGTCCAAGCGATGCGCAAATCAAGCAGAAAGTGCATGACTTGCTGAGTCTGGTGCAGCTCGATTGGTTGGCAGACCGTTACCCGTCCCAGCTTTCAGGCGGGCAGCGTCAGCGGATTGCGTTGGCGCGTGCGCTGGCCGTTGAGCCGAAGGTTTTGTTGCTTGACGAGCCGTTTGGTGCGCTCGACGCCAAGGTGCGCAAGGAGTTGCGGCGCTGGTTGCGGCGCTTGCATGACGACCTGCATGTCACCAGCATTTTTGTCACGCACGACCAAGAAGAAGCGCTTGAAGTTGCTGACCGCGTGGTGCTGATGAACAGCGGAAAAATCGAACAAGTCGGCACGCCGCAACAGGTTTGGGACAACCCGGCCAGCCCGTTCGTTTACGGTTTTTTGGGTGACGTGAATTTGTTCCACGGCCGCGCGCACCAAGGCGAAGTGCAGATCGGCCCGGTGCATCACGGCATTCGCATTGCGGCACCCGAACATGCCGGCGTGCAAGACAGCAGCGCACTGGCTTATGTGCGGCCACACGATGTCAAAGTGGAGCGTTACACCGTTGGTGCCAGCGGCATCGTCGCCACGCTGGAGCGGGCGATTGTGATTGGGCCGATGGCGCGGCTTGAGCTCTTGCGCGCCGAGACCACCGGCAACGTGGCGGCTGACTTGGTCGAGGCGCAAATGACGGCAGAGGAATACAAGAGCCTGGGTATTGCCGAGGGTGACAAGCTGGTCTTGACGCCGCGCCGCGCCCGCATTTTTGTGGAGGCGGGGCAGGGCATTTGAAGTGCCCTGCTGGGTTTGTTTTACTGCGCTGTGATCTTGCGCTCGCGAATCAGCTTGCCCCAGGTGATGGTTTCAGAGGCCATGTACCGCGCCAGTTCGTCGCGCGTGCCGGGCTGTGGCCTCAGGCCGTGTTTGTTCAGCGTGGCCACCACGTCAGGCGACTTCAGCACTTTGACCAGCTCCACATTCCAGCGGTCGAGGATGGCCGACGGCACTTTAGACGACGCCACAAAAGCGTACC
>CANFSO010000180.1 GCA_947449895.1 Comamonadaceae bacterium
ACATGTTGATGCCGATGTAAGTCGCTTCCATCGGGTCGTTGGTCAAAGGTTTGTCCTTGTGGCCGGCGATGCCCTTGGCCTTGGCGTAAGCGCTCCACTTGCTGATGAACTCGGTGTTGCTTGGGTTCTTGATCGACTGGAAGTAGTTCCAGGCCGCCAGGTGACCGACCAGCGGCTTGGTGTCCACGCCGCGCAACTCTTCTTCACCCACTGAGAAAGCCACCACCGGCACGTCTTTGGCTTTCAGGCCGGCGTTGCCGAGTTCTTTGTAGAACGGCACATTGGAGTCACCGTTGATGGTGGAGACCACAGCGGTCTTGCCGCCAGCCGAGAATTTCTTCACATCAGCGACGATGGTTTGGTAATCTGAGTGGCCGAACGGTGTGTACTTCTCGTCGATGTCCTTGTCTGCCACGCCTTTGCTCTTGAGGTAAGCGCGCAAGATTTTGTTGGTGGTGCGCGGGTAGACATAGTCAGTGCCCAGCAAGACCCAACGCTTGGCGCCGCCGCCTTCTTTGCTCATCAGGTAATCAACCGCTGGAATAGCTTGCTGGTTGGGTGCTGCACCCGTGTAAAACACGTTCTTGGAAAGCTCTTCACCTTCGTACTGCACAGGGTAGAACAGCAGGCCGTTCATTTCTTCGACGACTGGCAACACCGACTTGCGGGACACCGAGGTCCAGCAACCGAAAATCACGGCGACTTTGTCTTGACCGAGCAGTTGCTTGGTTTTTTCAGCGAACAGCGGCCAGTTGGACGCCGGGTCGACAATCACGGGCTCGAGCTTTTTGCCGAGCACGCCGCCTTTGGCATTGATCTCGTCAATCGCCATCAACACGGTGTCTTTCAACACCGTTTCGGAAATAGCCATGGTGCCCGACAAGCTGTGCAAAATGCCGACCTTGATGGTGCCAGCGCCTTGAGCGTAGGCCGACATGCCGGCAAAGCCGGTCAGGGCGACAGCGGCAGTGAGCGCTTTGAGGGCAAAGCGACGTGAATTCAGACCTGACATAAATGTTTCTCCGTTAGGGTGTAAATCGTTTCTCGCTATTGGGCAGCGATGAATCGATTTTGGAGAAACAACTGAAATTGGGAAATACGCCGGGTGGCGTATGCCGATCGTATCGGCGGCTTTGTAGGAGGCCAGCCTCTGGCCGATCTTGCGCGTGTTGAAATTAATGCTCGACTGACCTTGACGACAGCTCTGTGTTTGCTGCCGCCAGCTCCTCTGAAACATCTGACGCGAGTGCCGTTACCTCGCGCGAAGTCGAAAAAATATCCCATGCGGCGACGAACATCGCCGCAATCACCGGACCGATCACAAAACCGTTCAGCCCGAAGATCGCCATGCCGCCAATGGTCGACATCAACACCACGTAATCGGGTAGTTTGGTGTCTTTTCCCACCAGCAGTGGGCGCAGCACGTTGTCCACCAAGCCAATCACCAAGACACCAAAAGCCGTCAACAGCACGCCATTCAACACAGCGCCAGTAGCCAAAAAGTAAATGGCCACCGGCAGCCAGACGATGGCCGCGCCGATTGCCGGGAGCAGCGACAAAAAGGCCATCAGGGTGCCCCACAACACGGGTGCATGGATACCCAAAATCCAGAAAATCAAACCGCCCAGTGCCCCCTGCACCATCGCCACCACAATGTTGCCCTTCACTGTGGCGCGGATCACCGTGATGAATTTGCTGGACAGGTCCCGCTTGATGTCAGCATCCAACGGGAACATGAAAGTCATACGTCCTCCGAGGGCCGAGCCATCGCGCAAAAAGAAGAACAACAAGTACAGCATGATGAAAAAGCTCATCAGAAAATCAAAGGTGTTCTGGCCAATGCTCAGCGCTTGCGTGGCAAAAAATTGGCTGCCTTGAGTCAGGCTGACAACGATACGCTCCTGTACCAAGCCCATGTCCGTCAGACCAAAACGAGTCAACAGACCAATCGTCCAGTCCGGTAAGGCATCAAAAATTTGTTGAAAGTAAACGCTGAAGCTCAAGTCGCCCGATTGCATCCGCTGAACGACCAACCCCGCCTCTTGCACCATCAAAGCGGTGACCAAGCTCAGCGGAAAGATCACCAGCAACAAAATGAACAAGAGCGCTAAGGCAGCGGCAAGCGTATCGCGCTGGGGCATGGTTTTTAACAATCGTGCATGCAATGGCGCAAAGACGATAGAGAACACAGCACCCCAAAAAACCGCGCCATAAAACGGCGACAGCACCCATAAAAAGGCCACCGAGACGAACACCAGCAACCACAGAAAAAACCTGTTTTCAAAAGAACCTGAATTGCTGAAAATGGGCTGTTTCATGCTGCGTATCAAAGTTGGGCGGTGAGCGATACGACAGATGGTAACGGGTATACAGGCTATTCCTCCTCATCCGGCGACATCGGTATCTCCTCTTCTGCCGCCAAAGTCCTCAAGTCAACCGCATCGAAGTCATCCCGCAATGCCTCCTCGTCAATGGCATTCGCCTGAATTTCAATATCGATATCCAGCGTCGACAGTCCCTCAATATGATCCGGCAGGATGTCGGCATCAATGAGACCGTTGCGCGGATCAACCGAACTGCGCTCGCCAGTGCCTTCAGCATCTGTGTCGCTGGCGAGTTCGTCGTCGTCAAATGCACCGCGTGCATCGCTACCACTGTCCGTGCTGTCGCTGGGCCCCAAGCTCCCAACATCCGTTCCGCCGGGCCGCTTCGGCACCCAATCCCCACCCAAAATGCTGCTGGTCGCCATGATGTGTCCTTCCAATCGGCCTTATTGGCCTCGCTAAGTGCTGATGAAAGAACTTTGCAGGTTGTCACAAGCGGACTTCGTCAGAAAATACCGAGGCGGCTGTCAGCCGATGCTGCGTCATGGCTGGGCCCACCCTATTTAATTCCCGAGCAAAAAAAGACCCGCAACACCATATGGGTGTTGCGGGTCTTTTGGAGCGTCGCGTTGCGAGAACTCAGGATTCAGCTGGCGAACTGCTTCCAGATGCCGAGCGACGTCCCGCACGGCCACCCTTTCGGCCAGCTTCACGCGCCTCAGCGGTATTGAACTCATGCGCCTTGCCACTGGCATGAGCAGCCTTGCCACCCAAGCTCGCAATTTCCTTTTGTCGTTGAGGATCCATCGATGCGAAGCCGCGCTTGGATGTCGCTTTTTGACTTGGGTTGTCTAAACTCATGAAAAACTCCTATGAATCGATAAAGTGGATAAGTTTGAAGGCTTGATAAGTTTAAAAATAAGCTGAAATAAACACGTCAGTAAGCAGCCAGTGATCTTGTAGGACGAAGACATAGAGCGACGAGAACCCTCTTAATGTCGATAGGAGGCCACGAAAAACGGCTGCCCAAAGGCAGCCGATTCAAGGAGCGCAACAAAATCGCCAGAGGCAGCACGCTAGCACGCTAGCGCGCTAGCTCTGGCTGTGAGGATCAGCGCGAAGGTGGACGCGCAGAACCTGTGGGCGCGCGGCCAGCAATGTGCCGGAAGGTGATGCGGCCCTTGCTAAGGTCATAAGGTGAAAGTTCCAGGGACACCTGGTCACCCGCCAAAATTCGGATGTGATTCTTGCGCATCTTGCCGGAGGTGTAAGCCACCAACTTGTGGCCGTTGTCCAGCGTGACACGAAAGCGCGAGTCAGGCAGAACTTCTTCCACCAAACCGTGCATTTCAATCAGTTCTTCTTTTGCCATGGCTGCATCTCCTTCAAATAAATACAAAAATCTCGCCCAGACGTCTTGGCGTCAAGCGTGTGCGTGGGTGTTGCGCTCGCCAATCCAGGCCAGCGCGTGCTCGGTCGCGTAATGCAATGCGGCAGGCGCATTGTCGAACAATCTGGTAAATCGGGAAACACGGTCATGTGTGCCGCTGCCTTTGCCGGAACGGATAGAGACTGAAGCAGCGAAGCCGCCGTCGTCAAGTTGGGTTGCCAGAGGTGAAACCTGGTACTTTCCAACCTCAATAAGGTTGTGATGATTCATAAAAAAAGCGGTGCCCCAGCTTGGGCCGGGCACAAATAAAAAGAAAAACAAACGACTTGCGAGCAAGCCAAGGGAGGTCCGGGTGTTGACAGGCCGGTTGTGAGTCGGCCGGCTTTTCGCCGGTATAGGCACCGCTTGGGAAGTCTTTGCTAGGAAAATAGAACAGTGCTGGCAAGGTTCAGGGCTGTATGGGCACTGAAAACACTGAGAAGTCCGGGCTCTGAGAAGCGCCGCGCTGATGGGATCAAGCCACTTCAAGATATGAATTTGGAAAGGCTGGACACATAAAGCTATTGCGATACCGAAG
>CANFSO010000181.1 GCA_947449895.1 Comamonadaceae bacterium
AGCGCTCAGCGGGTAATAGTTGCGGCGCGTGCCGACATGCCGAAAACCGCAGTGTTCGTAGACTTGCCGCGCCCGCGTGTTGCTGATGCGCACCTCCAGCCACAGCCATTCGGCGCCCTGCCCGCGTGACCACAGGCACAGCGCGTCCAGCAGCAGCCGGGCAAAGCCCTGGCCTTGGTACATCGGCGCCACCGTGATGTTGAGCAGGTGCACTTCGTCGACCCCTTTCATCGCCACAAAGTAGCCGATCAGCTCGGGCTCGCTGCCGTTTGCAGTGTCTGCCACCAGCATCTGACACGGGTAACCCGCCGTCAGCGAATCCGCAAAATTGCCTGACAGCCAAGGGTGAGGATAGGCACTTTTTTCGAGGCGTGCAACCTGCTCCAGCCACGGCGTGGTCATGGCCTCGAGTCGGACTTCTCTGGGTTGGAGGACGGCATTCATGACGGTTCAACGCGTTCAGGCAGGGTTTGGAGTTGTTGCGGCTGTTCCTGCCGTTGCGTCTGATAAAGCCAGCGATTGGCGCTTCACTTCAGCGCGTTCGTCGGTGGTCAGTGCCACTTTATCGCGGATGTACAGCGGCAGCGCTTGTGACGCGTCCAGTGCAGCGCCCGCCGCCAGCATGGCCGGTGCCAGCCGCAGCATTGCCGCAGCGCCCGGCAGGACGGTCAAACGGGTACAGCCAGCCGGCAGCGCAGGCAGCCGCGCGGCATAGACCTCGAAGACGTTGCCGGCCAGACCTTGTTGTGCCGTCTTCCCTTCGGGGCTTAAGTCGCCAGCAGTTTGCAACACGCTGCTCAACTCGAAGGCCTCAGGCCGAACCAAAACGCACGGCGCCAGAGCGTGGCAAATGTCATCGCTCAAGCGAAAGTGCTGCACATACATTTCGTCCATGCGGGCGTCCAGCAGCGCGGTGATGGTTTGCGGCGCGTTATCGGAAGAGGTATTGGCCAGCGCCCATTGAAAACGCGCTTCTTCCGCCAGCGCCAGCAGCGAGTCCAACGGCAGCACCGGCACACCAGCGCCCAAGGCCAGCCCTTGGGCCACCGCGCAGGCCGTCCGTAAACCAGTGAAAGAACCCGGGCCACGGCCAAAGGCAATCGCATCGAGTTGGTCGAGCCGTAAGCCGGCGTCGGCCAGCAACTGCAAGATGGCGGGGATCAAGGTGGCTGACGACAACGGTCCGCCCGCGCCCTCATGCAGCCACTGCTGGGCGCCGTTGCTGACGCCGATAGACATGCGGTCGGTGCTGGTGTCAAACGCCAGAAAGCGGCCGGTGGTCGGGGTCAAGGCGGTGCGGGGAACGGTCGTGGGCATCGCTTGATTATCCGGGCAAGTCAGAGTGGTGCGCTGGTGTCGCACGGGTCCAACCCTGATAATTCTCCAATGGCATTTTCAGCGCGCTCATCGGCACCCGTTTCTCCTGTCTTTCCTTCAGCTCGTCAGCCGCGCCGGTTGCTGGCGGCGCTGACCGCCGCAGCCACGCTGTGGCTGTCAGGCCCGGCCGCCTTGGCCGCAGAGCCGCGCCTGCCCAAAGCCATTGCACAAGCGCTGGCACGGGCGCAGGTGCCGGCCAGTGCGGTGAGCTTGTTGGTGGTCGACGCCAACGGCCAACGCCCGCCGCGCCTCAGCCATCGCGCTGGCGAATCCATGAACCCGGCCTCGGTCATGAAGCTGGTGACCACCTACGCTGCGCTGGATGTGTTGGGCCCAGATTTTTTGTGGAAAACCAATGTCACCATGGACGGCAGCGTTCAGAACGGTTTGCTCGACGGCAACATGCTGGTGCGCGGCGGCGGTGACCCAAAACTCGTCGTTGAGCGACTGCAAGCGCTGCTGACGCAGGTGCAAGCCAGCGGCGTGCGCGCAATTCACGGTGACATCGTGTTGGACCGCAGCGCCTTCAGTGAGCCCACGGCCAACGCGGCTGAGTTTGACGGTGAACCGCTGCGGCCCTACAACACGCAGCCCGACGCCTTGCTCATCAATTTCAAAACGCTGGTGATGACTTTCACGCCAGACCTCGCGCAGGGCCGGGCGCTGGTGCGCACCGAACCGCCGATGGCGGGCCTGCTGATGGACGACAGTGTGCCCTTGTTGTCAGCTGCACCTTGTGGCGACTGGCGCAGTGATTTGCGCGCCAGCGTGGACAGCCCGAGCCGCGTGCAATTTTTAGGCAGCTACGCCAGCGCCTGTGGTGAACGCGTCTGGCCTAGCGCCTATGCCGATCCGTCGAGCTTTGCCGCCCGCGCGATCGAAGGTTCGTGGAAAGTGCTGGGCGGTTTGCTGACAGGCCAAGTGCGCGATGCGACCGCGCCTGAGCTGGCGATGTTGCGCAGCCGCGGCACGCTGTCGGGAAACACCTCGCCGCTGCGTCTGGAGTCGCCGTCGCTGCCCTTGCTCGACATCGTGCGCGACGTCAATAAATTCTCCAACAACGTGATGGCGCAGCATCTTTTTTTGAGCCTCGGCCTGCACGGAAAACTCGGGCAAACACAAGCCGGCACGTTTGCAGCCGGTCGCGCCGCTGCGCAAGCGTGGTGGCTGAAAACCCTGCCCGCCGCCGCGCCGCCAGTGCTAGACAACGGCTCCGGCCTGAGTCGCAGCGGGCGCATCAGTGCGCGCAGCTTGGCGGCCATGTTGCAGCATGCCGCGAAGAGCCCGTTGGCCGATGCGCTGGCCGACTCTTTGCCGCTGGTTGGCGTTGACGGCAGCATGCGTGAGCGCGCCAAAGCCGCCACGGGGCGTGCGCAAATCAAGACCGGTTCTTTGCGCGATGTCAGCGCTGTTGCCGGTTATGCCCAAGGCGCCAGCGGCAGCCGCTACATCGTCATCGGCATCGTCAACCACCCCAACGCCAGCGCAGCGCGGCCGGCGCTGAACACGCTGATTGAATGGGCCGTGCAAGACCGAAAATGAGGTTAATTGGGCAGCACTTTATGCTGCCCGATGGCGCGGCTTAAACTAATCTCATGATTCCATTTTCAGTTCTCGACCTCGCCCCCATCGTCCAAGGCAGTGATGCCGCTCAGTCCTATCGCAACACTTTGAGCCTGGCGCAGCACGCTGAGCGCTGGGGTTACCAGCGTTACTGGCTGGCCGAACACCACGGCATGCCGGGCATCTCCAGTGCTGCCACGTCGGTGCTGATGGCGCATGTGGCCGGCGGCACCAAGCGCATTCGCGTGGGCGCTGGCGGCGTCATGCTGCCGAACCATTCGCCGCTGGTGATTGCCGAACAGTTCGGCACACTCGAGTCGCTGTTTCCGGGTCGCATTGACCTTGGCTTAGGCCGTGCACCGGGCTCAGACCAAATCACGGCGCGGGCTTTGCGTCGCAACCTGTCCTCCGATTCAGACGAGTTTCCGCAAGACGTGATGGAGCTGATGGATTACTTTTCGGACTCGCCGCGTCAGCCTGTGCGCGCAGTCCCAGGCACCGGCCTGAATGTGCCGATGTGGATCTTGGGCTCGAGTTTGTTTGGCGCGCAGCTGGCTGCGGCGCTGGGTTTGCCCTTTGCGTTTGCCTCGCATTTCGCGCCCGCTCAAATGATGCAAGCGATTGAGATTTACCGTGCCCGCTTTCAGCCGTCGGCGCGTCTGGCCAAACCGTATGTGATGCTCGGCTTTAATGTCTTTGCCGCCGACACCGACGAAGAAGCGCAGCTCTGCGCGACCTCGCAACACCAAGCGTTCGTCAACTTGCGCAGCGGGCTGCCGGCCAAATTGCCGCCACCCAAGGCTGACTTCTTGCAAAGCATCGGGCCACAAGAGCACGCTTTATTGGACTCCGTGCGTCAGAGTTACGCGATTGGTTCAATCGACACCGTGCGGCGTGAAATGAACGCCTTCATTGAGCGCACCGGCGCCGATGAGTTGATGATCGCCGGCCAGATCTTTGACCACGATGCGCGCCTGCGCTCTTACGAAATCACGGCTGAACTGCAGCGCGCATAAGCCTGTCCCGCACGCCGTCCCACTCGGTCGTGGCGGGCAGTGCTTCCACCCATATCTGAGCCACGCCTTGCGCATCGAACTCGCGCAGCACGGCGAAGAGTTCGTGCGCCATTTGTGACGCTTGCAGCGGCATGGCGCGGTACAAGACTGACGCTGCGTTGCTAGCCTCAACACCGGAAATTGAGTACGCATAGACAGCGATGCGTTGCGATGGCTCAACCGCATTTTTTGGCAGCGCTGC
>CANFSO010000182.1 GCA_947449895.1 Comamonadaceae bacterium
GCCTGGGTGATGGACAACAACCAGGCCGATATTTTTTTGACCTACTGCACCAACGCCGTGGCCGCGCAAAAAGAGGTGCCGCGCTTGGTCGTGGTGGCCTTGCCAGCCAACTTGCAGGTGGGCGCGGCTTATGGCGTGACCGTTAAAAACGGCGCGCACCCAGCGGCAGCAGCGTTTGCCAAAGCCCTGCTGGCCACACCCGCACAGACCACCTTTGCGCGCTATGGCTTTGGTGCGCCCTGAACGGCCCACCGGCTGCATGGTTTAAAGTGCAGCTTGCCCCACCAACAGTCGCTTCCCGACGTGGCTGGCGGCAGGAGTATTGACATGAATGCACCCGTTTCAACTGAACAACAAGCCTCGCTAGAGCGCGCCGAGCGTCAGGCGCAGGTTGTCGCCGCCTTGCAAAAGGTCGTTCCGCAGCATGCGCTGCTGTGGAACCGCGAAGACACCACGCCCTATGAATGCGATGGCCTGACCGCTTACCGCCAGCGCCCGCTGGTCGTCGTGCTGCCCGAAACTTACGCTGAGGTGCAAGCGGTGCTCAAAACTTGTCATGCGCTGGACGTACCAGTGGTGGCGCGTGGTGCCGGTACCGGCTTGTCGGGCGGCGCCATGCCGCACAAGCTGGGCGTCACGCTGTCACTGGCTAAGTTCAACCAAATTTTAAAAATGGACCCGGCCAGCCGAACCGCCGTGGTGCAAGGTGGCGTGCGCAACTTGGCGATCTCTGAAGCCGCTGCCCCACATGACTTGTATTACGCGCCCGACCCGTCAAGCCAAATCGCCTGCACCATCGGCGGCAACGTCGCCGAAAACTCAGGCGGCGTGCATTGCCTGAAGTACGGGCTGACCGTGCACAACGTGCTCAAGGTGCGCGGCTTCACGATTGAAGGTGATGAAATTGAGTTCGGCAGCGACTCGCTAGACGCGCCCGGTTACGACTTGCTCAGCGTCATCATCGGCAGCGAAGGCATGCTGGCCGTGACCACCGAAGTCACCGTCAAGCTGGTACCCAAGCCACAACTGGCGCGCTGCATCATGGCCAGCTTTGACGACCTGCGCAAAGCCGGTGACGCGGTGGCCGCAGTGATCGCCGCTGGCATCATTCCGGCTGGGCTGGAGATGATGGACAAGCCGATGACCGCCGCCGTAGAAGACTTTGTGCACGCCGGCTACGACCTCACAGCGGCGGCGATTTTGCTCTGCGAAAGCGACGGCACGCCGGAAGAAGTTGAAGAAGAAATTGGCCGCATGAGCGAGGTGCTGACGCGCTGCGGCGCCACCGCCATCACGGTCAGCCAAGACGAAGCCGAGCGCCTGCGCTTTTGGAGCGGCCGCAAAAATGCCTTCCCAGCCTCTGGCCGCATCAGCCCCGACTACATGTGCATGGACTCGACCATTCCGCGCAAACGCTTGGCCGATATTTTGTTGGCCATTGGCGAGATGGAAAAGAAGTACCAGCTGAGCTGCGCCAACGTCTTTCATGCCGGTGACGGCAACTTGCACCCGCTGATTTTGTTTGACGCCAACGATGCCGACCAGCTGCACCGCTGCGAATTGTTTGGTGCTGATATTTTGGAAACCAGCGTCGCCATGGGCGGCACGGTCACCGGGGAACACGGGGTTGGTGTCGAAAAACTCAACAGCATGTGCGTGCAGTTCAGCGCCGCAGAAAACGAGCAAATGTTTGGCGTCAAGCGCGCCTTTGATGCGCGCGGCCTATTGAACCCCGGCAAGGTGATTCCGACGCTGCAACGCTGCGCTGAGTACGGCAAGATGCTGGTGCGCGGCGGCAAGATCGCGCACCCAGATTTACCGCGCTTCTAAACAAGAATTAGCCACATGAACGGACTGCGTGGCCTCGGCTGGCTACTGGTTTTGCAATCGATGGGCGAGTTGCTGTCACGCGGCTTGTCGCTGCCTTTGCCCGGCCCGGTGGTCGGCATGCTGCTGCTGTTGGTGGCGCTGCGCTGGGCCGTGGTGCGAGAGCCGGTGTCGGCCTGTGCCAATTACCTGCTGTCACATTTATCCCTGCTGTTTGTGCCGGTCGGCGTCGGCGTCATGACGCATCTGTCGATCGTCAGCGAATACGGTGGCCGCATGTTGCTGGTGCTGGTGGTCTCGACGTTGATCGGGCTGGCCGTGACGGCGCTGCTGCTGAACTACTTGTGGCGTCGTGATGAGCCACAACATCACTGACGAGCCGCGCACACATGTCTAATTTCGTTGAGCTGTGGGTCTATTTGTCGGCCACGCCTTTGTTCGGCCTGACGGCCACGCTGGTGGTTTATTTGCTGGCGCAAGCGGCCTACACGGCCGTCAACCATGCGCCGTGGGCCAACCCGGTTTTCTGGACTGTGACGGTGATTGCATCGGGTTTGCTGCTGACTGGCGTGCCGTACGGGACTTACTTCGCCGGCGCGCAGTTCATTCACTTCTTGTTGGGCCCCGCCGTGGTGGCCTTGGGCTGGCCGCTGTGGCAGCGCCGTGCAGACCTCAAGCGTCGCTGGGGCCGTCTGCTGCTGGCCGCATTGGCAGGCGGTGTGGCCGCCAGCGGTTCTGCCTTGGCGCTGGGCTGGGCGGTGGGTTTGCCTAGCGACGTGTTGTTGTCGCTGGCACCCAAGTCCGTGACAGCGCCGGTCGCCATGGGCATTGCCGCGAGCATCGGCGGCATTCCGGCGCTGACCGCCGTTTTCTCGGTGGTAACGGGCCTGATCGGCGCGCTCAGTGGCAAGTACTTGTTTGACGCACTGGGCATTCCGACCGATGCCGCTGGCTGGACGGCCCGAGGCTTCGCCTTGGGCACCACCTCACACGGCATTGGCGCCGCGCGGGCGATGCAAGTCAATGCCGATGCAGGCGCTTATGCGGCGCTGGCACTCGGCCTGCAGGTGGTGCTGGCGTCCCTGCTGCTACCACTGTTGATGCGGCTGCTCTGAGCCAGCCTGCGGGCACAAAGTGCTTCAGGCCACTCGCTGCACATCAGCCCTCGCGACGTTGGCAGAGCTGGAATGCGCCGACGCTGCGGCACCTGCCGAGCCAACCTGAATATCGCCCGAGATCTGGCCGCCTTCTTCAATCACCAACTTGCCGTAGCGGATCTTGCCGATCACTTTGCCGGTGGCGTAGATCACCAGCTTTTGACGCACCGTGAGGTTGCCGTCGAACTGGCCGTGAATCTCTGCGATGTCAATATCAGCCGAGCCTTTGAAAGCGCCAAGCTCAGAAATTTGAATCACGCGAGAGTCCATCGTGGCCTCCACCGTGCCCTCCACCACCAGGGTGTCGCAATCGGTGATCTCAACACCCTTGAGCTTGATGTTGGGGCCGACTGTGAGCTTGCTGCCAACTTCCTTGCCAGGCGCTGAGATGCCCGGAGCCGGATGGGTGGCTGTGTTGTCCAGTGACTGCTTAGCCGCCGAGGCTGTACTGCTGCTGTTGCCTTGGTTGCTGACGGCGCCGGGACGCAGTCCAGAGGGCTCGGAATCTCGCCTGCCGAAAAATGGTTGAGCCATCAAGAAGTTCCTTTGTATGAAAGCAACCAATGCTACCGATGGCTCAGCAGAAAAGCTCCACAGTCACATGCAAGAGGCGTAACGAATTAAGTGGGGTATTCGGGCTCCTTGGGTTCGAGATCGACCACCGTGACCAATTCGCCCCCAAAGCGGCCAACACCCCAGTCCCGCATCACCCGAGCGTCTTCATCTTTTGACTGCATGTGCCAAAAACACATGGCTTGATGATGCCCGGCTTGGTCAACCAGAAATATCTCAAGTTCAGCGACCGTTCCAAGCGGCGCGCACAAAACATGCAAGGTCGACCGCAGACTGTCGAGGTCGGCACACGTCTTAAGTTGCTCCAGCGGTGGCTTCATGATAATTTTCGTGGGTCATCGGCTCTGAATCGCATCGGCAAATCAGCTGTACAAAGCGTGCTACGAACAGGACAACCAAACCAGACAGTGAACTTTAAACAGGCAAGCCGCAAGATGGCTAGGTCGTCAACGGCAACAGTCGTAGGACTTGACCGATTTTCCCTGTTGGTGACTTCCGTGTGCGTGAGCAACGCAGTAAGCTCGCACTGAGCGTTCTATTGCTACACCCTATTTTTCGCTACGACATCCATAGTCAACCAGATGCTTCACGCCAGCCCCGACTCAGC
>CANFSO010000183.1 GCA_947449895.1 Comamonadaceae bacterium
AAAGGCACGGGCCAGCAAGCCATTGCCGCCATGGTTGCAGCGCGTGAGGAGGGCGGCCCCTTCACCTCACTCTATGATTTTTGCGTGCGTGTCGACAAGTCCAAACTCAACAAGCGCACGGTGGAGGCGCTCATCAAAGCCGGCGCGTTTGACAACCTGCACCTGAACCGCGCCGAACTGCTGGCCTCCGTAGACCGCGCCTTTGAATTCTCTGCCGCCACGCAGGCCAATGCCAACCAAGGTGGGCTGTTCGACATGTCGGACTCGCATGCCGCCAGCACGCAAGAGCCGCCGCTGGTCGAGGCCATGCCTTGGGGCGTGAAAACGCGCCTGACCTACGAAAAAACGGCGATTGGCTTTTATTTGTCCGGGCATTTGTTCGACGCGGTCGAGCTAGAAGTTCGCAAGTTCGCCAAGCGCAAGATTGAAGACTTGATTGATTCACGCGAGCCGCAACTCATCGCGGCCATCGTCAATGATCTGCGCGTCATCAACGGTCAGCGCGGCAAGTTGGCCTTGTTCAAGCTCGATGACAAGACGGCCGTGATTGAAGCCACCGCCGATGAAAATGTGCTCAACGCCCACCGCAACCAGCTCAAGGACGACGAGCTCGTCATCGTTCAGGCCAGCTTGCAGCCGGACCGTTTTGCCGGCGGTTTTCGTTTGAAGGTCACGCAGGTTTGGGACTTGGAAGAGGCGCGTTGCCGCTTCGGTAAATACCTGCGTGTGGCCGTCAACGGCAGCGCACCCGACATTCAGCGTCTTATCAAAGACTTCCCGCCGAGGCGAGAAATATCAGCCTTGGATGAGAGCGAGGTCTTGCGCGGCTTGTCAGTGCGCTTGAGCCTGCGCCGCGATGGCGCCACCGCTGAACTTCAACTCGGCGATGCTGCCAAGTTCTACCCAACCGACGCCGCGCTGGCCAGCTGGATGGCGCAGGCGGACAAGGGTTTGGCGCAGGTGGTTTACGAGTAGCGGGAGCTACTCGCTTTAACTAAGTTAAAGCATCCAGGCAGACCTTGAGCAGAGCTTGTCAGGCTTTGGATCTAACCTCGGTTTCATGAAAAACATGCACCTCACGTTGCGGGAATGGAATCGTACAACCGCCTTGTTCCAAGCCTTCTTTGCAGCGTTGAATCAAGTCCAGTTTGGTGTTCCACCAGTCGGTGCGTGAGGTCCAGACGCGGAATAGGATGTTGACGGAGTTGTCGCCTAGAGATTGCACTTTGATCAAGGGTGCAGGGTCTGTCAGGATGCGTGGCTCATCAGCTGCTATTTGGTTCAAAATGGCCAGCGCCGTGTTGCTGTTGTCGCCGTAAGAGATCGCATAAGACTCGTCAATGCGGCGAATGTCTTGGTCTGTCACCGACAGATTAACGATGGTCTGGCCCCATATTTTCGAATTCGGCATGAACACAATCGGGCCATCCGGTAAATGCCCCTTGCATATAAAGAAGCCAAGGGCATCAATGATGTAAACCTGACCTTCCAGTTGCACGGCGTCACCAATCTTAAATGGCCTAAAGATCAGAATCATCACCCCGGCCGCCACGTTACTCAGCGTGCCCTGCAAAGCCAGACCGATGGCCAGACCGGCTGCACCGAGAAGTGCAATCAGGCTGGTGGTCTCGACGCCGAACCTATTCAGTACGGCAATCAGCGTGAAAATCAGCACGACGACGCGGACTATTTTTCCGGGCAAGTGATGGAACACGGGGTCAATCCTGCGAGCCTTGCGCATCGTCCCATCGATCAAGCGGTTGAGCCAGCCAGCCACCAGATAACCTGTTATCAGCGTGGCGATAGCCCCGACGACATTGATGCCGTATGTCAAGAGATAGTCGCTCATGAGTTCAAGGTTAGTGCTGATGGTGTGCTCATTTCTGTTGGGTTGTGCGTTGGATTCAAGCGTGAAGCCAAGCGACTTCATTTGATCCAGCGTAACAAGGAGGGAATAACCACACGATCTGCCGGTTTGGTGCCGTTCTGGGCGTCATAGCAGCATCGGCGGCGAAGGCATAATTGCAAATTGGCTTTTTTGCTCATCGCGGCACTTTGATTGCGCCCAATCCTCGGCTGTAACAGGAACTTTCAGATGTTTGATTTCATTCGCAAGCACACCAAAATCACGATGTGGTTGCTCTTTTTGTTGATCGTGCCATCCTTCGTCTTGCTTGGCTTGAACGATCACAACCGCTCCGGTGACAGCAGTGCCGCTGTGGCGCGGGTTGACGGTAAAAACATCACCCAGGCCGATTGGGATGCCGCACACCGTGTCGAAGTCGACCAGATTCGTACGTCGATGCCCACGATCGACATGAAACTATTGGACTCGCCAGAAGCCCGCTACGCCACACTGGAGCGCATGGTGCGCGACCGCGTGATGTCGGCGGCTTCCGCTAAGGCACTGCTGACCACCAGCGACCAGCGGTTGGCGCGTGAATTACAAGGCAACCCACAAATTGCCGCATTGCGCAAACCGGATGGCTCACTCGACATGGAGCGCTATCGTCAACTGGTCGGTGCCCAAGGCATGACGCCCGACATGTTTGAGGCCAGCGTGCGCGCTGATTTGTCGACCCGGCAGGTCATGACTGGTGTCACTGCAACAGGTTTTTCGTCAGCTGGCGTGGCCGACTCGGCGCTCAATGCCTACTTTGAAAAACGCGAATTGCAAATGGCCCGTTTCAGCCCGGCTGCTTATGCTGCCAAGCTCAAGCCAACGGATGAAGATCTGGCGCAGTATTACCAAGCTAATCAGACCCTCTTCAGGGCGCCAGAACAGGCCAACATTGAGTACGTGTTGCTGGACGCCGACGCGGTCAGCAAGACCATCGTCGTCAACGCGCAAGACCTGAAGACTTATTACGATCAAAACATTGAGCGACTGAGTGGGCCTGAAGAGCGCCGCGCCAGCCACATTTTGATCAATGCACCTAAAACCGCACCGGACGCCGAGCGTGCAGCAGCCAAGACCAAGGCCACCGAATTGCTGGCGCTGGTGCGCAAGACGCCTGAGACTTTCGCTGACACAGCCCGCAAGAATTCGCAGGACACCGGCTCTGCTGCTAGAGGCGGCGACCTTGACTTTTTTGCCCGTGGCGCCATGGTCAAGCCCTTCGAAGATGCGGCCTTTGCCCTGAAAAAGGGTGAGATCAGCGATCTGGTGGAGTCTGACTTTGGTTTTCACATCATCCGTTTGGCGGACATCAAGACGCCTAAGCAGCGTAGCTTTGAGGATATGCGACCGACGCTTGAGGCTGACTTGAAGAAGCAACAGGTTCAACAGAAATTTGCCGAATCCGCAGAGCTTTTCACCAATGGTGTTTATGAACAAGCTGACAGCCTGAAGCCCGTGGCCGAGCGCTTGAAGCTTGAGATTCGCAGCGCCAGCAATGTCAGCCGTAGCCCTGCGCCCGGTGTCACCGGACCGCTGGCTAATCCTAAGTTTCTCGCAGCGCTTTTTTCCGCTGATTCGATTGAGAAAAAACGCAATACGGAAGCGATTGATGTCGGCTCAAACCAGTTGGCTGCTGGCCGCGTTGTGCAATACACGCCTGTTCGTACGCGGCCTTTGGCTGAAGTGAAAGATAACGTTCTCGCCCGATGGCTCGCCGCACGCAGCGCTGAAGAAGCACGTAAAGAAGGCAGCGCCAAATTGGCCGAATGGAAAGCCAATGCCGCAGTAGCCGCTTTGCCTGAGTCGTTGGTGATCTCGCGCATCGATGCCAAAAACCTGCCAGGCCCTGTGCTCGATGCTGTCTTGCGCGCCGACCCAGCTGCGTTGCCTGTTCTCGTGGGTGTGGACTTGGGCGTGCAAGGCTATGCAGTGGTCAAGGTTAACAAAGTGCTGCCACGTGAACCAAGGGACGCAGCCGCAACCCAACAAGAACGTGCGCAATACGCTCAGTGGTGGACCGCAGCTGAAAGCCTAGCCTATTACAAGATGATTCAGGAGCGTTTCAAGGTCGAGATCACGGCACCAAGACCGGTGCCCGGACAAGGCTTCACAGAAGCAAATGCAAATCAAGCAGTCTCAAGGTAATTAGAGCCCCAAGTTGCCGTTATAATTTCGACCTTCGGTGGCTGTAGCTCAGTTGGTAGAGTCCAGGATTGTGATTCCTGTTGTCGTGGGTTCGAGCCCCATCAGCCACCCCA
>CANFSO010000184.1 GCA_947449895.1 Comamonadaceae bacterium
ATGGCAACCAAAGGGGCCGGGCTGAACGAGCAGGAGCGGGCTTTGATGCTGGAAGACCTCAAGTCACCCTGCACGGAAGAAGTCGCCGTCTTCCATGCGTTTTCACGCGTGGTGAGTGAGGCGCGCAGTGCGTATGTGGTGTTGGACACGGCACCAACCGGTCACTCCATGCTGCTGATGGATGCTACGGGCGCCTACCACCGCCAGATGCTGCGTGAGTTTGACAGTCACGGCACGGCGCACTTGGTCACACCGCTGATGCGCTTGCAAGACCCTGCGTACACCAAAATTATTCTGGTCACGCTGCCGGAAACGACGCCCGTGCTACAAGCCAAGCTGCTGCAGGACGACCTGCGCCGGGCCCATATTGAACCGTTTGCGTGGGTCATCAACAAAAGCATTTTGGCGGCCAACACACACGACCCGTTATTGCAAGCGCGATTGACGGGTGAAGCCCGTCAGATGGCAAAAGTTGAAATCGGCTTGGCCACGAAAACCTACGTGTTGCCATGGCTGGCGCAGCCGCCTATTGGGGTGGAAGCGCTGGGCCGGCTGGTTGCACAATCTGAGTAACAGGCGGTGAGGGCTGAGTGCCGAGCAACCCTTGGTTGGCCGCGACACCCATAATTCTGAATAATCCTCCATCAACACTCTCACTCAGGAAGCCTCATGCAAAAAATAGCCGCCCTGTCATTCGCTCTTGTCGTTTTGTCCCCCTTTGCCCAAGCACAGCCCCTAGAGCAATCAAAGACAGACCACGCCAATATGGACCATGCTGCACACATCAAAATGATGGCAGAGACCGAACGACAAGCAGAAGTCTCCGAGCTTGGTAAAGACGTGATGCCCTTCAGCTTGAATGGCACGACCCACATTTTCACGAAGAATGCGCAAGGTGGCACTCAACGGGTAGTCGTCAAAAATTCTGCAGACACAGCTCAAGTGATCTTGATTCGTCAGCACCTGCAGGACATTCGTGAACAGTTCCTGAAAGGTGACTTCTCAGGACCGAGTCACATCCATGGGCAAGACATGCCAGGTCTCGCTGAATTGAGGGCCGCAAAGGTCGGACAAATCGCCATTGTCTATAGAGACATCAAAGGTGGTGCTCAGCTGTCCTACCAAACTTCAGATGCGACTTTTGTCGCCGCACTGCACAAATGGTTTGATGCGCAGCTCTCTGACCATGGAAAAGATGCTGTCGAAGGGCATGCGCACCATTGAGTATTGAGACGTCAACCCGCGCGCCAATGGCGGATTCACTCAGCGTTTCTGGGCAACAAATCCGATCAAAGCGGACATCCCTTTGTGGGCCGCACCCTCATCAACTTCGGCGGTGTAGGTATTGATGTCCAGCACGCTGTAGTTTGAAAAGGCAGACAGCAGCAGTTCATCGTCATACAGTTGATCGATCTCTCCGGGACCACCCGTTTTGTACTGAAGCTGGTCTTTGCCATAGCCTTGGATGAGCAAAATACCACCGGGTTTCAAAGCTTGGTCCATCTTGGCAAACAGCGCCGACCTTGACGCCGGATTTACAAATTGGAAAAAGACGCCAACAACGTTGTCGTACCGATGCGGTGCCCAGTCAAACGATTCCCAATCACTGCAGTGATAGTTCACCTTGACGCCGTGCTTGTCGGCCAATTGCTGAGCCTTCTGAATCGCCACGGGTGAAAAATCAAAGGCGTCTACATCAAGGCCTTGCTTGGCCAGCCAGACGCTGTTGCGGCCTTCGCCGTCTGCCAGCGCCAAGGTCTTGCCCGCTTTCAAACTCGGCGTCATCTCAGCCAAGTAGGCGTTGGGCGACTCTCCGAACAGATAGCCCTCCGCAGAAAAGCGTGAGTTCCAGCGGGCCAGTGGGTTGATGAATGTCGTCATGATTGTCAAAGTAAGTTGATTGGAATTTTGAGGTAGCTGACGCCGTTGTCCTCGGCTGGCGGCAGGTGGCCCGCCCGCACATTGATTTGAACAGCTGGCAGGATCAGCACGGGCATGGCCAGCGTCTTGTCGCGTGCGGTGCGCAGGGCGACGAACTCAGCCTCGGTAACGCCGTCATGCACGTGAATATTGCCGGCGCGCTGCAGCGCTACTGTCGATTCCCACGCGGGTTCCCGGCCATTCGGTGGGTAATCGTGGCACAGGTGCAAGCGAGTCTGAAGGGGCAAGGCCAACACCTTTTGAATGGACTGGTACAGGGTCGCTGCGTCTCCGCCCGGAAAGTCGCAACGGGCTGTGCCGTAGTCGGGCATGAACAGCGTGTCACCGACAAAGGCGTCCTCGCCGATCACGTAAGTCAGGCAGGCCGGTGTGTGACCTGGTGTGTGCATCACGCGTAACGCCATGTTGCCAATTTTGAACTCTTGCCCGTCTTCAAAAAGATGGTCGAACTCCGCGCCGTCGGTGTTCATGTCTTTGGCGTTGAAGACTTTTTTGAAGACCGCTTGCACCGTGCAAATGTGTCGCCCGATGCCAATCCCGCCGCCCAGTTGATTTTGCAAATAGGGCGCGGCCGACAGGTGGTCGGCGTGCGCATGGGTTTCCAACAGCCAGTCCACGTGAAGGCCAGCTTGCTTTACGAAAGCAATCACCTTGTCGGCGCTGGTGTGCGATGTACTGCCCGACTTGGGGTCGTAGTCCAGCACGCTGTCAATGATGGCCGCACGTTGCGTTTTGGGGTCTGCCAGCACATAGGTCACGGTGAATGTCGCGGGATCAAAGAAGGACTGAATGGAAGCTTTGGGCATGGTGGCTGCGGTCCTGGGTGGAGGCACGATCACGGCGTGTGCCCAATGCTCACTATAAAGCGTGAACCAATCCATTTTTCTGCTGCATCGCGACCAGATTCAAACGGTAACTACCCGGGTCGTTGCTCAGGGCTGCAGCGCGTCGTTGATGACCTGCAAGCGTTGCGTGTCGAGTTTCCCCACCAGCGCGTCTAACCTCAAGCGACTTTGCAAGGTGTCGATGCGCGCTTGCAGCAGGGCAAGGTCGGCGGCGCTGGCGTCATTTTCTGCATTCAGCAAATCGAGCGTGGTGCGGTCACCGACTTGGCGGCCAATGCGCGTGGCGTCTAAGCGGGCTTGCTGGGCGGTCACGGCTTCATCAAGTGCCACGAGGCGAGCCTGGCCACTTTGCAGTGCCAACCAAGCGGCGCGTGTGAGCTGCCCGACTTGCAAACGCGTGCGCTCGACTTCGGCGCGGGCTTTGTCTTCAAGCCGCAGCGCTTCTTCTTGTTTGGCGCTGCGCCAACCGCCGGTGTAAAGCGGCACATTGAGCGACAGGCCAATCATTTGCTGGCTTTGGGTGTTGCTGGCCGAGCCAAAGTCGCCGCTGCCGCTGAGCCGGTCCCGCGTCGCTTGCGCGATCAAGTCCAGCGTGGGTGAGGCTGCTCCGCTGTGTTTGCGGACTTCTTCATGCGCAGCATCGGCTTGCGCCTGTTGCAGCCGCAGCATCGGGTTGTCTTGCTGCGCCAGACTGAGCCAGTGCGGCAACGGGTCCACCGTGGCGTTCAGCCCTCGGCTGGAAGGCGCTTGCAGTTGCAAGTCGGCGCTAGTCAGGCCGGTGATGTCGGCGAGCATTTGCCTTGCGAGTTCCAACTCGCTGGCGGCGGCCACCGCTTGTGCTTGCAGGCCACGCGCACGGGCCGACGCTTCGTGGGTGTCGGTGATGGGAATGTCGCCCAAGGCGAAGCGGTCTTTGGCTTCGGTCAAGGCTTTGTCGACGGCGGATTGTTGTTGCTTCAGCAGTGCCAAACGTCGCTCGGCCAAGACGGTGTCGAAGTAGCGTTGGGTGGTTTGCAGCATCCAGTCTTGCTGCGCGGCTTGCCATTGAATTTCGGCCGAGTCTGCCGAAATAACAAGCTGTTGGCGCTGTGCTTGGCGCTCCACGTTGTACAGCGGCTGGCGCGCGTTGAGCGCCCAGCGCGTGGCTGTGCCGCCATTCACTGAGGTGGCAAAAGAAGCGCCTGTTTTGGTCGGAAATTCGGGCGGCGCTGCGAACTGTGCCCCCTCCATGCGGCTGTTGGCGCTGGCAACGCCAGCTGTTGCACTGAGTCCCAGGTTCGGTCGCCACAGCGCCGCAGCTTGCTCGCGCTGTGCGGCGCCGGCCGCGCGGCTGGCGTCAATCACGGCGCCTTG
>CANFSO010000185.1 GCA_947449895.1 Comamonadaceae bacterium
ACCACCGGCCGGCTGTCGCGGCCCCAAGCCGCGTCATGCATCCAAGCCCCGGTGGCTTGGCCAAAGTGGTCAATCAGCCAACCGACCTCTTGCGCCGCCATCTCGCCAATCGTGTGAATGTTCAGCGCCGCCAGCTTCGCATCCGACTTCGGTCCAATGCCGTTGATCTTGCGACAGGCCAGCGGCCAGATCATGCTTTGCAGGTCGGCCTCGTGAACAATCGAAATGCCATTCGGCTTGTTGAATTCGCTGGCCATTTTTGCGATGAGTTTGTTCGGTGCGACGCCGATGGAACAAGTCAAACCGGTCTTCTCCAGAATGCTACGTTGAAGCAGCCGCGCCAGCGAACGACCGCCGTCACGCTGACCGCCGGGCACGTCGGTGAAGTCGACATAGACCTCGTCAACGCCGCGGTCTTCCACCAACGGCGCGACTTCCCGAATCGCCTCCTTGAAAGCCCGCGAGTACTTGCGCACCTCGTCAAAATCCACCGGCAACACAATCGCATCCGGGCAGAGCTTGGCGGCTTTCATCATGCCCATGGCCGAGCCGACGCCAAACTGCCGGGCGGCATACGTCGCCGTGGTGATGACGCCGCGCCCCACATAGTCCTTGAGCCTAGGGAAGTCGTCGACTGGAATGAAGCGCAGCGCGCGTTCGCCCAGGGCTTCACGCAAGGCTTCGTCAACCCGACGGCGACCGCCGCCGATGACCACCGGCAGGCCCTTCAGCTGGGGGTAGCGCAGCAACTCGATGGACGCAAAAAAAGCGTCCATGTCGAGATGTGCGATACGGCGGATCACGGCCCTTACAGAAACCGATCCAGCAACTTGCGAGAATGCCGGTCCATCTGGGCCAGATCGCGAATCAAAAATTGCACGCCGTGGCTGTCGGTGACGAGCAACACCGTGGCTGACAAACGGCGGATATCTTCCTCGCCTTTGAGATGCAAGCTGGTGTCGCCCCGGTCGGTTTCAATGTCCCATGTGCAGGGCGCAACCAAGCTGCTGACGCCCCGCAACTTCAGAATACGCGGCATGAACTCGCGCTGGGTCAAAGCGCGCAACACGTTGGCGCGCAAGGCGGCGGACAAGTCGCCAAACGCTGCAATCCACAGCAGCTCATGGCCTTCGGCGTCCACCAAGGCCACACCTTCATCTGGCGCGGCCACGGGGAAGGCCCGGACAGCGATGACCTGTTCATGGCGCACGCCTTGGTCAGAGACATAAAACCAGTGGCCGGCCGCGTCGCAGTCAAATTCAAAATTCAGCGTGCTCACAAAACATCCTTTGCGCTGTGTGGCACCGCCACGGGCACGCTCAAAGGCGCAACTTCGACGATAGGTAACTCGCGCAAAACCGCACCCTCAGCTTCGGCTTGGCGCTGCTGTGCTTCGTACAAGCGCCAGTAAGCACCCTGCGCCGCAATCAGCTCGTCGTGCGGGCCGACCTCGACAATGTGGCCTTTGTCCATCACCACCAATCGGTCGGCTTTGCGCAGAGTCGACAAGCGGTGGGCAATCGCAATGGTGGTGCGTCCACGCACTAAATTGTCCAAGGCATTTTGAATTTCTTTTTCGGTTTCTGTGTCCACCGAACTTGTGGCTTCGTCCAAGATCAAAATGCGCGGGTTAATTAGCAGCGCCCTGGCAATGGAGATACGTTGTCGTTCGCCGCCCGACAAGCCCTGACCCCGTTCGCCGACTAAAGAGTCATAGCCTTGGGGCATGCGCAAAATAAATTCGTGCGCGTGGGCGGCGCGCGCCGCCGCCACAATCTCTTGTCGCGAAGCATCTGGCTTGCCGTATGCAATGTTGTCGGCCACAGTACCAAAGAACAAAAATGGCTCTTGCAGCACCAGACCAATATTGCGGCGGTAATCGCTGACCCCGAATTGCCGAACATCGATCCCGTCCAGTGCGATGCTGCCCTCGGTGACATCGTAAAAACGACAAATCAAATTCACCAAGGTGCTCTTGCCCGAACCGCTGTGGCCGACCAGCCCGATCATTTCACCGGGTGCAATGTCTAGGCTCAACTGTCGAATCACGGCTCGGTTGCCGTACCTGAAATCGGCATTCGTTAAGGTCAGGCGTCCTTGCACCCGCGGCATGGGCAGCGGATTTTTCGGCTCAGGCACACTGGAAACGTGGTCCAGTATTTCAAAAATCCGCTTGGCACCCGCGGCGGCTTTTTGGGTGCTCGAGACGATCCGGCTCATAGAGTCAAGTCGCGCATAGAAACGCCCAATGTACGCCAAGAAAGCAGTCAACACGCCGACCGTTATTTCATTTTTAGAGACCAACCAGATACCAAACGCCCACACCACCAGCAAACCAATTTCGGTCATGAAAGTGACGGTCGGTCCGAACAAAGACCAAACTCGGTTCAAGCGGTCGTTCACCGCCAAGTTGTGCTTGTTGGCCTCGTCAAAACGCTGTGCTTCGCGTTTTTCTTGGGCAAAGGCCTTGACCACCCGAATACCCGGAATGGTGTCAGCCAACACATTCGTCACCTCCGACCAGACGCGGTCAATTTTCTCAAAACCCGTGCGCAAACGCTCTCGCACCACATGGATTAACCAGGCAATGAAGGGCAAGGGCAACAAAGTGACCAATGCCAAGCCCGGGTTGATGGTGAGCAAGATGACAGCTGTCATCACTATCATCAACACGTCGGTGGCGAAGTCCAGCAAGTGCAAAGACAAAAAGACATTGATGCGGTCGGTCTCGCTGCCAATCCGGGCAATCAAGTCGCCCGTGCGCCTGCCGCCAAAATACTCGAGCGACAACTTCATCAAGTGCTCGTAGGTGGTGGTACGCAAGTCTGCGCCAATCCGCTCAGACACCAAGGACAAGATGTAGGTTTTGATCCAACCCAAACCCCAAGCCACGAAAGCCGAACCAAACAAGCCCAGCAAGTACCAAGAGACCGTGACGGGGTCAATATGTGTGCCATTTTGATAAGGGATCAGCACCTCGTCCATCAAGGGCATGGTCAAGTAGGGCGGCACCAAAGTGGCGGCCGTGGCGGCCAACGTCAAGACAAACCCAAGCAGCAATTGGCCCTGGTAGGGCCTGGCAAAACGCCACAATTTGAACAGCGTCAAGGTCGACGTCGGGCTGGCTTCTTTTTCAGCGCAGACCGGGCAGTCGTCCTCAGCGGCATCAATGGGGCTTTGACACACGGGGCAAACGTCATCGGGCAAAACACCTTGCCCCTGCTCACCCTGAGCTCCGTTGACCTCGCCAGAAGCTGTGAATTTGTGTAATTCATCAAACTGATTTTTAAAGCGCAAAACAGCGGGTAACCGGCCCAAAGTGAACCGCCAAACTGTCAGCCGATGACCATTGGCTTGCAATGACAAAGTGCCAACGCCCGCGTGATCGCTCAATACCAAGGTTTGCAGCGGGTCAAATGGCCAAGAAGGCCAGTTTTTTTGCGCAAAATCACCAAAAATGACCCTTTGATCGGTCAGAATCAGAAGAGTTTTAATGAAATTTAAATTTTCATTCAGGTCAACTTCTAAGCAAGCTGAAACGTTTTCATCAGGATGAACCTGAAAACCCCCATGCTCGCGCCAGTCAGAAGGCAACCCAAGCAAATTATTGGGCAGAAGAGCGTTGGGGGTCATAAAGGTTCAAGCAACAAGATTCAACATGTGTTGGCGACTAAGAAAAATAACGGCCAAGACACCGTCCATTCGCCTTGTTTATCGGAAGAATTTTGCCAGTGCAGCAACCATCAAGATATTCTATCGTTACACGTCAATGCTCCCAGAGTAGCGCCGCCCATGAGCGCTAAAGACATTAAATTTCTACGCATGACGCATTTGCGTGGGCCCAACATCTGGACCTACCGCTCCGTCCTGGAGGCGTGGATCGACATTGGTGCACTGGAAGACTGCCCCTCTAACACCCTGCCTGGTTTCAACCAACGTTTGCAAGCCTTTCTGCCCGGCTTGGTCGAACATCGATGCAGTGTGGGTGAACGCGGCGGATTTCTCAAGCGCTTAGAAGAAGGCACTTGGCCGGGTCACATCATGGAACATGTAGCGCTGGAATTGCAAAACCGCGCTGGCATGCAAACTGGTTTTGGCAAGGCCCGTGAAGCTGGCGTCCG
>CANFSO010000186.1 GCA_947449895.1 Comamonadaceae bacterium
CAAGGCGCGCGCACTGCTGCGCGCCAGCGAACTGGTTGAAGAGGGGCTGGAATGAAACTCTTGATGATCGACAACTACGACAGCTTCACCTACAACATCGTCCAGTACTTTGGCGAGTTGGGGGCGGAGGTGGAGGTGCTGCGCAATGACGAGGTGACGCTGGCTGACATCGAAGCCCGTGCTCCCGACCGGCTGGTGATTTCGCCCGGACCTTGCTCGCCGGCCGAGGCGGGGATTTCCGTTGCGGCGATTCAATACTTCGCGGGCAAGCTGCCGATTTTGGGCGTGTGTTTGGGTCATCAGGCCATCGGCGCAGCTTTTGGCGGCAAGATCATTCGCGCGCAGCAACTCATGCACGGCAAGACCAGTGTCATCACCACGACGCAAGAGGGCGTGTTCGCTAACTTGCCTGAGAAATTTGTTGTCAACCGCTACCACTCGCTGGCGATTGAACGCGCGACGTGCCCCGACGTGTTGGCTGTGACGGCCTGGACAGACGACGGCGAAATCATGGGCGTGCGCCACAAGACGTTGGCCATTCAAGGGGTTCAGTTTCACCCTGAATCCATCCTCACCGAGCATGGACACGCCATCCTGAAAAACTTTCTGCTGCAGGCCTGAGGTTTGAACGTGGCCTGACCGCCGTTCTCTGAATTTTTCGAAAGCGTCAAGATGTCCCAATCGCAGAAGATCACGCCCCAAGAAGCCTTGCAACGCACGATCGAGCACCGTGAGATTTTTCACGACGAGATGCTGCACATCATGCGGCTGATCATGAATGGCGAGATGTCGCCCGTGATGATGGCAGCACTCATCACGGGCTTGCGTGTCAAGAAAGAAACCATCGGCGAGATCACCGCTGCGGCGCAGGTCATGCGCGAGTTTTCAACCAAGGTCGAGGTGGCCGACAAGACGCATCTGGTCGACATCGTCGGCACAGGCGGCGACGGTTCGCACACCTTCAACATCTCCACCTGCGCCATGTTTGTGGCGGCGGCGGCAGGCGCCAAGGTCAGCAAGCATGGTGGCCGAAGCGTCAGCAGCAAGTCGGGCAGTGCCGACGTGCTGGAGTCCTTGGGCATCAACATCAACTTGCCACCCGAAGCGATTGCACGTTGCATCGCGACGGTGGGCGTTGGCTTCATGTTTGCGCCCAACCATCATCCGGCCATGAAAAACGTCGCACCGATCCGCAAAGAACTCGGCGTGCGCACGATTTTCAACATCCTCGGCCCGCTGACGAATCCGGCCAGCGCGCCGAATATCCTGATGGGGGTTTTTCACCCAGACCTTGTGGGCATTCAAGTACGCGCCTTGCAGCGGCTGGGTGCCGAGCACGCCTTGGTGGTCTACGGCAAAGATGGCATGGACGAGATCAGCTTGGGGGCTGCGACGGTGGTGGGCGAACTCAAAAACGGCGAGATCACCGAATACGAAATTCATCCCGAAGATTTTGGTTTGCCGATGGCTGGCAGCCGCGCGCTGCGTGTCGAAACGCCGGAGCAGTCGATGCTGATGCTCAGGGGTGTGCTGGACGGTGAGGCGGGTGCGCCCAGCGACATCGTTGTGCTCAACGCGGGAGCCGCCTTGTACGCTGCCAATGTGGCTGCCTCGATGGTTGAAGGCATCGCGCTGGCGCGTCAGGCGATTGCTTCAGGCGCGGCTAGGCGCACGCTGGACGCGTTGGTCAAAGCCACGCATGCGGCATAAGCAAAACGACGCGCATCCGAATAAGCATCAATAATCGGTTTTTGCATTCCGGTTTCCATTTTTTCCTGACAACACGACAACATCGGTACCCCAACACATGGCTGACATCCTCGACCAGATCATGGCGGTCAAACGCCAAGAAGTAGCCACGGCGCTGCAACGCAAGCCGCTCGCCGTCATGCGCGAAGATGCCGAATCGCGCGTCCTCACGCGCGATTTTGTCGGCGCCATGCGCAGCAAGATCGCGGCAGGTCAAGCAGCGGTGATTGCTGAGATCAAAAAAGCCAGCCCGTCCAAAGGCGTGTTGCGCGCCGACTTCATTCCTGCCGACATCGCCCAGAGCTATGCCGAGCATGGTGCGGCTTGCTTGTCGGTGCTGACCGATCAGCAGTTTTTCCAGGGCAGCACGGACTACCTGAAGCAAGCACGGGCATCGTGTGACTTGCCTGTGTTGCGCAAAGATTTCATCATCGACGCCTACCAAGTGTATGAAGCGCGGGCGATGGGTGCCGACTGCATTTTGCTGATTGCAGCCTGTCTGGACGACGCCCAAATGAAGAGCTTTGAAGCGCTGGCGATGTCGCTCGACATGGCGGTGCTGGTGGAGGTGCATGACCGCGCAGAGCTGGAGCGTGCGCTCAAGCTCAAAACGCCTTTGTTAGGCATCAACAACCGCAATTTGAAAACCTTCGAAGTCACACTCGACACCACGCTGGCCATGATCAAGGACGTGCCTGCGGACCGTTTGTTGGTGACCGAATCCGGCATCAGCACGGTGGCTGATGTGCAACTTCTGCGGCGAGCCGGCGTCAACGCCTACTTGGTCGGCGAAGCCTTCATGCGCGCAGAGGACCCCGGTGTTGCGCTGGCGCATTTGTTCACCTGATGAGCAATCAGGCCAATTTCGCCTTTGACGATGCGGGATTGCAAAGCACAAATCTCGGGCGACTGACCGCTTGGAACCCAGCCCTTTGGCCGATCGACCCCAGCTGGGCGCCTGTTGTGGACGGTTTTCTAGCCAGTCCGACTGGTCAGAAGCTGGCCCAATTTGTTGCGCAGCGTTTGGCCGAAGGCGCTGTTATTTATCCATCCCATCCCCTGCGCGCCTTGGAGTTGACGCCGTTGCCCTCGGTCAAGGTGGTGATTCTGGGTCAAGACCCGTACCATGGCCCGAACCAAGCGCATGGCTTGGCGTTTTCGGTGAGGCACGGCAACCGGATACCGCCGAGCTTGCGAAATATATTCAAAGAAATTGACAGAGCCGCTACTGAGGCGGGACCCGCTTCAGACCCAAGCTCAGGGCGGCGCAGTGGCTCGCTTGAAGCGTGGGCGCAGCAAGGCGTGTTGCTACTCAACACCTGCATGACGGTGGAAGACGGTGCCCCCGGCAGCCATGCAAAGCAAGGTTGGGAAGCGCTCACGGACGCGCTGATTCAAGCGGTAGCCGCTGCGGCAGAGCCGGTGGTGTTCATGTTGTGGGGCGCGCATGCCCAAGCCAAGCGAGAGCTGATCAAGGGCGAGCACCTGGTGTTGACCGCCAACCACCCGTCGCCACTGTCGGCGAATCGTCCGCCGCAACCATTTATGGGTTGCGGTCATTTTGTTGCCGCCAATGCGTGGTTGCAAGCACATGGCCATCAGGCCATCAAATGGTCTGGAGCGGCATGAAAATCATGGCATAATCCGTGGTTCACTTGAAGGATGGGTGTCCGAGTGGTTAAAGGAGGCAGACTGTAAATCTGTTCGCTAACGCGTACGCTGGTTCGAATCCAGCCCCATCCACCAAGCTTTCTAGGGATTCCTGTTGGATCTCTTTGAATGTCTTGGTAATTCTTTGTGGTATCAAAGTAGTGTCAGTGAGTTGGTGGAAATAGTTTCAGAGCTGCGGGAGTAGTTCAATGGTAGAACCCTAGCCTTCCAAGCTAATGACGCGGGTTCGATTCCCGTCTCCCGCTCCAGTTGGCGTCCCGTGTGGGGTGTTGGTTGTGTCGGTGTTCTGGTTTATTTTTGTTGGCGCGCTGTTGAGTGTTTGATTGACGAGTTGAGTTTTAGAAGGCCCATTTGGCTCAGTGGCAGAGCACTCCCTTGGTAAGGGAGAGGTCCCGGGTCCGATTCCCGGAATGGGCACCAGATTTTGAATTGGCGCAGCGTCGCTGGCCAGGCAATAGTTTTTGTAACTTTTCGGAGTTGAAAATGGCAAAAGAGAAATTCGCGCGAACAAAGCCGCACGTCAACGTCGGCACGATTGGTCACGTTGACCACGGTAAAACCACCTTGACGGCCGCTATCACGACCGTGTTGGCAGCTAAGTACGGCGGCACGGCCAAAGGTTACGACCAAATTGACGCTGCACCGGAAGAAAAAGCCCGCGGTATCACCA
>CANFSO010000187.1 GCA_947449895.1 Comamonadaceae bacterium
CCCGTCTTCTGCCGCCGCGCAGCGCAAAAAATCTCTCGCCGTGTTGGCCAGCGTAGTCGTGCTCGGCGTCGTCACTTGGGGTATTTAGGACTACGTCGTGGCCAGCCATTACGAAGCCACCGACAACGCCTACGTGCAAGGCCATGTGATCCAGATCACGCCGCAAATTGGCGGTACGGTGATGGCTATTCTGGCTGACGACACCGACTATGTGAAAGCCGGCCAGCCGCTGGTGAAGCTGGACCCGGCCGATGCCCGCGTCGCGCTCGATCAGGCTGAAGCGGGTCTGGCCCAAACCGTGCGCCAAGTGCGCACCCTCTACGCCAACAATGGCGCACTCGCCGCGCAAGTCCGCTTGCGTGACGCTGAAGTGCTGCGGGCGCAAGGCGACGTGGCACGCGCTACCGACGACTTGGCTCGCCGTCAGTCGCTCAGCGGCAATGGTGCGGTGTCCAAAGAAGAGCTTAACCACGCGCAATCGCAGCTGGTCAGCGCACGCAGCGCCTTGGCCGCAGCAGAGGCCGGCGTCAACGCAGCGCGTGAGCAACTCAACAGCAACCAGGCGCTGACCGATGGCACCCAGCTTGAGCTGCATCCGAGCGTGCAACTGGCCGCTGCCAAGGTGCGTGAAGCCCATCTGACAACGCAGCGCACGGCCTTGCTGGCACCTGTTGACGGTTATGTTGCCAGACGCTCGGTCCAGCTGGGCCAACGTGTTGCTGCTGGCACACCGCTCATGGCTGTGATTCCGCTCAGCAAGGTGTGGGTGGATGCTAACTTCAAGGAAGTGCAGTTGCGCCACATCCGCATCGGCCAGCCGGCCCGTGTGGTGGCTGACTTGTATGGCAAGAAAGTCGAATACAAGGGAGTCGTGAGCGGTGTCGGCATTGGCACTGGCGCTGCTTTTTCGTTACTCCCCGCGCAAAATGCCACCGGCAACTGGATCAAGGTGGTGCAGCGCGTCCCTGTGCGGATCGAGCTCGATACACAGCAACTCGCCGACAACCCCTTGCGTGTTGGCTTGTCGATGAACGTGGACATTGATGTGACCAACCAGACTGGCAAAGTGCTGGCCGATGTGCCCGTCGCGGCATCACTGGCAAGCGCCTTGAGCGACCACTCCGCCGAAGCGGCCGACGCCGATGTGCGCCGCGTGATCGCCGCGAATACGGGTATGACGGGCAACGCGGGCAAGTCCACACCGACAAGCCCAGCGGTTCACTGACATCACGGCGAATTGTCATGGCTCAAGCACCCAGCGCTGACAGCGCGAACAGTCCACCCGCGCCACCGCCAACACCGGCGGTCGTCCACGAGCCGTTGACGGGCTCGGCCCGACTCTGGGGCACTTTGGCGCTGTCCGCCGCCACCTTCATGAATGTGCTGGACTCGTCGATTGCCAATGTGTCCTTGCCAGCGATTGCCGGCGACCTAGGCGTCAGTCCAAACCAAGGCACGTGGGTCATCACCAGTTTTGGCGTGGCCAATGCGATTGCGGTGCCCTTGACGGGTTGGCTGTCGCAGCGCTTTGGACAGGTCCGGCTGTTCACCACCAGCGTGATCTTGTTTGTGATCACCTCATGGCTGTGTGGCCTGGCGCCGAACATGACCACGCTGATTATTTTTCGCGTCTTGCAGGGCTTGGTGGCCGGGCCCTTGATTCCGCTGTCGCAATCATTGCTGCTGTCGAGTTATCCGCGCGCACTGGCCGGATTGGCGATGGCGATGTGGTCGATGACGACTCTGATCGCGCCTGTGCTGGGGCCGCTGTTGGGCGGCTGGATAACCGACAACGTTGCTTGGCCGTGGATTTTTTACATCAACATTCCTGTGGGCTTTGCCTCGGCCTTCATCACTTGGCGGATCTTTCGAACACGCGAAAGCACGATACGTAAGCTGCCGATAGACACCATCGGCTTGGCCCTGCTGGTGCTCTGGGTGGGCGCACTGCAAATCATGCTCGACAAAGGTCAGGAGTTGGACTGGTTTCATTCGTCTGAGGTGGTGGCGCTGGGACTGGTGGCTCTGGTCGGGCTCGTCACTTTCGTCATCTGGGAGTTGACGGAAGAGCACCCGGTGGTCGACCTGACGCTGTTCAAGAGTCGCAATTTTTGGGCGGGCTCGCTCGCGTTGTCGGTCGGTTATGGTCTCTTTTTTGGCAATGTGGTGCTGTTGCCTCTGTGGCTTCAGCAGTACATGGGTTACACCGCCACGCAGGCTGGCATTGTGTTGGCCCCGGTTGGGCTGCTGGCATTGCTGCTGTCGCCTGTCATTGGCAAGAACATCCAAAAGCTCGACCCACGTCGACTCGCCGTAGTGTCATTTGTGGTCTTTGCTGTGGTGCTCTGGATGCGCTCGAACTTCAACACCCAAGCTGACATCGGTACCATCCTGGTCCCCACGGTGATTCAAGGCATTGCCATGGCTTGTTTCTTCATTCCGTTGGTAACCATCACTTTGTCCGGTCTTGCGCCTGACAAGATTCCAGCGGCCTCCGGCCTGTCGAACTTTGTGCGTATTCTGGCCGGCTCCTTTGGCACCTCGATCGCGACCACTGTCTGGCAACACCGCGCCGCGCTGCACCATGCGCAGCTCAGCGATGCGGTCAACCCCGTCAGCACAGCGGCCACCAGCGCACTCTCGGGTTTGGCCAGCGCCGGCCTGACGCCAGAACAAGCCCTCAGCAGCATCAACCGATTGGTCGACCAGCAGGCCTATATGCTGGCAGCCTCAGATGTGTTCTACGTATCGGCGCTGATTTTTCTGGCCTTGATCCCACTGGTCTTTTTGACGCGGCGTGACCGCAGTTCACATGCCAGCGCTGGGAGCGCTGACCTTGCCAGCGGAGCGCATTGAATAGCCCTCTGTGAGAAAAACTCAATTTCGCCGCATCGCTTTATCGATGGCGCGGATGTGGTTAAGGTAGGCTTTTCTTTCAAGCCCGGATTTTCAATATGCCCTTTGATGCCGATACGTCCCATGAGCCATTGACCGTTGATGTATTGATCGCTGGCGGCGGCCCGTGCGGGCTGATGCTGGCGAATGAACTTGGCCCGCGAGGTATCCGTTGCCTGCTGGTTGACCCGAAACCCGGTACGGCTTTCAACCCACAGGCGAACGCGACGCAAGCGCGCACGATGGAACATTTCAGGCGGTTGGGTTTCGCACATGAAATACGCGCTGAAGGCTTGCCAGCAGATCATCCGAGCGACATCGCCTACTTCACACGCTTCAAGGCGCATGAACTGGCCCGTCTCCGTTTGCCAACGGCGGCTCAAGCTGTGGCTTCGGTTAAGGGCTTGTCGGGCTCTTGGAGTGCCGCCGAGTTACCGCATCGCGTGTCGCAAAAATATGTGGAAGTGGTGCTGCGTCGGCATGCGGTGAAATGGCCTGGCTGCGATATCCGGTATGGCTGGGCCTTGGATGATTTTCAAGATCATTCGGAAGGCGAGCATCCCATTCAAGCGACTGTCCGCTGTGTCTCTACCGGCGAGTCAACGTCGGTGCATGCGCGTTATTTGGTGGGTGCTGACGGCCCGCGCAGTCCCGTGCGCCAATCGCTCGGTATTGGCTGGGGTGGCTCCAGCGGTGTCAAGCGGCCGTTCATGGGCGGCACGATGTTTGCCGCCTATATACGCGCACCAGCTTTTTACGACGCCTTGCCACATGACCGCGCCTGGATGTATGTGGCGGTCAACGCGCAGCGCCGCGGTTTTATTGCGACGGTGGATGGCTGTGGTGAGTTCGCCTTTCACGCCGCTGTCAAAGACGGCGAGGACGCCGAGTCTTGGACTGCAGACAATGCGCGCCGTATCTTCACCGAAGTGATGGGCTGTGAAATTCCCATCGAAGTCTTGTCCGTTGGCACTTGGATGGCGGGTCATGCCTTGGTGGCGCAACGCTTTCAGCAAGGTCATGTTTTCATTGCTGGCGATGCCGCGCATCTTTTCACGCCAACCGGCGGCTTAGGCTACAACACGGCGGTTGAAGATGCGGTGAATCTGGGCTGGAAACTCGCCAGCGTGATGCGTGGTCAAGCGCCGCCTGCGCTGCTGGCCAGCTACGAGCAAGAACG
>CANFSO010000188.1 GCA_947449895.1 Comamonadaceae bacterium
AGCCACTATACGTGGCGAAGCTGAGTCAGAGCGATGCTATCCCGCGTCTTATCAAGCCGCTAGCGTGGCGAACGTCTGTGCCCCTGACTGATCAAACGTGAGGGCTTCTGTGACCGCGGCACGACCGATGCCGGTGTATTCAAACCCCAGCTCAGCCATCAAGCTTGGCTCATACAAGTTGCGACCGTCCAAGATGACCGGCTGTCGCAACAGCTTGCTGAGTTCCGAAAAGTCCGGGCTGCGAAATTCGCGCCACTCCGTCACGACGATGAGTGCATCTGATCCGTCAGCGGCAGTGAGGGGCTCTTTGCACAACTCAAAATCTGCTTGCTCTCCCCAGATTTCTTCTGCCCGATGTGTCGCCACCGGGTCAAAGGCTTTGACCCGTGCGCCGCGGCGTAGCAGGTCGTCGATCAGCTCGACGCTGGGGGCTTCGCGCATGTCATCTGTGCCCGGTTTAAAGGCCAGACCCCATACTCCAAACTGCAGGCCGTTCAGGTCTTGACCGAAGCGCGCCACGACGCGTCGGCCCAGCAGACCGCGTTGGCGGTCGTTGATAGATTGTGTGGCTTTTAACATGCTTAATTCCGCACCGGCTTCTTCGGCGATGTGGGCCAGCGCCCGAACATCTTTGGGAAAGCAGGAGCCACCCCAGCCGCAACCAGCGTAAAGAAAATGCGTGCCGATGCGGGAGTCGCTACCGATGCCGACGCGCACATGCTCAATGTCAGCGCCGACTTTTTCTGCCAACATGGCCATTTCGTTCATGAAGCTGATGCGCGTGGCTAGCATGGCATTGGCGACATATTTCGTCAGCTCTGCGCTGCGAACATCCATCATGATCAGGCGGTCCCGATTGCGCAGGAAAGGTGAATACAGGGCGCGCATCAGTAACTCGGCTTGCTCGTTGTCGCAGCCGACGATGACGCGGTCTGGCCGCATGAAGTCGTCAATGGCGACGCCTTCTTTCAAAAACTCCGGATTCGAGACGACGGAAAAAGGCAGTACCGTGGCGCGCTGGCGCAAGGCATTTGCAATCGTCTTGCGGACCCTGTCTGCGGTACCAACAGGCACGGTGCTTTTGTTGACCACAACTTTGTAGTCGTGCATGTGCTCACCAATGGTGTGCGCGACGCTCATCACCTGTTGCAGGTCGGCAGAGCCGTCTTCGGCGGCAGGTGTGCCGACGGCGATGAACAAGATCGTGCCGTGTGCCACAGCGGCCGCCATGTCGTTGGTGAAGGTCAGTCGACCTGCTGCGGCATTGCGTTGCAAGAGCGGCTCCAAACCCAGCTCATGGATCGGCGAGATGCCTTGCTGCAAGTTGGCCACCCGTTTCGTGTCGACGTCAACGCACATCACGCTGTTACCCATTTCGGACAGACAGGCTGCGGTCACCAAGCCGACATAGCCGGCACCAAATACGCTGATCTTCATAAGGCACTCCAGATTTTTTCGGGGTCTATCTGGAGACTGATCGTCGCCGGGAAACGTGTCGAGATGATGACGCTAGTGCGTCAAATCAATGACATCCAGCTGCGGTCGCTTGGGGCAACTGCAGCAGGGCCTGACCCATACGGATCTGTCGGCCGAATTCAATGCCTTTGCACAAGTCGAAACCAGCGGGAGCAAACACAATGATGGTTGATCCATGTTCAAACCAGCCCAACTCTTGCCCTTTGACGCAAGGCGCAGCGCAAGGTATTTCATTCGCTCCGCGGTAGCGCAAGTGCAACAAAATATTCAAAAAATGCAGGCGAATGCTGGCCACCAAAATGGCGGCAACGGGCACCAACGCAATCGGGTGGCCGGTGGCTGTCAAATGGGCGCGCAGCACCGCACGTTCATTTCGGCAAAACAAGCGCTCAACTCTTTTCAGGGCAATCGGGTTGACGTTCCAGGTGTCACCGCTGATGTAGGTCACATGGTCGACGGTCATGTCGTGGGGTGCATGGAAGCGGTGGTACATGCCTGCCGTTAAGCGCAGGGTGACGTAGGTGCCGTCGTTGAACGCGCTCGTGTCTTGACTCGGGCCAAATAGCTCGGCGATGGAATACGGGAAGCCCTTGGCCTGTATCACCAAGCCATCTTCCACCCGACCGCATGCGCCGACGATGGCGTCGCAAGGGCTGCTCATGACGGTCGGGTCTGGGTCGATCACCCGAGCGCCAGGTTTGAGCTCGCGGGTGAAGCACTCATGCAGGCTGCCAAAGTTCTGCTGCTTTGCATCGCTCAGGTCAAGCTCGGTGAACAGGCGCCAGACCCGGATCGACAAACGTGCGAGAAGCGGGCTCCGGATGTGACTGAACCAGCCCATGCCTCGGGTGAGCAAGATGCGCGGTACCCGGTTGGTGAGCAGGAAGTTGATGTCTTCCTGAAGAAAAAATTGGCGAAAAAAATCAGTTTTCATATGCCTGTCAAAAAAGATAGTTAGGGTGGTGAAGTTTTAAAACTGAGGACTATATGGACGACAACATCGCTCTCCCGTTTTTGGCATTGGGCCTCCTGGCTTGGGTACTGCCCAAGGCCAAGCGACGGATTGAACTCTCCCGCGCCAAACATCGATCTTTGGCGGGTCATTCGCGCATCGCGAAACGCATCGCCGGACTGCTTCCCGGCTATGCCTATGACGAGGAAAAATTCTTTAATTCGGACCATGCCGACAGCGCTGTCGTGCAGCGTCGGCGCGATGGGTTTACCAAATTGGCCGGTCTTTACGCCGAGCGCTTTCCTAAAAGCGTCGCTATGACGGCCAGCGCCCGTGAGATCATTTCGGACATGCAGTTCACCGGTCGTTACCGGGTGCCTTACCAATACAGCGACTACCTGAGCCAACACATCAAAAGTGGCAGCTTTCTGAAGGCGTCGCAAGGCGTCACCGTGACTGATCTGGATGACAACGTTTTTTATGACCTGACCGGTTCTTACGGCGTGAACCTGCTGGGTTATGACTTTTACAAAGCCAGCATCGAAGCCGGTCAGCAGCTGGTGAAAGACCTCGGACCGGTGCTTGGTGCGTATCACCCGTGCGTGCTGGAAAACGTGACCCGACTCAAATCCATCTCGGGATTGGACGAAGTGTCCTTTCACATGTCGGGCACAGAAGCAGTGATGCAAGCCGTGCGCTTGGCCCGTTACCACACCAAACGCAGTCACTTGGTGCGCTTCAGTGGCTCGTACCACGGCTGGTGGGAAGACGTTCAACCCGGGCCTGGCAATCCGCTGCCGCCGCGGGAAACCCACACGCTGAAAGAGATGGACGAGCGCACCCTGCACGTGTTGCGCACGCGCAAGGACATTGCCTGTGTGTTGGTCAACCCGTTGCAAGCGTTGCACCCAAATGCGCCAGCGCCTGGTGACTCGTCGCTGGTCGACAGCAGCCGCCGTGTGGCCTATGACCGGGCGTCCTACACCGAGTGGCTTAAAAAGCTTCGGGCCGTATGCACAGAGCGCGGGATTGTTTTGATTTTTGACGAGGTGTTTCTCGGGTTCCGCTTGGCACAAGGAGGGGCGCAAGCCTACTTTGGCATTCAGGCGGACATGGTGACCTACGGCAAGACCTTGGGCGGCGGTTTGCCCGTGGGTGTGGTGTGCGGCCGGTCGGCGCTGATGAAGCGTTACCGCGATGATCGGCCGGGCGACATTTGTTTTGCGCGCGGCACCTTCAATGCGCACCCTTATGTGATGGGTGCCATGAAGGCGTTTCTGGATGCGTTGGAGACGCCCGCGATTGCCCAGCTGTATGACGGCATCGATGCGCGCTGGGATGGCCGGGCTAAGCTGCTGAACGGCCGGCTGGAGGAACAGGGTTTGCCGGTCCGGGTGGCGAACATGTCGACGGTCTGGACCGTGCTTTACACCCAGCCGTCTCGCTACAACTGGATGCTGCAGTTTTACTTGCGCGCGCATGGACTGGCCTTGAGCTGGGTTGGCAGTGGCCGTCTCATTTTCAGTTTGAACTATGGTGATGTTGAGTTTGGGGAGGTTGTAGGGCGCTTTGCCGACGCTGTTCAAGCCAT
>CANFSO010000189.1 GCA_947449895.1 Comamonadaceae bacterium
ATGGATTCGGAAATCGGGGTGTCCACAATGCGTTGCGGACCAAAGCGATTGAGCAGGCCCCGGTACTGGCCGGCCACGCCGCCTTCCGGTCCAACATCTTCGCCCAGTGCCCAGACGTTGATGTCGCGCTCCATTTCCTGTGCCAGCGCCAGACAACCAGCCTCCGCGTAAGTCATCTTGCTCATGGTGTCGCCCCAAGGTCTTGCACATCTGTGAATGCGCTGCCCGCTTCGGGCCAAGGTGCACCCAATGCCTCGTCCACTGCCGCTGCGACTTGCGCCAAGGATTCATCGCGCAGTTGCAACAACTGGCTGGAGCTCACGCCTTGTGCCTGCAGCCAGTTTTCTGCGTGCAGCACGCAGTCATCTTTTTTGCCCTGCGCGACTTCGACCGGGTCGCGGTAAAGCGCCTTGTCGTGCGCCAAGTGGCCGTACCAACGGTAGGTCGTGGCATGTAAAAAACACGGACCACTGCCGGCGCGAACGTGCTCGATCATTTCACCGGCGGCTTGTTCAACGGTTTGCACGTTGTTGCCATTGATGGATCGTGTTGGAATCCCAAAGGCTTTCACTCGCTCAATGGCGGGAGGGCCCGCCGTGACGTTGCGGGTTTGCAAGGTGACCGAATAGCCGTTGTCTTCGCAGACAAAGAGCACCGGTAAATCAAACAGCTTGGCCCAGTTGAAGGCTTCAAACAAAGGGCCGCGGTTCATGGCACCATCGCCAAAAAAAGCCACCACCACGCCGGGTCGCCCTTGCATTTTCAGCGCTTGTGCTGCACCTACCGCGATGGTCACACCATCCGGTACAACGCCATTGGCCCCCAGCATGCCGAGCGAAAAGTCAGCGATGTGCATGGAGCCGCCTTTGCCGTCTGACGTTCCTCCTTGGCGACCAAAAAGCTCGCGCATCATCTTCGCGACCGACACGCCCTTGGCAATGGCGTGACCATGACCACGGTGGTGACTGGAGACAAAGTCGTGCTGCTGCAGGTGATGGCAAACGCCGGTGGCAATGGCTTCTTGCCCGGTGTACTGGTGTACCGAACCGCGGACATGGCCGTCTTGTAAGGCCTTGCCCGCAGCTTCCTCAAAGTCGCGTATCAGCCGCATGGTGCGCAGCATCGACAGCACTGTGTCGGTTTTTTGATCTGCCGGCACCCTGGGTTGATCGCTCATCAATGTTCCTCTTTATTCGACCGTGATGCCCAGCTCTTTGATCAAGGCGCCCCAATACGCAAAGTCAGACGCCGCACCGCTGGACAAGGTCGCTGCATTGGTGCCTGTTGGGGTCAGCCCTAGCGATTTAAGCCGAGCCTGAATGTCGGGCATGTTGACGATCTTGATGATCTCGGTGTTGAGTTTATTGACGATGTCGTCAGGGGTACTGGCGGGCGTATAAATACCGTGCCAAGAATTTCCAATGACGCCATTAGGATCGAGGTTGCCGCCGAATTCCGTGACCGTCGGAACATTTGGCAGGGCCGGAATGCGCTCGCTGCCGGAGACTGCAAGTGCCTTGATTTTGCCGGCCTGAATGGATGGAATCGCCGTGGTCGATGCCTCGAGATAGATGTCGACAACGCCGCTCATGACATCCGGGCCGGGGTTGGATTTGTAGGGAATGTGGTTGAGCTTGATCCCCATGCGCTTGGCCCACGCTTCCAGCGCCACGTGCGGTTGTGACCCCACGCCGGCAGAGGCAAAGTTGATCTTGCCTGGATTTTTCTTGGCGTACTCCACCATCTCTTTGAGGGTGTTGTAGGGCGCGTTAGGCGTTGCTGTGATGATGTGCGGTACCAGCAAAATTTGTGCGACTGCTTTGAAGTCTTTCAGCGCGTTGTACTTGGCATTCGGGTACAGATGCGGGGCAATCGCCATGACGCCTTTGACCGTGAAGAACAGGTTGTAGCCATCGCCTGGCGCTGACGCTGCAAATTCAGCACCAATCATGCCGCCGGCACCAGGACGGTTGTCAATGATGATGGGCTGGCCTAGCGCGATACTCAGTTTGTTGCCGATCAGGCGAGCGACGATGTCGGGCGAAATGCCGGCCGCATAAGGCACGATCATCTTGATCGGCTTGGTCGGATAGGCCGCGGTCTGGCTCAGAGCTGCTGGCAGCAGCAGCAGTGAAGAGGCGGCGGCGGTGGCACTCAGTAGTGTTCTGCGTTTGATCATTTTGTCTCCAGTCGTTATGGCGGTTTTGCATTAAATAAAGTTGATCAACGTCCGCCAGCCACGTCAACCAGGGTTCCATGAACATAGCTTGACAACGGACCGGCGAGAAAGGCAATGACTTCTGCCACCTCTTCGGCCGTGCCGGCGCGGCCCAGCGGCACGGTGGGGCCGATCTTGTTGATCAGCGCCTGCCCGCCGTGGGCTTCATGTATCGTGGTGTTGATGAGTCCCGGACGAACTGCGTTGACACGAATGCCGTGCGGTGCGAGTTCCTTGGCCAGGGCAAATGTGAAGCTGTCAACTGCACCCTTGGACGCTGCGTAGTGCGCTTCTTCGGGCATGCCGCCGTGGCGTGCTGCAGCAGAGGACATGTTGACGATGCTGCCGCCCTTGCCGCCGCGCTGGGTCGACATCAGGCGTGCAGCTTCACTGACGCAGAAAAAATAGCTCAGCACATTGGTCCGGAAGACATCGGTCAGATGTGCGTCATCGGCGTCCAAGATGGAGCGCGGTTCACCCACGATGCCGGCGTTGTTGACCAAGGCATCCAGCCTGCCGAAGGTCTTGAAGCTGCTCGCGAATAGTTGCTTGATGTCTTCGCGGTCGGCTGCGTCGGCCTTGATGGCCAGTGCCTGACCGCCAGCCGCTTCAATCAGCGCTACCGTTTCTTCGGCGGCCGCTTGGTTGCTGAGATAGCTAAAGCCAATATTCCAGCCTTGCTTGGCCAGCGTCACGCAGGTGGCGCGTCCGATACTGCGGCTGCCACCGGTGATGATGGCCGTAGGTTTGTTGCTTGGAGTCATTTTATTTTCCTGGATAAGGTTGTCGTTGTCGTTGTCGTGATGTTCACGGGCTGGGCGAAGCATGCTATCTTTTGCCGCTCATGAAAAAAAACCAGTCGATTGCCGCTGCCGCCTTGCCCGTCCTTAAGCCCGTTGCGAACATCACGCTGCGTGAGCAGGTGACCCAGTCTGTGCGCAATGCGTTGATGAACGGGAATTTCCAGCCCGGTCAAGCGGTGACGGTGAAGGCCATTTCGACCATGCTGGGCGCCAGCGTGATGCCGGCCAGAGAAGCCATGAACCGTCTGATTGCAGAAGGTGCCCTGGAGCTGCGGCCGAATCGCACAGTGATTGTTCCGCGGCTCTCGCGGCAAGACTTTGACGAGCTCACCGATTTGCGCTGCCATATTGAATGCTTGGCAGCGGTTCAGGCGGTGGAGCGTATCTTGCCGGTACACATTGATCAGCTCAGGCAGATGGAGGCCTCCATGCGCAGCGAGACCGATGCCGATGCTTACCTGAATGCCAACTTCCAGTTTCATTTTTTGATTTACCAACTTGGCGCCAGTAGTTTTGTGCTGTCGATCATTGAAAAACTCTGGGTTCGGGCCGGCCCTTTGATTCGTTTTGGTCTGGGTGACATGGACTTTGCAGATTCGCGCCGCTTGCATGCCCTGATGATCAAGAGCATTGAAAAGAAAAACAGGGAAGGCTTGCGACTGGCCATTTTGTCGGACATCTCTGTCGCAGCGCAGGCCATCAGGCAAGCTCGGGGACTAGCTGGAGACTGGGATTAAAAGCGCACATTTTCGGCACCTTTGAGTGCCAGCATTTGTCGCGCTTCATCGGGTGTGGCAATCTCATGGCCCAAGCCTTCTATGATTTGCCGCACTTGCTTGACTTGTTCTGCATTGCTTTTGGCCAGCGTGCCTTTGCCCAGCCACAGGCTGTCTTCAAGCCCGACCCGGACATGTCCGCCCATGGCAGCGCTCATGGCGGCAATGCGCAGTTGGTTTTTAC
>CANFSO010000190.1 GCA_947449895.1 Comamonadaceae bacterium
TGATAGAAAAACCGGAATCGATTGGGACGTAAAAACTCAAACGTGCCGGTTGATTTTTTGACTCTAGGGGCCTCGCCTGTGCGGGCGGGTGAAGTCACCGTTTGAACGAAATCTGCGCGGCCGCTACGGGTTTCGCTGACGAATTTTTCCAGACTGTCCATGCCGCTGTTGGTCGCGGGCTGCGCTGAAGCGCTAACTGTGAAGGCCGCCAAAAAAGCCGCCAGTAACATGCCTGTGGAGCCTGCTAGGAGCTGAGAAAAACACCCTGATTTAAAAATAGAAAGTGTGTGGGTTGTCATCAATTTATTCCGCTCTTGCAGGGACCAGAATTTCGCGCTGACCGCTACCAGACATGGTGCTGACAAGACCAGATTTTTCCATTTCTTCGAGCATGCGGGCGGCGCGGTTGTAGCCAATTTTCAGGTGGCGCTGCACCAGTGAAATTGACGCCTTGCGGTTCTTCAGCACAATCTCCACCGCTTGGTCGTACATCGGGTCCTTCTCGCCAGCAGGGTCGCCAGCACCCAGCGCATCGCCCTCGCCGTCGACGGTGCCGCCTTCGAGCACGCCCACTATGTAATTGGGTTCGCCCTGCTGCTTGAGATAAGCCACCACGCGATGCACTTCCTCGTCGCTGACAAAAGCGCCGTGCACGCGGATCGGGAAACCCGTGCCGCTCGGCATGTACAGCATGTCGCCCATGCCGAGCAAGGCTTCAGCGCCCATCTGGTCAAGGATGGTCCGGCTGTCAATTTTGCTGGAGACCTGAAAGCTCAAGCGTGTCGGGATGTTGGCCTTTATCAGCCCGGTGATGACGTCCACGCTCGGGCGTTGTGTGGCCAGCACCAAGTGGATGCCGGCAGCACGGGCCTTTTGCGCCAACCTAGCGATCAACTCTTCGATTTTTTTGCCGACCACCATCATCAAGTCAGCCAACTCGTCAATCACCACCACGATGAACGGCAAGCGATCAAGGGGTTCGGGCTGCTCGGGCGTCAGGCTGAAGGGGTTGTAAATGAACTCTTCGCGCTCGGCGGCTTCGTCAATTTTGACGTTGTAGCCGGCCAGATTGCGCACGCCGAGTTTGCTCATTAATTTATAGCGGCGCTCCATTTCAGCGACGCACCAGTTCAGGCCGTGGGCGGCCTGCCGCATGTCGGTGACGACGGGCGCCAGCAGGTGCGGAATGCCTTCGTAAACGCTCATCTCGAGCATTTTTGGGTCGATCAGCAGCAAGCGCACATCGCGCGCATCGGCCTTGTACAACAGGCTCAAAATCATGGCGTTGATGCCCACCGACTTGCCTGAGCCTGTGGTGCCAGCCACTAAGCAGTGCGGCATTTTGGCGAGGTCGGCCACAACGGCGTTGCCACCAATGTCTTTGCCTAAACCGATCGTCAGAAGCGACTTGGCTTCGTGGTACGTTTTTGAGCCAAGGATTTCACTCAACTTGATCGACTGCCGCTTGGCGTTGGGCAGTTCCAACGCCATGAAATTTTTGCCCGGAATGGTCTCGATCACGCGGATCGACACCAGACTCAGCGCACGCGCTAAATCTTTCGCGAGATTGACCACCTGCGAGCCTTTGACACCGGTGGCAGGCTCAATTTCATAACGGGTGATCACCGGGCCGGGCGCAGCCGCCACGACGCGCACTTCAACGCCAAAGTCTTTGAGCTTTTTTTCAATCAGGCGCGAGGTCATTTCAAGCGTTTCTTGCGCCACGCTTTCTTGGCGCAGCAGCGCACCGTCAAGCAAGTCAACCTGCGGCAACTTGGAATCCAGCATGTCCGTGAAGAGCGGTTTTTGACGTTCTTTGGCCACCCGCTCGCTCTTCGGAATATCGACAGGAGTCGGCTCAATCAGCACAGCAACAGGATAATGCTCCTCGATTTCAACGCGCTCTTCGTGCAGGATCTCTTCGCGCTCACGTGTGGCAGCGCGACCGACCGCCAAATCCTCAGCAAGTTCGCGCTTCTCGCGGCGTGAATCTAGGAGTTCATCAATCCAGGCGCCAATTCGTTGCGCCGTGTTGGCCCACGAAAAGCCGAACACCACAGACACACTGATGACACCCAGTGCAATCCACACCAAACCGGAACCGGTGAACCCAAGGTACTTGACGCTGGCAGGGCCTGCCAAATAACCCAGTACACCGCCAGCATGACCCGGTAAGGCCAGCTCAAAACGATACAAACGCGACCACTCCAGCCCACTGCTAGCCAGCAACAACAGCGAAAAACAGGCCCAGAATTTGACACGATCCGAGGCAGAGACGTTGATATTGGAGAGAGGCTCGCCGCGCAACCAGCGGGCCAGAGACACCAGCCATGCGCGGACACCCACGGCAAGCGTCCACCAAACAGAAAAGCCTAGCAAGAAGTAACTGCCGTCGGCCAGCCAAGCACCGAATCGGCCGCCCCAGTTGCGTGCGATCACGGTTGCCGCGTTGGAGCCAGCCACACCGGTCGTAGACCAAGCTACATCAGACAATGTGTAGCTGAGCAAAGCAGCTAGCCAAAAAACCAAAGCTAGCAGGCCGAGAACCAAGCCCAACTCTTGGGCAAAGCGACCAACACCCGCGGCCTCTGTGGGGGGCAAGGTGTTGCGTGAATTCAGTGTGTCAAGTGTGTATGTCATGGATCACCTGAGAGCTTACCGCAGTTGGATACGTCCTTTGTCGCAAGCGTCAATAGATCAGTTTGAAGGCTGCAATGGACAATACCCGCTCAATGCATTGGTTGCCCCGAGTTCTTACAATGGTTTCTTTATCAGCCCTGAACAAATTTTTCATGACGAAACATTCCAAGGTCCTTATTCTCGGCTCCGGCCCTGCCGGCTACACCGCAGCGGTCTACGCAGCGCGGGCCAACCTCAATCCTGTGCTGGTCACGGGCATCGCCCAAGGTGGTCAGCTCATGACCACCACGGATGTAGACAACTGGCCTGCCGATCCACTGGGGGTTCAAGGCCCTGAACTGATGCAGCGTTTTTTGGAGCATGCCGAACGCTTCAAAACAAAAATACTTTTTGATCATATCAACAAGGTCGACTTCAGCAAACGCCCCTTCACTCTGACTGGCGACAGCGGTACCTACACCTGCGATTCGTTAATTCTGGCCACCGGCGCATCGGCCAAGTACTTGGGCCTTGAGTCAGAAACCGCTTTCATGGGCCGTGGCGTGTCTGGCTGTGCCACCTGCGACGGTTTTTTCTACCGCGAGCAAGAAGTCTGCGTGGTCGGCGGCGGCAACACCGCCGTTGAAGAAGCGCTGTATTTATCGAACATCGCCAGCAAGGTGTACTTGGTGCATCGCCGCGACAAGTTCAAAGCCGAGGCCATTCTCATTGACAAACTGCACGAGAAAGTCGCTGCAGGAAAGATCGTCCTCAAAACGCACCGCACGTTGCAACAAGTGCTGGGCAATGCCGCTGGCGTCAATGGCGTGCGCCTGCAAAGCACAGAAGACAACAGCACTGAAGACTTGGCGCTGCAAGGCTGCTTCATTGCCATTGGCCATCATCCCAACACCGACATTTTTGAGGGTCAGTTGGACATGAAGGACGGCTACATCATCACGCGCGGGGGCCTGCAAGGCTTCGCCACCATGACCAGCGTACCGGGCATTTTTGCCGCTGGCGACGTCCAAGACCACGTGTACCGTCAAGCCATCACCAGCGCCGGCACAGGCTGCATGGCAGCGCTGGACGCACAACGTTTTCTTGAACAAAACGATTAATAGCACCCTGAAAATACCCTCTGATTGCACCGCGCAATGTTGAGAACTTTTCAGGCTCCACGTTTCAGGCTATAATCAATGGCTTGGCTGAGTCCTCATGGTGACCATGGGGCCGGCATCCGAATTACTTTTTTTATACGGAGAGTGCTCATGGCACGCGTCTGTCAGATTACGGGCAAAGGCCCGATGGTGGGGAACAATGTTTCTCACGCTAACAACAAAACCAA
>CANFSO010000191.1 GCA_947449895.1 Comamonadaceae bacterium
CTTCGGTGGGCCGCAGGGCATGATCGTCATCGAACATATTTTGGGCGACATCGCGCGGCATCTGGGGCTAGACCCACTCGACGTGCGCCTGCGCAACCTGTACAGCGACGAGGCAACTAGCAGCACCGGCCTGCGCAACACCACGCACTACGGCATGCAGGTAGAGGACAACATCCTCGCACCGCTGATCAACACGCTGGCAATATCCGCCGACTACCGGCAGCGTCGCCAAGCCATCGCCGAATGGAACTCCAGCAGCAGCGTCATCCAACGCGGACTGGCTTTGACGCCCGTCAAGTTCGGCATTTCTTTCACAGCCACGCTGTTCAACCAAGCTGGTGCGCTGGTGCACGTCTACACCGACGGCAGCGTTCAAGCCAACCACGGGGGCACCGAAATGGGCCAGGGCCTGAACACCAAAGTGGGACAAATCGTCGCCGACGAACTCGGTGTGGCTTTTGAGACCGTGCTGGTTACCGCCAGCGACACCAGCAAGATACCCAACGCCTCGGCCACTGCGGCCTCAGCCGGCACAGACCTCAACGCCCGCGCTGCGCAATACGCCGCCCGCAACGTGCGCAACAACCTGGCGCAGTTTGTCGCCGGGCTCGACACCTGCGGCGCTGGTGCCGTCCGCTTTGTGGCCGGCGACGTGATCTCTCCAACACAGACGCGGCCCTTCAAAGACGTGGTCCGAATGGCCTACGCCAACCGCATTCAGTTGTGGAGCGACGGCTTTTACCGCACGCCCAAAATCCATTACGACAAAACGACCCTGACCGGCCGGCCGTTTTATTACTTTGCTTACGGTGCGGCCTGCACTGAAGTCGCCATCGACACGCTGACCGGCGAAAGCCGCGTGCTCAAAGTCGACATCCTGCATGACGTGGGGACCAGCATCAACCCGGCGATTGACATCGGGCAAATTGAAGGCGGCTTCATCCAAGGCATGGGTTGGCTGACCACCGAACAGCTGGTCTGGAACGACAAAGGCCAGCTCAGCACACACGCCCCCAGCACCTACAAAATACCCACCACGGGCGACGTGCCCGAACACTTCAAGGTCGCGCTGTGGCCAGAAGCCAACCGTGAAGACAACGTCTTCGGCAGCAAGGCCGTGGGCGAGCCGCCCTTCATGCTGGCGATCAGTGTCTACGAGGCCTTGAAAGACGCGGTAGGCAGCACCACACCAGCCCGCCAAGCCGTGCAACTGCGCGCACCGGCCACTGCTGAAAATGTGCTACTGGCCTTGAGTCTGGTTCAAGCGCCAGCCTAACGCCCAGGCCACAAATCCCACAACATCATCAACACAGCCAGACCCATGAGGCCGACGCCTAACCAGCCGAACCAGCGGGTTTTGACGCCTGAGACGAAGGGACCCATGACGGACTTGTTGCTGGCCAGCAGCATCAGGCCGACCATGATCGGCGCCGCCACCACGCCGTTGATGATGGCGCTCCAATACAGCGCTTTCATCGGGTCAATCGACGTGAAGCTGAAGCCAGTCCCGACCAGCGTGGCCACGGCGATGATGGCGTAAAAACGCTTGGCCTCGTACCAGCGCCGCTCCAACCCTTCAGGCCAGCCAAAGGCCTCAGCCACGGCATAGGCGGCCGACGAAGCCAGCACAGGTACCGCCAGCAAGCCGGTGCCAATCACACCGCCGGCAAACAGCATGAAGGCAAATTCACCAGCCAGTGGCTTCAGGGCCAGGGCCGCCTGAGCCGCTGAGGTGATATCTCGAATGCCAGCGGCATACAACACGACGGCAGCCATCACCATGATGAAAAAGGCGATTAAGTTAGAAAAGCACATGCCGACGATGGTGTCGCGCCGCACACGTTGCAGGTCACGCCCGATGGTCGAATGACTGCCGCTCCCTTGGCCTTTGAGGCGCAGTTCTTCGACTTCTTGCGAGGCTTGCCAAAAAAACAAATACGGCGAAATGGTCGTGCCAAGCAAGGCCACCAGCATCATCCAATAGGCCGACGACCACTCGATTTTGGGAACCACCAAGTCGTGCAGCACCTTGGCCCACGGCACATGGACCGTGAAGATGGCGATCACATACGCAAAGAGAAACAGGGTCAACCATTTTAGGATGGGTGCCAGCCGACGGTAAGGCACAAAGATTTGCAGCAGCACCGTGAGCAGCCCAAAAAACACCGCATGAAAATGCTCGCCACCGCCCACCACCAGTTGCAGGGACTCTCCCATGGCGGCGATGTCAGCCGCAATGTTGATGGTATTGGCCACCGTCAGAAGCACCACCACGACCACCAGAAAAGAACGCGGTGTGTGCTCGCGCAAATTAGCCGCCAGCCCCTTGCCGGTGACCCGGCCAATTCGCGCGCTCACCAACTGAATCGCGATCATGAAGGGCAGCGACAAAAAAACTGTCCAGATCAATCCCGTGCCAAACTGCGCGCCAGCCTGCGTGTAAGTGGCAATGCCGGATGGATCGTCGTCCGCAGCGCCCGTGATAACACCCGGGCCGACATGGCGGAGAAACGACGGGATCAGTTTAGACATGGCGGGCAGTCTAGCAAGACCACCAGCCCAGCCAGCAACACCTGCGGCTTAACGGCAGGTATCTTGCGTGCGAAATATGTGCGCGCCCGCACCAAATGATTGCAATCTTTTACTGTTTTTTAACAGTTTGCACTGTTTTGATGTGCTGGCTGCTGAGTCACACACGGATAACTGTAATTTTGCTTGGCACGAGATATGCCTTAGCCATCTCGCAATATCGCAGCTCATCAATAGGATTCACCATGAAGTTTTCCCGAACACGTGCCCTTCTCTTATCTTCTATGGCGCTGGCAACCATGCAGGCCTATGCAGATGGTCCCAGCTTTTATGCGTTGATCGATGCCGGCATGGCGTCTTCACAAATTTCTGGCGGCGGTGTCGCATCGCAATCTAAGTCGGAGTTTGTGACCGGCGGCGTGGTGCCCAACTTCGTTGGCTTCAAGTTTGAGAAAACCGTTGCTGACTTGACTGTCGGCGTTCAACTGGAACAAGGCTTCGCACTCAATACAGGCGCCGGCGGTGGTACCAGCTACTACGCTTTTGGCAATGGTGACCTGCTGAATCGCCAGAAAAATGTTTATATCAAAAGCAGCTCCGGCACTTTTGTCATGGGCGTGCAGCCCAATGCAGCCTTCAACACGGTGCTGATGGGTGACCCGCGCGGTGGCTCTAACTACGGCAGCTCTTTGGCCATGATTGACGCCAATGGCGGCTTGGGCACCGTCGACAACGCGTCATTCAGCTACACCTCACCAACGATGTCTGGTTTCACACTGGTTGGCCAGTTCGTGCCTGAGTCAGGTACAAAAGTTGGTGATGTTAAATCTGGCTCCAGAGCCAGTGCCACCTACGGCAGCGGTGACTTGACACTGGGTCTGGCGACTTACACCAGCAAAATAAACGGCGTTGGCGTTAAAGACAGCAGCGGCAATATCCTGTCGGCCAATTACAAGTTGGGCAGTTTCACCCTCAAAGGCATCACCGCCAGCCAAAAAACAGACACGTTCACGGCGGCGTTGGGCACCACCGGCGTGGGCGGCTCTTACACATTGAACGACAAAACCTCCTTCGACGCTGGCTATTACAAATCAAGCAGCAATTCGAGCAACTTCAAAGTTGACACTGTTGCGGCGGGTGCTTATTACAACCTCACCAAAGAGTTAAAGTTCTACGGTCAATACGCCGTCTTGAACAACAAAGGCAGCGCTACTGCGGCTTGGAACTTTGCTGGCCCCACCATCCTCTCTGGAGCCTTTGCTGCCGGTCAAAAAGCGACCACTTTGAACGTCGGCGTGATCTATAGCTACTTCTA
>CANFSO010000192.1 GCA_947449895.1 Comamonadaceae bacterium
GTAAAAACCAACTGCGCATTGCCGCCATGAGCGCTGCCATGGGCGGACATGTCCGGGTCGGGCTTGAAGACAGCCTGTGGCTGGGCAAAGGCACGCTGGCCAAAAGCAATGCAGAACAAGTCAAGCAAGTGCGGCAAATCATAGAAGGCCTAGGCCATGAGATCGCCACACCCGATGAAGCGAGACAAATGCTGCAGCTCAAGGGCGCAGAAAATGTGCGCTTTTAATCCCAGTCGCCAGCCAATCCACGAGCTTCCCTGATGGCCTGCGCCGCGACAGAGATGTCAGAAAAAATGGCTAGGCGCAAGCCTTCCGTGTCTTTCCCTTCGAGGCACTTGATCATCAAGGCGTGCAGGCGGCGTGAGTCGGTAAAGTCCATGTCGCCCAAACCAAAACGAATCAATGGCCCGGCACGTACCCAAAGTTTTTCAATGATCGACAGCACAAAGTGGCTGGCGCCCAATTGGTAAATCAGAAAATGAAACTGGAAGTTGGTATTCAGATAAACGTTCGCATCAGTCTCGGTACGCATAGCCATCTCGATTTTTCTAAGCTCAACGATGTGTTCCGGCAACATGCGTTCCACAGCCTGAACCGCAGCCAAACATTCAATGTGGCAACGAAGGTCGGTGAGCTCGTCAAAGTCTTGCCGCGACAAGCGCGGAACGATCACCGTGCGATTAGCCCGCAACTCCAGTGCGCCTTCGGCAATCAGTCGGTTCATGGCTTCTCTGGCCGGCATCACGCTGGCGCCAAGCATGGTCGAAATAGCCTTCACCGTCACCGCTTGACCCGGCTGAAAATTTCCGTTCATCAAGGCCTTGCGCACCGACTGCGTCACCTGCTCACGCAGGGTGATGTTCGCAACAGGTTTGAGGACGGGCAACATACCGCCGCGAATCGACTGATTTTTTCTCATGAGCGGCAGAAGATAGCACGCTTCGCCCAGCACGTGAATATCACAACAACAACCAACCCATAAAGGAAAAAACCAATGACTCAAAGCAACAAGCCCACAGCCATCATCACCGGTGGTAGCCGCGGTATCGGACGCGCCACCTGTGTGACGCTGGCCAAACAAGGCTGGAATATTTGCTTCAGCTATGTCAGCAACCTGGCCGCCGCACAAGAGACCGTGGCGTTGATTGAAGCCGCAGGCGGTCAGGCACTTGCCATCAAGGCCAACGTCGCCAACCGCGAGGACATCAAACAATTGTTTGCTGCGGCCTTCAAGACCTACGGCAGGCTGGATGCACTGATCAACAACGCCGGCATTGTGGGCGAACCACGCTCCATCCTCGACGCTGATGATGCGCACCTGACGGATTTTTTCCGCACCAATGTGCTGAGCTACTTTTTTTGCATCAGTGAGGCTGCGCGTCTGATGTCGACCCAACGCGGTGGCAAGGGCGGCAGCATCGTCAACATGTCTTCCGCTGCTGCACGCCACGGTGGCATGCCCGAAGAGGCGCATTACGCGGCATCCAAGGGCGCGATTGACAGCGTCACCATCGCCCTGGCCAAGGAGCTAGCACCCCACGGCATTCGCATCAACGCGGTGCGACCCGGTCTCATCAACACCAGCATCCATGACGCCCATGGCGGCCAAGCGCTGATCAACAAGATCGCCCCCACCGTGCCGCTGGGCCGGGCCGGTATGGCCGAAGAGGTCGCTGAAGTCATCACTTTCCTCGCAGGCCCCCTCTCGAGTTACATGCACGGAGCGCTGGTTGACGTGTCTGGCGGACGCTGATCAACTTTAATTTTGCAAGTCCGCCACAACGACAGGAGACAAAAAAATGATGAAACGTAGAACCCTGCTAAGTGCCACCGCTGTTGCCGCATCGGCCATGGTATTGCCCGTAGCCCTGAGTCAGACAAATGCCTATCCGAACAGGCCGATCAAGATGATCGTGCCGTATGCGCCTGGCATTTCGCCCGACATCGTCGCCCGATTGATCGGCAACAAGCTAAGTATCGCGCTAGGTCAGCCCGTCATCATTGACAACCGTCCAGGTGCTGGCGGCATGATCGGTGCCGAGTTTGCAGCGGCCGCACCAGGCGATGGCTACAACCTGTTCTTCACGGTCAAAGGCGTCATGGCGATTGCGCCGCACCTGTACCCGAACGCCAGGTACAACGCGCTGAAAGACTTCAAGGCGATCTCGCAAATTTTAGTGGTGCCGCACATCATCACGGCAACCCCCAACGCACCGTACAACAACCTCAAAGAAATGGTCGAGTACGCCAAGAAAAATTCCGGCAAGATCAACTACGCGTCTGCCGGAGTAGGCTCACAGCCACACGTTGCACTCGAAGCTTGGGCCAAACGCACGGGCATCAAGCTCAACCACATCCCTTACAAATCCAACCCTGGCCCGGACGTGATGAGCGGCGTTGTCGACATTTATCTCGAAGCGTCAGCCAGCGCCATTCCGTCGATTCAAAGCGGCAAAATCAAGGCTTTGGCCGTCTCAGGTAACGACCGCATTCCAACCCTGCCGAATCTGCCCACGGTCACGGAATTCGGTGCCAACCTCGATCCGAACGGCGTCATCGGCAATTCTTGGCACGGTATTTACACACCCGCCAGCACGCCTGATGAGATCGTGAACAAACTCAACACTGAGATTGTCAAGATCGTCAACATGCCGGATATTCAAGCTCGGCTGCGCTTTTTGGGGCTGACCCCAACGGGCACCAATGCAGCGGCGCTGGCCAGTGGTGCTGCGTCTGACTACGCCTACTGGGGCGCCTTGATCAAAGAACTGGGCATCACGGTCGAATAAAAGAGGAACTTCGATGCGTAATCAACCCATGGTGTCTGCTGATCAAACAACCGATACAGTGCTAAAAATGCTGCTCACCATGCGGCTGATACGCGACTTCGAAGAAGCTGCGGGAAAGGCCTTGCAAGACGGTCATGTACGCGGTTCGGTGCATCAGTACACCGGACAAGAAGCTATAGCGACAGGCGTTTGTCATCACCTGCATCAGCATGATTTTGTGTCGAGTCACCACCGCGGTCATGGCCACGCCATTGCCAAGGGTGTGTCGGTCGCAAAGATGATGCGCGAGTTGTTCGGTCGCCAAGGCGGCACCTCGAACGGCAAAGGCGGCTCCATGCACATCGCTGATTTTTCACTCGGCATGCTGGGCGCCAATGGCGTTGTGCCCGATGGCGTGACCATTGCCGTGGGCGCGGCGCAGGCGCTCAAAATGCAGGGCCGCCCGGGTGTCGTAGTGGCATTTTTTGGCGACGGTGCCATGAACCGTGGGCCTCTGTTTGAAGCCTTCAACTGGGCCAAACTGTTTGATTTACCGGTGCTGTTTGTGTGTGAAGACAACGGCTATTCAGTCACCCTGCAAACACGCAGCGTCACGGCCGGTCCACCCGCCATTGAACGGGTGCAGGCCTTTGGTATTCCAACTATGTCCATCAATGGCAACAATGTGCAAACAGTTGAGAAAGCCGCAGGTGAGTTGATCGAGCGCGTACGCGCTGGCAGTGGCCCATGCTTTTTACACGCCACCACTTACCGCTGGTACGGCCACTTAGCACACGACAAAGGGCTATACCGCAACCCCGCCGAGGTCGCGCAAGCCAGAAAAGATGACTGCCTGTTGCACGCTGAAAACTGGCTTCAGTCACAAGGGGTCAGCGCCCACCATTTAAGTCAACTGCGTGACGAATCACTGGCGCAAGTAGCCGCCGCCGTGACTGAAGCACTAGATTCACCCTGGCCCGACCCGGCCAGCGCCTTCACCGATGTACAAGACCTTGGAAATTCAGCATGAGCACGATGACCTATGCTGAAGCCGGCTGCCTAGCGCTGGCACA
>CANFSO010000193.1 GCA_947449895.1 Comamonadaceae bacterium
CTATGGCCGTGCGCGGTGTCGACCACGATGGCGTCAACGCCAGCGCGAACCAAGGCTTCAACACGTTCTTCGGTGCCGGCACCGACGCCCACCGCAGCGCCCACGCGTAGTCGGCCCGCGGCGTCACGCGCAGCATTAGGGAAATTGGTTTGCTTGGTGATGTCTTTGACCGTGATCAGGCCTTTCAGCTCGAAATCGTCGTTGATCACCAGCAGGCGTTCAAGCTTGTACTTGTTGAGCAAGGCCTTGGCCTCGGCTGGCGATGTGCCTTCTTTGACCGTGATTAACTTTTCGCGCGGCGTCATGATCTCGTGCGCCTTGACGTCGTAGCGGGTTTCAAAGCGCAGGTCACGGCTGGTGACGATGCCAATGACTTTGCCACCGTCGCAAACCGGAAAACCCGAGATGCCGAGCTGCTCAGACAACTCCATGATCTGCAGCACCGTGTGCTCGGGGGTGATGACGACAGGGTCGCGCACCACGCCGGACTCATAGCGCTTGACCTTGGCTACATGCGCAGCTTGCTCTTGCGGTGTCAGGTTTTTGTGAACAATGCCAATACCGCCCTCTTGGGCAATGGCAATCGCCAGACGCGCCTCAGTGACGGTGTCCATAGCGGCCGAAACCAAGGGCAGGTTCAAGCGAATGTTGCGAGAAAACTGGGTGGCAAGTGATGTGTCCTTGGGCAGGACTTGGGAGTACGCAGGGACCAACAAGACGTCGTCGAAGGTCAGCGCTTTGCCGAGTAGGCGCATAGGGAAAGCTCCAAAAACGCGATTGTACCCGTGCTAACAGCGGGTTTTTCGCTTGAAGCGTTCTCAATAGCCGGCTTTTCCGCCTTCGCGTTTTTTTGCGAAAAGTCCGGCGCGTTTAACGCCCTGCCCTCTGAATCGCTCGCGGCGTGCGACCTTCGGGTCAACCCGCAGGGGCCGGTAAATCTCGACCCTGTCTTGATCAGTCAGCACTTGAGTCGCACTGCAACTGCGGCCCCAGATGCCCAGACACAACTCGCCTCTGGCCAGAAGTTCAGGGATGTCTGAAAACACAGCTTGCACGCCAGACTGCTCTAGCGCCTGTTGCACGGTGCTGCCGATAGGAAGTTCTAGCAACCACTCTTGCGCCAAGCGCTGCGCTGGCGCGAAAGTCACGGTGATTTTCATGGGTGGATGCGGTGGAGACTCACGGCTCGCCGTAAACCTGCGTTGCACGTTTCACGAAGGCTTCGACCATGCTTCCCGCAATCTTGTCAAACACCGGCCCGACCAGAGCGGCCAGTGCCCGGTTGGCAAAGCTGTAGCGCAGCGTGAACTCGACCTTGCACGCCCGTTGCCCTTCGCCGACTGGCGTGAACGTCCAAAGCCCATCGAGATTGGAGAACGGGCCATCGACCAGTTCCATCGTCACTTCGCGGTCTGCTACATGCCGGTTGCGTGTGGTGAAAGCTTGCTTGATGCCGGCAAAGGAAATCCCCACTTTGGCGGTCATGCCAGTGTTGTCTTCAGTCAGCACACTGGCTTGGTCGCACCACGGCAAAAACGCCGGATAGTGGGCGACGTCGGTGACGAGCGCGAACATTTCTTCAGCGCTGTACCAGAGGAGGACGGACTTGTGAACGGTTTTCATACAATGCAGTTTCGCTGGCAATTGTATTAGCCGCCCGCGCCCTCACCTCTCAGTCATGGCCACCAAAGAAGCAAGCTCCTCCAAAAAATCCGCTGCGGCCTCTTCAGGCAAGCCAGCCAAGCCCGCAGCCAATCTGTCGCCTAAAGCGGCAGCCGCTGCTATTCGCATTGCCGACAACAAAAAAGCGACTTACAACTACCACATTGAAGAACGCTTCGAAGCCGGCATGGTGCTGGAAGGCTGGGAAGTGAAGTCAGTCCGAGAAGGCAAAGTGCAGTTGACCGACGGCTACGTGGTCATCCGCAACGGCGAGCTGTTCATCATCGGTTGCCAGATCAACCCGCTGGGCACCGCATCAACCCATGTGCAACCCGATTCCATCCGCACCAAGAAGCTCTTGATGCACAAGGATGAAATCAAGCGCTTGCTCGCCAAGGTCGAACAAAAAGGCTTCACGCTGGTGCCGCTCAACATGCACTGGAAAAATGGCCGCGTGAAGTGCGAAATCGGCTTGGCCAAAGGCAAAGCCGAGCACGACAAGCGCGACACCATCAAGGACCGCGAAGGCAAGCGCGAAGTGGAGCGCGTGATGAAGTCACGCGGTCGCTAAACCCTTTTTTTTTAAAGCGCTTTCAGCGGATGCGTTTCAGCCGTCCAAGGACTGACGAAAAACTCATCCGCCATGCCCGGTTTCACATCTTCAATGCGTGCTGGGTTCCACTTCGGCGTGTAGTCCTTGTCGACGACCAAGGCGCGTATGCCTTCCATGACTTCACTGGCCGTGCCGGGTCGGTCATAAAAGCTGTGGTGCACCATGTCGCGCTCCATGCGCAGGTCGTCTGCCAACGTCATCTGCCGAGCACGGCGAATTTGTTCCAAGGTCACGTGCAACATCAAGGGCGAGCGCTTGCGCAAGGCGATGGCGGTTTTATGCGCCCAACGGTCGTCCTTGGCTTTCTCCAGTGCGTCGACCATGTGCTTGACACGCAGCAGCGAAAAGAAGCTGTCAATGTGGCTGTCAGGCTGAATCAAGGCCGCATCCGGCTGACCAACTTCGCTGGCCAGCCAACTCTTGGCTTCAGTGATGCTGCTGAATGCTTGCGCGCCCAGCGCAGCCCAAACTGCAGGCATGCGTGCGGCGTCCAGCTTCACATCAGCCAAACCGTATTGCAGGGCTTCGTCAGCACCTATCACATCACCAGTAAGAGCTAAATACTCGCCCACGTGTCCTGGACAGCGGCTCAAAAAGTAACCACCGCCCACATCAGGGAACAGCCCAATATTCGTCTCAGGCATGGCCATGCGGGTGTGCTCGGTGACGATGCGCAAACTCGCACCTTGGCTGATGCCCATGCCGCCGCCCATGACCACACCGTCCATGAAAGCGACAAACGGTTTCGGGTACTGATGGATCAGGTGATTGAGCTTGTACTCATCGGTGAAAAAATCATCGAGTGAGTTGTCATTCGCCAATACAGCTTGGTGGAAATAGCGGATGTCACCGCCCGCGCTGAAGCCGCCAAACAAGGCGTCAGCCGTGCCTGGCCGACCGACCTTGTTGCTGCCGCGTATAGCCACCAGCATCACCGCCGGATCAGCTTGTAGTTCAGTTAAGGCAGTCGTCAGATCGCGCACCATCGACAGCGACAGCGCGTTCAGCGCCTTCGGCCGATTCAGCGTGATCAGACCCGCGTTGCCACGCCGTTCGACGACGACATAGTTGGCAGACTCAGACGATGGGACTTTGGCTTCAGTGACGGTGGTGCTGTTCATGTTTTGGTTGAAGTGAGTGGTTGGCTGAAGGCAAAACGCACCGCCAGGCCTTGTCGACCGAGCGGTGCGTTTGCCCACGTGTTAGCGAACTAACGAGTGGATGTTAAAGACCAAGTTAACGACCAAAGCGCTTGCGATCGCTTTCAGTCAGGTGACGCTTGCGCAGACGAATCGACTTCGGTGTGATTTCAACCAGTTCGTCGTCCTCAATGAACTCGACGCCGTATTCCAAGGTGCACTCAATCGGTGGCGTGATCTTGATCGCGTCTTCTTTGCCGGACACGCGGAAGTTGGTCAGCTGCTTGGTACGCGTGGCGTTGACGACCAGATCGTTGTCACGGCTGTGGATACCGACAATCATGCCTTCGTATACAGGGTCGTTCGCCTTGACGAACATACGACCACGGTCGTCCAGTTTGCCCAGTGCGTA
>CANFSO010000194.1 GCA_947449895.1 Comamonadaceae bacterium
ACCAGTTGCAAGCTGCTGTTGCTCACGTACGCTTTTGAAACATTGGCTTGCAAGGTGGTGGGCTGGCGCACAGACAATTTCAACTTCGCCTCGCAACGCGCCATTGAACGGCTCGGTGCCCACAAAGATGGTGTGCTGCGCGGTCATGCCCTGCGGCGCGACGGCACCATTCGCGACACCGTGATGTACAGCTTGACCGCCGGCGAATGGCCCGAAGTCAAAGCCCATTTGCTGTACTTGTTGGAGCGCCAGAAAACGCTAGGAAATCCGCCATGCTGATTGATTTTTTCTACACCTTGCGCTCGGCCAAACTGCCGGTGTCGGTCAAGGAGTACCTGACGCTGCTCGAAGCACTGAAGGCCGGCGTGGTCGGGCCGAACAGTGGCGATGCCGATCCGTCAGGCGAAGGCGCCTACAAGATCGGTGACTTTTACTACCTGAGCCGATGCGTGCTGGTGAAGGACGAAAAGCATTACGACAAGTTTGACCGCGCCTTTGCGGCCTACTTCAAAGGCGTCGAGATGGTGGCCGATTTCACCAAGGACATCCCGCTCGAATGGCTGCGCAAAAACCTTGAGTTAGAGCTCAGCGCGGAAGACAAAGCCAAGATCGAGAAGATGGGTTGGGATGAGCTGATGGAGACGCTGAAAAAGCGTTTTGAAGAACAAAAAGAACGCCACGAAGGCGGCAGCAAATGGATCGGCACGGGTGGTACATCCCCTTTCGGTGCGAACGGCTTTAATCCGCAAGGCATTCGCATTGGCCAAGAAAAAAGCCGCAACAAAAGTGCCGTGAAGGTGTGGGACCAACGCGCCTACAAAGACTACGACGACTCGCAAGAACTCGGCACCCGCAACATCAAGGTCGCTTTGCGTCGCCTGCGAAAATTTGCCCGCCAAGGCAGCGCTGAAGAACTGGACCTCGACGACACCATCCGCTCTACCGCAGCGAACGCCGGCTGGCTCGACATCAAGATGGTGCCCGAGCGCCACAACAACGTGAAGGTGTTGCTGCTGATGGATGTCGGCGGCACCATGGACGAACACATCGCCCGCGTCGAAGAATTGTTCTCGGCCAGCAAGTCGGAGTTCAAGCACCTGGAGTTTTATTACTTTCACAACTGCGTTTATGACTTCATGTGGAAGAACAACCGCCGCCGCTTCAGCGAAAAGTTTGCCACGTTAGACATCATTCGCAAGTACAACAAAGACTACAAGCTCATCTTTATCGGCGACGCTACCATGAGTCCTTACGAGATTCTTCAACCCGGTGGCAGTGTCGAATACAACAACGCTGAAAGCGGCGCCGAATGGATCCAACGTTTGACCAGCGCCTTCCCTAAATTTGCGTGGATCAACCCTGAACCCCAAGGCGTCTGGCAGTACCGGCAGAGCATTGCCGTGATGCAACAGCTGGTCAGCAACCGCATGTACCCGTTGACACTCAAAGGACTTGAAGAAGCCATGCGCCTGCTGACCAAGTGACCGTAAACTTGCCCGCGTGACTTTCGACTTACTCCACCGTCTTTTTTTCTTCATTTGTGCCGGGGTCATGGCCGCGTGGATGGCAGTTCCGGGCCTAGCCAACGCGCAAACCGAGCCGTCCACGGCGTCTTCTGAAAGCCCGCAGCCGAGCGCCACCTCTTTCGACATTCGCGTAGAAGCACCCGAAGACATCAAAGACTTGCTTGAACGCCATTTGCAACTGCAACGTTTTCGCGCCGTGACCGACATTGAAGACGCAGAGCTCGCGCGTCTGATGGTGTTGGCCGACACCGATGTGCGCAATCTGCTCGGCACGCTGGGCTACTTCAGCCCTGACGTGGCGATCAGTCGCAGCCCGGTCAGCACCCCACCGACCCAACCAACTGTTCTTGTCAAGGTCGCGCCGGGACGGGCCACCCGCACGACCCAAACGGAGATACGTTTCAAGGGCGACATCGCGAGCTCCCCCGATGCAGACGCCGCGAGGATGCGTGACAGCATCAACCGCGACTGGCGCTTGCCGCCTGGCCAGCCATTCACACAAGACAGCTGGGACATGGCCAAGACCCAAGTGCTTCGGCAACTGGTGGCACGGCGTTACCCAGCGGGGAAAATTTCATACAGCTTGGCAGATATCGACCCCCCTGCTAACGCCGCAACGCTCACACTGGAGCTAGATTCCGGCCCGCTCTACCGCTTGGGCGAGCTCAAGGTCAGCGGCTTGGAGCGTTACGACCCGGTGTTGGTGCCGCGCTTGGCCCGCCTCAACCCGGGTGATATTTACGACCAGCGCAAACTGGTTGAGGCCCAGCAACGACTGGCCGGCAGCGGTTATTTTGATTCGGCTTATGTGTTGATCGATCCGGACAGTGACCCGGACGCCGCACCCGTCAACGTGCAACTGCGTGAAGCCAAGCTGCAAAAAGTGGTGCTCGGCATCGGCCTGACCACCGACACCGGACCGCGTGCGTCGATTGAGCACACCCACAATCGCGTGCCCGGTTTGGACTGGCGGGCCGTGACCAAGCTGCAACTCGACAGCAAACTGCCACTGGCCCAGACCGAATGGACGTCCCTGCCCGATGCCGACAACTGGCGCTGGGTCACGCTGGCGCGCGTCGCCCGGCTGGACGACAACGAACTGGTCACCGACGCGCAAACGCTGCGCTTTGGGCAAGTGCAAATCGGTGACCGCATAGACCGCTCGACTTACTTGCAATACGACCGTGCAACGGTGAGCACCAGCGGTATGGTCGGCACACTAGACGACGCACGCATCGGCGACGGTTCGGCGCTGAGTCTGAACTACGGCTGGACCGGCCGCTACTTCAACAGCCTGCCCTTTCCTTCACGCGGTTACGGCCTCGGCTTTGACGTTGGCGCCGGCACCACGATGGGGGCGAACCGCCAACCCTTTGTGCGTGCGGTCGGTCGCTGGCTGGGCATCGCGCCGCTCGAGCGCGGCCGCATCGCGATGCGCGCAGAAGGCGGCGCGGTGGTCGTCAACAAGGATGGCGCCATGCCCGCAACGCAGCTGTTTCGCACCGGCGGCGACACCAGCGTGCGCGGCTACGGACTGCGCGACATCGGCATCGCCTTGCCCAACGGCGCCACCGGTCCAGGCCACTACATGGCTGTTGCCAGCGCTGAATGGCAGCGGCCTATTTTGAGCGGCGGCTTGCCGACCGAATGGGAAAGCACCCTCTTCATTGACGCCGGTAATGTGGCTGAAAACGCGACCGATCTGAGCCGCAACGTGGCGGTCGGCGTTGGTACCGGTGCACGCTGGAAAAGCCCCATCGGTCCACTGCAGATTGACCTCGCCTACGGCGTGAAAACTCAGCAAGTAAGGCTTCACGTCAGCGTCGGGTTTGTGTTTTAAATGGCTCAAAAACTTCGTCTCTTTTCACGATTATTAGCTGCAGCTGCTTTGCTGCTGGGGCTGACTGCAGGCGGCGTTTGGTGGTGGAGCGGCTCCGAAGGCTCACTCGCCACCACCTTGCGTTGGGTCAGCCAGTCCAGCCTGTTGCCAGCGCCCCGCAGCTTGACGGCCGACGGCGTGACCGGCTCCCTCCGCCAAGGTGGCCGCGTGGAGCGACTTGTCTGGCAAGACGCGGGCTTGCGTGTCACGGCGTCGCAGCTTGATGTGCGCTGGCAAGCGCTGGCGCTGTTATCGGGTCGGCTACACATCGACCGGCTGCATCTGGCAAGTGTGCAGATAGACAGCAGCGCCGATGACACGCCCACCGCGCCATCGGCGCCGCCGACTTCCTTGCGTCTGCCCTTG
>CANFSO010000195.1 GCA_947449895.1 Comamonadaceae bacterium
GACCACAGCATCTGGAAACCCAGCTACGCGCTGCTGGACACTGCGCGCTTTACTTATGCCTTTGTGGACTACCGAGGTTATGGCGCGTCGAGGGAAATAGCTGGGCCGCACACCATGGAGCAGATGGCGGCAGACGCAATGGAGGTGGCAGATTCCATGGGCTGGCAACGGTTCTCGGTGGTCGGCCACTCGATGGGTGGCATGGCGGCGCAGCGCTTGGCCATCAATGCACCGGAACGCGTCGTGGCCTTGGTGGGCGTCACGCCGGTGCCGGCATGCGGCGCGAAATTACCACCAGACGTGATGGCCTTTTTTGAGTCTGCCGCGACCAACGATCAAGCGGCGGCGGGCGTGGTTGAATCATCGCTGGGGCAACGGCTCACGCCCGCGCTGTGTCAACTGATTTTGAAGCTCAAACGCGACACCGTCGATTCGGACGTTTTCAGCGACTACCTGAAGGCGTTCACGCAAACCGACTTCTCTGCTGACGCAGCCCGTTTGACCTGCCCACTGCTGGTGTTGATTGGTCAACATGACGGCGGTGTCAGTGAAGACATGGCCCGCGCTGTTTACCCTGCGCTGTATCCGCATGTCTTCATCGACATCTTGCCCAATGCAGGCCATTACCCGATGGTCGAAACACCGGCTTATCTGGTGACGGTCATGGAACGATTTTTAAAGGCCCACGCCTGAGGCGTCTGCCGGCACGTAAACTGCCAAGCCATGACTTGGCACGCCTCACTTCAACTTGATTACTCGCTGAGCGCCGAACGCACCGTGGCGCACTTTCGCCACAGCGGTCCACTGCGCATCTTGCAAAGCCTTTACCCGGAGGGCGACAGCGTCTGTCACAACGTGCTGGTCCACCCTCCCGGTGGGCTGGTGGGGGGTGACACGCTGGAGATTCAAGCCACGGTGGCGAGTGGCGCGCATGGGCTGGTGACCACGCCGGGCGCGACTCGTTTTTACCGTTCGCTGGGTGAGCAGGCTGTGCAGCGCGCCCATGTGACCTTGGCCGTGGATGCGCGGCTGGAGTGGTTGCCGCTGGAGGCGCTGTGCTACAGCGGCTGCCTAGCAGAAAACCGGCTGACCATGGACCTTGCGCCGGGCGCAGAAATGATGGGCTGGGATATCACAGCGCTGGGTTTGCCAAACGCTGGTTTGCCGTTTGTGCAGGGCAGCTTCAAGCAACACATCGAAGTGCCCGGCGTCTGGCTGGAGCGGGCACAACTGGCTGCGCAAGACGAGCTGCTACTGAACAACCCGCTGGGCTTGGCCGGGCACCGCTGCATGGCGACGCTGTTTTTTGCAGCCGGCAGCAAGTTAGACCGCAAGCGCAGACAAGCCGCGCTGGATGTCGCGCGCGAGGTGCTTGACGCGCACAGCCTGCAGGCGACGGCTGGCGCCACCAGCCCGAACGAGCAAGTGGTGGTGGTGCGCGTGCTAGCCCCGGTGGTGGAACCGGCCATGGATTTGCTCAAGCAAGTCTGGCGCGCGTGGCGGCTGCATTTTTGGCAGCTTGAGGCACCGAGCCCACGCATCTGGTCGGTCTGATGCCCCGTTATGCGGGCTACGCCCACAGGCGCGACAATAAGCACTGATAAAAGTATCCGCCAACCAACACAAATACACCATGAAGATTGAAAAAAACTCCGCCGTCACCCTGCGTTTCAAAGTCACCGACAAATTAGGCAAAGTCGTTGAAGAAAGCAAAGAGCCGATGGTTTACCTGCACGGCGGCTACGGCAGCACCCTGCCTAAAATCGAAGAAGCGCTGGACGGCCAAGAGTCAGGCTTCAAAACCACGCTGGCCCTGTCGGCCGCTGACGCATTTGGCGAACGTGACGAAGGCTTGGTGCAAACCATCCCAAAGACGCAGTTTCCGGCTGGTGTCAAGGTGGGCGGACAACTCGAAGGCCACGGCGACGACGGCCGCACGCATGTCTTCACGGTCATGAAGATCAAGGGCGACACTGTCTTGCTGGACGGCAACCACCCGCTGGCGGGTAAAGATCTGAACTTCAGCTTGGCTGTGATGGAAGTGCGGGCTGCCTCAGAAGAAGAGATCGCGCACGGCCATGTGCACGGCGCACACGGCCACCAACACTGAACTAAATTGCCACCATGTGGCGAACGCCGTTGGCCTGCATGTCTTTGCCCAAGCCGCGGCCAATGAACTCCCCGCGCTCCATCACGAGGTAGTCATCGGCCAGTGCTTCGGCAAAGTCGTAGTACTGCTCCACCAGCAAAATCGCCATGTCGCCACGGTCAGCCAGCATGCGAATCACGCGGCCGATGTCCTTGATGATGCTGGGCTGAATCCCTTCGGTGGGCTCGTCCAAAATCAACAGCTTGGGCTTGGCTGCCAGCGCACGCGCAATCGCGAGCTGCTGCTGCTGGCCGCCAGACAGATCGCCGCCGCGCCTATGCAGCATCTGCTTGAGCACGGGAAACAACTCGTACAACTCAGTCGGAATCGGCGTGCTGGCGCTCTTGTAAGCCAGCCCCATGCGCAGGTTTTCTTCGACTGTTAGGCGCGCAAAAATTTCACGCCCCTGCGGCACAAAACCCATGCCGGCCCTCGCCCGCTCATAAGGCGTGTTGTTCTGAATGAGTTTGCCATCCAATTCGATGCTACCGGACTTGATCGGCACCAGCCCCATCAGTGATTTGAGCAGCGTGGTTTTGCCAACGCCGTTGCGGCCCAGCAGCACTGTGACTTTGCCCAGCTGCGTTTGCAAACTGACGTCACGCAAGATGTGCGAGCCGCCGTAGTACTGGTTGATGTTGTTGACGTTCAGCATAAGTTTTTCAATTCAACGGCCAAGATAAACCTCGATCACGCGTTCGTCGGCCTGCACTTGGTCTAGCGTGCCTTGGGCCAGCACTGAACCGTCGCACAGCACCGTGACGATGTCGGAGATGGTGCGGATGAAGCTCATGTCGTGCTCCACCACCAGCAAGGAATGCTTGCCCTTGAGAGTCAAAAATAGCTCGGCCGTGCGAGCGGTTTCCTCGTCGGTCATGCCGGCCACGGGTTCGTCGAGCAGCAGCAGTTTGGGGTCTTGCATCAGCAGCATGCCGATCTCCAACCACTGCTTTTGGCCGTGACTCAAGTTGCCGGCGAGTCGCCCGACACTCTGCGCCAGATGAATCGTCACCAATATCTCGGCCAAGCGATCGCTTTGTTTGGAGTCGAGCTTGAAGAACATGGACGCTTTCACACTCTTGTTGGTTTTGAGTGCAAGTTCCAGATTTTCAAACACGGTGAGCTGTTCAAACACCGTTGGTTTTTGAAATTTTCGACCGATACCCAATTGCGCAATTTCGGCTTCTTTGTAACGCAACAAATCAATCGTGCTGCCAAAGAAAACCGTGCCTTCGTCGGGTCGCGTCTTGCCGGTGATGATGTCCATCATCGTGGTCTTGCCGGCGCCGTTGGGGCCGATGATGCAGCGCAACTCGCCGGGCGCGATGTCAAGCGACAGCTTGTTGATGGCTTTGAAACCGTCGAAGCTGACGCTGACGTCTTCCAGATACAAAATGCGGCCGTGGGTCGTGTCGACCTCACCTGTCGGCATGGCAATACGACCAGTGCTGGCGTTGCGCCCTCCAGATTCGGTGTTGCTTTTGGTACCGGCCAAAGCGGCCATGCGTTGTTCGACGCGCCTTGCGCCTTGTTCAAGCAGTTCTGGCGTCATGCTGTTTTTCCATTCCACAGTTTCTTCACCAGACCGACCAC
>CANFSO010000196.1 GCA_947449895.1 Comamonadaceae bacterium
GAACGCAGCTTGGGCAACCGGCCGGCGCCGGTGCAAAACAAGCCGCGCAGCACCAGCCTGCAGCCATGAACAAAAATTCTGATGCATCAGCCAACGTCGATGCCCTGAAAACAGCAGCTCATGTGCTGGTGGTTGACGACGACCCCGACATGCTGCGCCTGTTGACGCTGCGCCTGAACGCAGCCGGTTACCGCGTCAGCACCGCGACCTCGGCTGAAGCCGCGCTGACCCAGCTGCAAATTGAAAGACCACAACTGCTGCTGAGCGATGTGCAACTGCCAGGCTGTGACGGGCTGGCCTTGTTTGACGAAGTGCGTTTGCTGCACCCTTCGCTGCCGGTGATTTTGCTGACGGCACACGGCACTATTCCAGATGCAGTGCAGGCCACTGAGCGCGGCGTCTTCACCTACCTCACGAAACCGTTTGACGGCAAAGCTTTGCTCGACAAAATCGCCCAAGCGTTGGAACTGAGCGCGCCTGGCGACACACCGGCCAGCGCAGGCAGCAGTGTCTGGCAAAGCGGCATCATCAGCCGCTCCAGCCGCATGGCCGAAGCCTTGGCGGAAGCGCGCATGGTGGCGCAGACCGATGCCAGCGTGTTGATTCGCGGCGAAAGCGGCACTGGTAAGGAGTTGCTGGCGCTGTCGATTCACCAAGCCAGCGCGCGCGCCAACAAGCCTTTTGTGGCGGTCAATTGCGGCGCTATTCCAGAAGCCTTGCTGGAGTCTGAACTGTTTGGCCACATGAAGGGCGCTTTCACCGATGCCGTGGCCAGTCACAAAGGTTTGTTTCAGGCGGCCGACGGCGGCACGCTGCTGCTCGACGAAATCGGTGATATGCCACCGGCCCTGCAAGTGAAACTGCTGCGCGTGCTGCAAGAGCGCGTGGTGCGCCCGCTCGGGTCTAGCCAATCGATTCCCGTGGACGTGCGCATCATCTCGGCCACGCACCACGATCTGGACACGGCCATGGCCGAAGGCCTGTTCCGGGCTGATCTGTTTTACCGGTTGAATGTCGTGACCTTGACGCTGCCACCGCTGGCCGACCGGCGCGAAGACATTCCCTTGCTGGCGAATCACTTCCTCTTGAAGCTGGCGCAAAAGTACAGCAAGCGCCTCAGCGGTTTCGCGCCTGAAGCCCTGAAGGCTTTGAGCACGGCCGCCTGGCCCGGCAATGTGCGGCAATTGCACAACGTCGTCGAGCAGGTCTGCGCGCTGTCGACCACGCCGCTGATTTCGCTGGCGCTGATGCAGCGCGCCTTGCGCTCACCGAGCATGGAAGTGCTGAGCTTGGCCGACGCGCGTCAGCGTTTTGAGCGCGATTACTTGGTGGGGCTGCTGAAACTGACCGACGGGAATGTGGCCGACGCCGCCCGCTTGGCCGACCGGAATCGGACCGAGTTTTACCGCCTGATGCAAAAACATGGACTGACCTCGGGACACTTCAAGACCGATCCAGGGCCAGCACCGTCTGAGCCTGTCGCCGGATAGCGACACGGCCAAGGCCTTGATTTAAATCACTAATTTCCATAGTGACGCACTTGCCGTCGTGGCTTGTCGCTGACCGGCGACAAAAACAAGGGTAAACCAGCGGTTTTTGGTATCCCAGTCGCCAAATTTCGGACAAAGTTCTCTCAAGCCCTTGATTAAAAGGGAAGTTTTCAGCTTGGCACGGGCTTTGCCCTAGTCATGCCATGCAAACACTTTTAAACCGCTTGAACGCTCATGGGCAACGCAGCCAGCTGCGCGAAGAACGCCATCCGAATTCCGTCACAGCCCCGCCAGTGCACCGTGGCAGCATGACGCCGCGTCCATGGCGCGGATTTTGGAACAGCGTGCGCACAACGGCGCTGCTGCCGCTGAAAGCCAAAAGTCTCACATCAGCGACAACGCCTGTAGCCGCTGAGCTCGCGCCTTGGCAACAAGCAGCGTTGCGCCGGCGCACGGTGTTTGTCTTGCTCACGGTGATCAGCACCGCGCTGGCGGCCCACTTGTTTTCCAACATGCAGCCGGCCTACGAAAGCGCTTGGATGCAATACAGCCAACTCGCGCTGTTCACCTTGCTGTCAGCTTGGGTGGTCACCGGTTTCATGACCGCGATGATGGGCTTTTACGTCACCTTGCGCGGTGACGCGCACTCGCTGTCAGCCAAAAAGGTCCAACACCACACGCTGAACCCAGCGACCCGCACGGCCATCATCATGCCGATTTGCAACGAAGACGTGCGCAGCGTCTTTGCGGGTCTGCGCGCCACCTGCGAGTCCGTCTCCAGCACTGGCCATGTCGGCGCCTTCGACGTGTTTGTGCTGTCCGACACCAACAACCCCGAAACGCAGCTAGCCGAACATGCCGCCTGGGAAGATCTGCGCGCTCAGCTAGCAGCGCGTCCAGATCAGCCGCAAATTGAGGTCTATTACCGACTGCGTGCGCGCCGTACCGACCGCAAGGCCGGCAACGTGGCGGACTTCTGCCGCCGCTGGGGCAAAGACTACCGCTACATGGTGGTGCTCGACGCCGACAGTGTCATGAGCGGTGACTGCTTGGTGTCCATGGTCAAGCTGATGGAAGCCAACCCGACCGCCGGCATCATCCAGACCGCCACGCAATCGATTGGCCACGTGACGCTGCATGCGCGCACGCAGCAGTTCGCCTCGCGTGTGACGGGCCGCTTGTTCACGCTCGGCATGCAGTTCTGGCAAATGGGCGATTCGCACTATTGGGGTCACAACGCCATCATCCGCATTGAGCCTTTCATGCAGCACTGCGCACTGGCGCGTATCAAGGGCACGGGCGGCTTGTCGGGCAGCATCATGTCGCACGACTTCGTTGAAGCCGCGCTGATGCGCCGAGCCGGCTTTCACGTCTGGTTGGTGGCAGACTTGGTCGGCAGCTACGAACAGCAACCGCCTGATCTGCTGGCCGAATTGCAGCGCGACCGCCGCTGGTGCCAAGGCAATTTGCAAAATTCCCGCTTGATCGCTGAACCCGGTATTCACCCGGTGCATCGCTCGATGTTCGGCACCGGCGCGATGGCTTATTTGTCGGCCCCGCTGTGGTTGTGCTTTTTGTCACTCGGCACGGCCTTGTGGATGATGGACTCACCGTTGGTCGCAGACTGGGCCAAGCTGCCGCCAGAACTGATTGCCTTGTGGGTCTGGACGCTGTGCATGTTGTTCATGCCGCGAGTGCTGGGTCTGCTGTCGATTCTGCTGCGCCGCGAACAACAACAGTACGGCGGCACGCTGGGCCTGCTGCGCAGCGGCTTACTGGAAACCGGCGTGGCTTTGCTGCAAGCACCGGTGCGCATGGTGGCGCATTCGATCTTTGTGGTGGCGGCCATCACCGGCATCAAGCTCGACTGGAAATCACCTCCGCGTGAAGCCAATGCCGTGCCATGGCGTCATGCCGCTGAGCACTTTGCACCGCAAACTGCGTTGGTGAGTGTGTTGGCTGTGCTCTTGGCGATCGTCGATCCGAGCGCCTTGGTCTGGTTGCTGCCGGTGGGTCTGCCGCTGCTGCTGGCCATCCCCATGACCGTGCTGAGCAGCAAAGTCGGCATGGGTGCCGCTTTGCAAGCGCATGGATACTTGTTGATTCCAGAAGAGTCGCGTGCACCGGCTGTGTTGCGCCGGGCTTGGTTGCATGCCCGCCAGCCGCTGGCGCTGGGTCTTCGGGCTGCTTGAAGACGAGTGTGAACGGCAGGGATTGAAAGGCTAGAACTTGGGCATGCCGC
>CANFSO010000197.1 GCA_947449895.1 Comamonadaceae bacterium
CCGCAGCTACCGCAACGAAGGCATCAGCGTTCGGCACAACCCCGAATTCACCATGATGGAGTTCTACGCCGCTTGGTGGAACTACAACGACCTGATGGCCTTCACCGAAGCGCTGATCCGTGACGCCGCCCAAAAATCTTGCGGCACTTTGCAGTTGAGCTACGGCGGCAAACCGGTCGACTTGAGCCAGCCTTTTGAACGCCTGACGATTCGCGAAGCCATCCTGAAACACACCGACGCCGGTGCCAACGTGGACGACGCAGCATGGCTCATCAACGCCGTCAAAAAACTCGGTTGTACCGAGCAAAAAGACCGCCTTTCGACCCGCTCGCTGGCCAGTTTGCAGGTTTTGTACTTTGAAGAAACGGTTGAAGACAAGCTCTGGCAGCCGACCTTCATCATGGAACACCCGACCGAAATTTCGCCCTTGGCGCGCGCCAATGATGCACGCCCTGAAGTGACCGAACGCTTTGAGCTTTACATCACCGGCCGCGAGTTCGGCAATGGCTTCAGCGAACTCAACGACGCCCAAGAACAAGCTGCGCGTTTCCAAGCGCAGGTCAACGCCAAAGACTCTGGCGACGACGAAGCCATGTTTTACGACGCCGACTTTGTGCGTGCGCTCGAATACGGCATGCCACCCACCGGCGGCTGCGGCATCGGCATTGACCGCCTGATGATGCTGTTGACAGACAGCGCCAGCATCCGCGACGTCATCTTGTTCCCGGCGCTGCGCCGCGAAAATTGAGCACGATCGGGACGGCCGGTCTGTCATTGAAATACCTGCTCGGCTACCCCGACAACTTGCGCGACCAAGTGCAAGCGCTGCTCACTGAAGGTCAGCTCGGTGCGGTGTTGCTGAAGAAATATCCCGAAGCCCATAGCGTCCGCACCGACAAGGCGCTGTACGACTACGTGATGGACCTGAAGAACCGTTTTTTGCGCAACTCAGATCCGCTCTCGCGGGTGCTGTTTGACAACAAACTGCAAGTTATTGCGCATGCGCTAGGCACGCACACCACCATCTCACGCGTGCAGGGCAACAAGCTCAAGTCCAAGCGCGAAATCCGCGTCGCCGCCCTGTTCAAGGAAGGCCCCGCCGAGTTCCTGAAAATGATCGCCGTGCACGAACTCGCGCACATCAAAGAACGCGAGCACGACAAGGCTTTCTACAAGCTGTGCACCTACATGGAACCGCAATACCACCAGTACGAATTCGACCTGCGGGTGTATCTCACGCATCTGGATGTGGTGGGGAAATTGGATTGGTCGGGGCGTTGAGTTTTTGGGGTGCGCTAAGCACCACACTTGCCGTATGTTAGAGACGGACTAAGCTAATAAGCTTATTTTCTGGGATTGCTTTTAACTTGCCTCGATGGCTGCCAGTGGGCGGCCATCGATAATCCCCGGCTATGGATTCTCTCTCTCAACTAGCGCTAGGCGCCGCCGTTTCGGTGGCCGTGATGGGCCGCCGCACAGCGGTATGGAAGGCTGCGCTGTGGGGCGCCGTGGCGGGCACGCTGCCCGACCTGGATGTGATGATCGACCAAGGAGACGTCATCCGCAACATGGTGCTGCACCGCGCCGAAAGCCATGCGCTGTTCTGGCTGACATTGTTCTCTCTGCCTTTTGCTGCGTTGGTGGCGCGACTGCACGGCGAATGGGGTTTGTTCCGGCGCTGGTGGCTGGCGCTCTGGCTGGTGCTGTTGACGCACCCGCTGCTGGACGCGATGACGGTCTACGGCACGCAGCTGGCGCTGCCTTTTTCCAATTACCCGTTTGGTGTGGGCAGCATCTTCATCATCGACCCGTTGTACACGCTGCCGCTGCTGGTCGGCCTGATTTGGGTGTTGGCGGCGCGTGGAGGTCACCGGGGGCTGATGGTTAATGGCGTTGGACTGCTGATCAGTACGGTTTATCTGGCTTGGAGTTTTGCCGCGCAACAGCAGGTGACGCAGATAGCCCGTGCCTCACTGGCGCAGCAAGGTGTCGCAGTCGAGCGCCTGCTGGTGACTCCCACGCCGTTCAACACCGTGCTGTGGCGGGTGGTGGCGGTGGCTGGGGACGAGTACTTTGAGGGCTTTTACTCGTTGCTCGACGAGCAGCCGAAGATTGAGTTCGATCGCTTCCCGCGCGGCAACGCGCTGGCCGCCGAGCTGCAGAGCATTGACGGCGTGCAGCGCCTCGTGGCGTTCACTAAGGGTTTTTATAAGCTGGAGCAACGCGGCAGTCGCTTGTTGATCAGCGACCTGCGCATGGGGCAGGAGCCGAACTATTCTTTCACCTTTGCCGTGGCCGAGCGACACAGCCCGCCGGTGGCCTTGGCCAAACCAAAGCAGCTTGCCGTGACGCTTGATATTCCGCGCAGCCTAGACTGGTTGTGGCGGCGGGCGCTGGGAGAGCAGCTGCCGCCCCCGCGCTAGCGGTTACCTCAAGGCACCAAGCCCAGCGCATGCATGTAGGCCGGCTCCAACATCAAGTCGTCCCACGCCACGGCAGGCTTGGTCGGCAGCAGGGCCAGACGGCGCTCTTCGCTAGACTCTAAAGGCTCCCACGCGCCCTTGAGTTGAGCCTGCGTCATGCCGTCTAGCAATTCGTCGACGGCCACGCCGCCGTCCAGACTTTGGTTGCACAGCAACACCATGTCGCAGCCGGCGTTCAGTGCGGCCACAGAAGCCTCGGTGTAGCTCACCTGTTTGCCGTCAATCAAACGCGCACCGGCCATGCTCAGGTCGTCGCTGAACACCGCACCGCCAAAGCCGAGCTGGCCACGCAAAATAAAGCCCAACCACTTCTCTGAAAACCCGGCAGGCCGCGAGTCGACCTTGGGGTAAATCACATGCGCGGGCATGACGCTGGTGAGCGTGGTGTTGAGCCAGTCGTAAGGGGCAGCGTCGTCCGCCAAAATGGCTTTGAGGCTGCGGCGATCGACCGGAATGTCGGTGTGCGAGTCGGCTTTGACGAAGCCGTGGCCGGGAAAATGCTTGCCACAGTTGCCCATGCCGGACTGCAGCAGGCCGTGCATCAGACTCTTGGCCAGCAAAGCGACGATGCGCGGGTCGCGGCTGAAAGCGCGGTCGCCGATCACACCGCTTTCGCCGTGGTCCAAGTCCAGCACCGGCGTGAAGCTGAAATCAACGCCGCAAGCACGCAGTTCGGCGCCCAGCACATAGCCGCAAGCTGTGGCGGCATTGGTGGCGGCCATGGCGCCTGCGCCTTCTGAGTCCTTGCCGTCTTTGAGCCACATCTCGCCCAAGGCGCGCATGGGCGGCAGGTGCGTGAAGCCATCGGTCTTGAAGCGCTGCACGCGGCCGCCTTCATGGTCGACGCAGATCAATAAATCGCGGCGAACTTTCTTCATCTCGGCACAAAGGGCGCTGAGTTGCTGACGGTTTTCCCAGTTGCGGGCGAACAAAATAACGCCACCGGTCAGCGGATGCTTGAGCCGCTGGCGATCAGTTTTGGTCAGCGTGAGGCCGGCGATGTCGATGATGAGAGGCGCGTGCTGGCCAGAGGTGTGAGATGTCATGGTGGGCTTTTCTTGAATGAAGGTTCGGTGATGAAAGTCGTCTAAAAATTTAGCCGGAGAAAGGTGGTGTGGGCTTCTGGCTAGGCTGGTCCGCCTGCTCGACCACCACGAAACTCACCGCGTAGTCGGTCTCGTCGGTC
>CANFSO010000198.1 GCA_947449895.1 Comamonadaceae bacterium
CCCGTGGCTGGCATCGCGCTGGGGGCCTATTTGTCGGTCGGCTTGTTACTGGTCGGCGGCATCACCACGCTGCCGGGTTTGATCGGCTTGTTGTACGGACGACTGAGCCCGTGGGTGGCGCACCGCGCCCTGCCCATGCTGGCGGTGGAGCGTGCTCGACGCGTGCGCGAAAGCGCTGGCGTGGCGGTCAGCGGCGTGGTGGCGTCGCTGAGTTTGGCGGTGGCGCTGACCGTCATGGTGGCGAGCTTTCGGCAATCGGTTACCAGCTGGCTGGACGTGGTGCTGCCGGCTGATTTGTACGTGCGCACGTCGGTCAGTGCCGCTGCCAGCGACAGCGCTTATTTCAGCCCCGAGTTCGTTGAGCGCGTGGCGACTGTGCCGGGCGTGCAGCGCGTCAGCACGCTGCGCGTGACGCAACTCTTACTCAACCCGGCGCAACCGGCTGTGGCACTGATCGCCCGCGACTTGCAAGATCCGGCCCGTGCCCTGCCCTTGGTGGGCGAAACCTTGGCCGTGCCGGCGGGTGCCATTGGCATTTATGTCAGCGAGCCGATGTTGGATCTTTACCAAGCGAAGCTGGGCGGTCCATTTGCACCGCTGTCGACTGCCTTCGGAGCGGTGACAACAACCAGCGCTGCAGCGGCAGCGGATGTGGCCCCAACAGCGCAATTTTTTGTCGCCGGCGTGTGGCGTGATTACGCTCGCCAGTTCGGCGCCATCGCCATCGACGAAGCTGACTTTGTGCGGCTCACCGGCGACCAACGTGTCAACGACCTAGCGCTCTGGCTGACGCCAGACGCCAGCGACGCAGCGGTGCAACAAGCCATCCGTGACGTCCCAGAGCAAGCCTCTGGCACCGGAAGCCTGATTGAATTTGCCTCGGCCAGCCAAATCCGTACCACCTCGCTGCGTATTTTTGACCGCAGTTTTGCGGTCACGTATTGGCTGCAGGCGGTCGCCATCGCGATCGGGCTGTTTGGCGTGGCCGCCAACTTCAGCGCCCAAGTCTTGGCCCGGCGCAAGGAGTTTGGCCTACTGGCGCACTTGGGCCTGACTCGCCGGCAAATTTTGACGGTGGTGGCCGGTGAAGGTGCCGCCTGGACGGTCATGGGTTCCATCGCCGGGCTGGCGCTCGGACTGGCGGTGTCGGTGGTGCTGGTGCATGTGGTCAACCCGCAAAGTTTCCACTGGACGATGGACCTGCAAGTGCCGTGGCTGCGCTTGCTGGGTTTGTGTGCTGCCGTTGTGTTGGCAGGAACGTTGACAGCTTGGTTGGCAGGCCGCGCAGCCGCCAGTGCCGACGCGGTGCTCGCAGTCAAAGAAGACTGGTGACGGCATCTCGGCTGACAACACCGCACGCTGTTCTCTAGTCTTTTTGTCCCAACCACTCTGGCAGTATTCAAGACTAATTTTAAGAACAAGCGCAACACGCCTCGAGACGGGCGAACCCACTTTTCGATTCGTTACCTTCGTGACGCTTTCTTGAGTGTTTGTGTGATCAAAACGTCACATTGAAAGCTTAGGATGAGTCAACTTTTCTCCGTACATTGACATTTCGTTCAGGACATTCATCATGGCCAGTTCACAGTACCGTATTGAAAGCAGCAGCCCGTTGCGCGGCAGTCTCTTGCCGCACAACAGCTCTCGGCAGATCTACAACGACCGCGGCTTAGCCGTCGCGGTCGCGATAAAAAGTCTTGCCGACCCGACCCGCCAGCACATCAGAGTGGTTCATGTGGACACGGGCGAGGTGGTGTTTGAAACTGAACCGATCGGACGCGAACATCCTGCTTGAGCTGGCTGTCAGATTTAGGGCTGCGAGAATCCAAGCATGACTTTGCACAATCAATGCTGACACGCCGCGCCCTGACCGTCGCCAGCGTCTTTGGCGTCGGGATTGCCAGCACGCCTTTTGCAGCATGGTCTTTGCCAGAGCGCAGCATGCGCTTTCCGCGCGACCACGGCGCACACCCAGAGCTGCGCACGGAGTGGTGGTACATCACCGGCCACGCAACAACCAGTGCCTCAACAAACCGTGAATTCGGTTTTCAGCTGACGTTTTTTCGCACCCGTGTAGATGCAACCCAAGCCATGCAGTCGAAGTTCTCAGCTCAGCAACTCATCTTTGCGCATGCCGCACTGACCGATGTAAAGGGTAAAAAACTCTGGCATGACCAGCGCGTTGCCCGCGCAGGTTTTGGCGTGGCCTTTGCCAGCACGCAAGACACCCAACTCAAGCTCAATGACTGGACCTTGCAACGCGACACGGCTAAGCCAAGCCGCTACAACGCCAGCCTGCCGAGCAAGGACTTCGCGCTACAACTGCAAATGAATGAAACACAGCCGCTGATTTTGCAGGGCCAAAACGGCCTGTCGCGCAAAGGGCCAGAGGCGCGTCAAGCCAGCTACTACTACAGCCACCCGCAGCTGAACACCAGCGGAAAAATCACGCTGCAAGGGCAAACTTTCGACGTGGCAGGTAAGGCTTGGCTGGACCACGAGTGGAGCGAAGAACTGCTGCACCCCGATGCCCAAGGCTGGGACTGGATCGGCATGAACTTAGACGACGGCAGCGCGCTCACCGCCTTTCGTCTGCGCACGGCCAGTGGTGGCACAGTCTGGGACGGCGGCTCTTTCCGCTCGGCCAAGGGCGCGTTGACGGTCTTCAAACGCGGCGAGGTGACGTTCAAACCGCTGCGGCATTGGACCAGCCCGTTGACGCAGGCACGCTATCCAGTCGAGTGGGAAGTGCGTACGCCCACTGAGCTGTACAGCGTCAAAGCGGTCATCGACAACCAAGAGCTCGACAGCCGCTTATCCACCGGTGCGGTGTACTGGGAAGGCCTCAGCGATTTGCTTGACAGCCATGGCCAGCGGGTGGGGCGCGGCTACCTAGAAATGACAGGCTACTCGGTCGCGCTACGGCTTTGACCTGAGACGAGTCGACCGCTGGCCTGCGCCAAGACCGCGGCGGCATCGCGCGCATCGTGGCCACGCCAAGCGACGACTTGATCTGGTCGAATCAGTGCCAGAGGCGCTTCATACAGGGCGCGAAGCTCAGGCGCGTTGTGCGCAACCACTTTCAAGTCCATCTTCAAGGTGCTTGCCGCGTCGATGAAACCCTTCACCTCTGGCGCCGAACCGTCAACACCCAATTGCAACAACGTCCACTCCGTATGAAAGGTGTCAAACAAGGAGCGGCCATCGGCCAGCCATGCGTGCGGTGACCGTCCGCCCGGGCATGCAGTGGGTGTGTAGCTGTTGGCCGCATCGGGCGGCACCAGCGTGCCGTCGTGCACGATCAAGGGTGAGGTGTCATAACGCCCACCGAAGGTAACGCCGGGAATATTGAACTCCAGCCGGACATGCCGATCAAGGTAATCGCCAACCCTGTGGCGTTCAGCCGCGCCCACCTCGGAGTCTTCGTCCAACTGCGGCGGTGCCACCAACAGCCCAACTGAATCAGCAAACTGACGCGCATAGGCTGTGTTGCGTTCGGCCAGCGGTTTCCGTTCTTGCTCGTAGCTGGCCAGCAGCGCAGGCGGCGCTTGACCACGCATCACGCTGGCGAGTTTCCAGCCCAGATTCACCGCATCTTCAACCGCCGTGTTGTAGCCTAAGCCGCCGGTTGGCGTGAAAAGATGCGCGGCATCGCCAGC
>CANFSO010000199.1 GCA_947449895.1 Comamonadaceae bacterium
AGCGCATAGCCGTTGTTAAAACCCAGCGTCATGGCGGCGCCAAAACCCAGCGGTGCCAGCGCCGTGTTCATGGCCTCTATCGACATCGGCGTTTTACGCTGAAGGATCTCTAGGCTGATGGTGCCCATGTATTCCGGGTACACATCAATGCTGCCCGAGCGCAGCGCCGCGTAAACAATGGCCGTGTTGCCCAAGCCCTGCAGCACGACGGGCGGGGTTTGCATGTGCGGCGCCGACGTCTGCGCCAGCACCTGCGCCAGGATGTAGGACTCGGTGAAACGCTTGGAGCCGATGCGCAAGGTGTCGTTGGCGGCTTGTGCTGCGAAAGTGCTGGCGCTGACAAGGGCCATCACCAGAACGATGCACCAAGCAGAAAAAGAAGAGGCCATTGAGGCTGGGGGTCGGCGAATCATTGGCTGAGTATCGCCGCCCTAAAATTCACTTCGCCGTCGGCATCACAAACTCAGCACCCTTGCCGATGCTCTCGGGCCAGCGCTGCATGATGGATTTTTGCTTGGTGTAAAAACGCACACCTTCTTCGCCGTAGGCGTGCATGTCGCCGAACAGGCTTTTCTTCCAGCCACCAAAACCGTGCCAGGCCATCGGCACGGGGATCGGCACGTTGATGCCGACCATGCCGACTTGGATGCGGCGGCTGAATTCACGGGCCACGTTGCCGTCGCGGGTGAAGCAGCTGACGCCGTTGCCGAACTCATGGGCGTTGATCAGGTTGATGGCTTCTGCCAAGTCTTTGACGCGCATGCAGCCCAGCACAGGGCCAAAAATTTCTTCTTTGTAAATGCGCATTTCGGGGGTCACGTTGTCAAACAGCGTGCCGCCCATCCAGAAGCCTTGCTCGCAACCCGCGCCGGCTTGTGCGCCTGTGAAACTGCGGCCATCGACCAGCAGTGTCGCGCCTTCTTGGACGCCGAGGTCGATGTAACCGGTGATGCGTTGGTGCGCAGCGGCGGTGACGATGGGACCCATTTCGGCATCTAAGTTGACGCCGTTTTTGATGATGAGTTGCTCGGCGCGTGCTTGCAACTTAGGCAGTAAGCGGTCGGCCACATCGCCGACCAGCACGGCGACAGAGATCGCCATGCAGCGCTCACCGGCCGAACCGTAACCAGCGCCAATCAGCGCGTCGACGGCTTGGTCGAGGTCGGCGTCCGGCATCACGACCATGTGGTTTTTGGCGCCACCCAGCGCTTGCACACGCTTGCCGTGGTGCGCGCCGGTTTCATAAATGTAGTTGGCAATCGGCGTCGAGCCGACGAACGAAATCGCGTGCACATCCGGGTGCACCAGCAGTGCGTCAACGGCTTCCTTGTCACCTTGCACGACGTTGAAAACACCGTCCGGCAGGCCAGCTTTTTTCAGCAGGTCGGCCATGAACAGGCTGGCGCTCGGGTCGATCGGGCTGGGTTTGAGGATGAAGCAATTGCCAGCGGCAATCGCCACCGGGAACATCCACATCGGCACCATCACCGGGAAGTTAAAAGGCGTGATGCCCGCCACCACGCCGAGGGGCTGGCGCAGCGTCCAGTTGTCGATGCCGGTGCTGACTTGATCCGTGAAGTCGCCCTTGAGCAATTGCGGAATGCCGCAGGCGAATTCGACGATGTCGATGCCGCGCGCCACTTCGCCTTGGGCGTCGGTGAAGACCTTGCCGTGCTCGGCGGTGATGAGGTGCGCCAACTGGTCTTTGTGTTGGTTCAGCAGCTCCAGGAACTTGAACATGACGCGGGCACGGCGAATCGGCGGCGTGTCTGACCAAGCCGGAAAAGCCGCTTTGGCCGCGACGACGGCGGCGTCTACGTCAGCCGCGTTGGCCAGCGCTACGCGGGCAGTGACTGCGCCCGTAGCGGGGTTGAAAACGTCTTGCTGGCGGACTGATGCGCCGGCGACAAGGCGCCCGTTCACATGGTGGGCGATGGTGCTGGGGGTGGTGGCTGTGGTCATGGTGAGTCCTGTGTGTTGTCTGTTAAGGCTTAGTCTAGGCCTCAGCAGGCGTTTTGATAACGCCCTTATCTGTGATTACATTGTTCAAATAAATGAACAATGAGCCCGGTTCTGCTAATCTGCGGGCATGGCTTCTGACCAACTTTCACCGCTGCTGGCTGACTTGCATTTGTTGACGGTGCTGGCCGCCACGCGCAGCTTCACCGAGGCCGCACGTCGCCTTGGCGTATCTAAAGCCTCGGCCAGCATGCGCATCAGCGAGCTGGAGCGCTCAGCCGGTGTCTTGCTGGTGCGGCGCACCACGCGCTCAGTCGGCCTGACGGAAGCCGGCCAGCAGCTGGTGAACGACATGCTGCCGGCCTTTGGCCGCATCAGCGAGAGTTACACCGCTGTCAAAGACCTGGTCGGCACATCGCGTGGGCTGGTGCGTGTGACCGCGCCGGTGGCGTTCGGGCGGCAACATCTGGCGCCGTGCGTGGCGGCTTTTTTGAAGCAATTTCCCGAGATTCAGATCGAGCTAGAGTTAACCGACCGCTTTGTGAACCTCGCCAACGAAGGCTTTGACTTGGCGATTCGCCACACCAACACGCCGCCCGAAACCCATGTGGCCTGGGTTTTGTGCGAAACCCGCTCGGTGTTGATGGCCAGCCCGGCGTATCTGGCTGCGCGCGGCGTGCCGACGCATCCGTCTGAGCTCAGCGCACATGACTGCTTGTTGTATCTGGGCGGCGGGCACTCTGCTAATTGGACTTTCGCGAAAAGCTCGAACAGCGCCGAGGCTACCGCCAAAGTGGGCAAGCGCCGCCCGCGCACAACAAGCAAAGCCGCCATATCCGAGACGACATCCGCCGCCAGCGCTGCTCCGCCAGCCGATGTGCGCGTCGGCGTCAACATCCGTGGCTCGCTCAAGGCCAACAACAGCGAGGTCTTGCGCGACGCGCTCTTGGCCGGTTTGGGCATTGGCCTGCTGCCCGATTTCAGCCTGCCACCGGCCAACGCAGATGGCCAATCGCCGCTGGTGCGAGTCTTGCCCGATTGGCAAGTGCAAGGCTTTTTCGGCGACCGTATTTACGCCCTCAGGCCGTGGTCGGCGCAGGTGCCAAAAGCTGTTCAGTGCCTGGTTGAATACCTGCGTGCGTATTTCGCGCCGGGCTTCAACCCAAGCGTTAATCCAATCGTCAATCAAAGCGCTACAAAGGGATAATTCTGACCATGAACATTCGATGGAAACCCAGCGTCACAGTCGCCGCCGTGATTGCCCGAGATGTCGCCGGCGTGACGGAATTTTTGTTGGTAGAAGAGCACACGCAAGATGGCTTGCGCCTGAACAACCCGGCCGGCCACCTCGACCCCGGCGAAAGCCCGCTGGAGGGTTGCGCGCGTGAAACGCTGGAAGAAACCGCGTTTCACTTTCAGCCGACAGCTTTGGTTGGTGTTTATTTGTCGCGCTTTGAAAAACTGGTGCCCGGTCAAGCGCAGACCGAAGACATCACTTACCTGCGCTTTGCCTATTGTGGCGAGTTGGGAGAGTTCGTCGCTGGGCAAGCCCTTGACGATGGCATCGTGCGCACCTTGTGGCTCAGCGCCGA
>CANFSO010000200.1 GCA_947449895.1 Comamonadaceae bacterium
GACCTTGGCCAGATCGACACCGCTCATCGGGCCGCAATCGAGACCGACAGCGCGCGCGGCGATCATGAAATAAGCGCCGCTCAAGGTGCTGTTGCGAATGCCGGTGCCATCGGCCAAGGGCTTGTTGCCTTCAAACATTTCCTTGGCGCCGGGGTTGTGCCAGACCACGGGCATGTGCTCGTAAAAACGGGTATCAGTGGCAACGATGACAGTGACTGGTGCGACCTTGGTTTTCTCGACATTGCCAGGGGACAGCGCTGGGATCAGACGCTGACGCGATTCGGACGAGTTCAGGAAGACGTAGCGTGCGGGCTGCGTGTTCATCGAGGTGGCGCCCATCTTGGCGATGTCATAGACCTGTTGCAGCAGCTCGGCAGGCACCGGCTTGTCCATGAAGCCATTGGCTGTGCGGGCTTTGAAAAAAAGTTGGTCGAGGCAGGCGTCGGAAATTCGCATGGAATGGGTTCTTTAAAAAAGTTGAAGAGGAGTGGAGCTTACAGATTTACTCGGGCTTGATGTCAAGGTCGCGCGTCAGCTTGGTCCAACGGTCGACGTCGCGCTTGACCAGCGCCCGTGTTTCAGCGGGGTTCAAAGCCAGTGGCCGGCCCCCTGCCTTGCGGAAAATATCGACAACATCCGGCGCGGCAATCACTTTGGTCAATTCGGTACGGAGCTGTGCAGCAATATCCACCGGGGTTTTGGCTGGTACGAAAAAACCGAACCAAGACTCTAGTTCGAGCGCTGCCACGCCGGTTTCAGTGATGGTCGGCACCGCCGGGTGACCCGCAAGACGGGCATTGCCAGAGACTGCCAGCGCTTTCACATTGCCTGCATCAACCTGCACCCGGGCGGTGGGTGAGAGGTCAAAAAACACATCGACACGGCCACCCAACAAGTCTTGGTACGCCGCCTGCGCACCTCGGTAAGGCACATGCACCAGCTCGACGCCAGCGAGGTGCCACAGGGCGGCTGCCAGCACGTGCTGGCCAGAACCGTTGCCGGCCGAAGCGTAGGTCAACTTGCCGGGGTTGGCCTTGGCATGCGCCACCAAGTCTTTCAGGGAATTGAAGGGCAAGTCCTTGCGCGCCATCAAGGTGTAGCTGTAGGCAACAGCCAAACCGACGGGCTCGAAATCACGCAGGCTGTCGTAGGGCAAATTGCGGTACAAGCCCGGGTTGATGGCGAGGTTCGAGATCGATCCGACCAGCAAGGTATAACCGTCAGGTGCTGATTTGGCCACCGCATCAGTACCAATCAAGGTGCCTGAGCCGGGACGATTCTCGACCACCACCGGTTGTGTCAGCTGCTTGCTCAGCCGGTCGGCCAGCAGGCGACCCACAAAGTCAAAACCACCACCAGGCGGTTGCGGCACCACCACCCTCAAAGGCTTGTTCGGGAACACCTGCGCAGCTGCTGGCACGGCAGCCAGCGAGGTCACGGCCAGCGCCGTCCACAGCGTCTTGGCCAACACCAAGCTGACGCAGCCCTTCAAGGTATTGCAAGTCATGTCTTTGTCTCCGGTCTATTTTTTATAACGACACGATGAATGAAAATATCAGCGCTCGAGCGCACCACCGGCCAACCAGCGTGCACCGCGCTGATACAGCGCTTGCACCACCGGGCCCTTCAACATCGGCATGTCGAGCTTGACGGTGTAGCCAATGCGCGTCTGGATGTAGGCGAGGTGACGGTAGCCTTCAGGAAAGCCTGCCAAGGCCTCTTGGTCCAAGGTCAAAGTGGCCGACGAGTCGACGGGATCAATGCGGTCTTTTTCGTAAATCGGTTGGCGGTGCAGCAGCTTCCACTGACCATCGTGGCGTTCCACAAAGTCATAAAAACGACCCGTGCAGACCACATCACACAGCACGGGGCCATGGGCGCCTTCAACCATACCGCGCTGGGAAATCGTCATTTTGGTTTGTGCAATGGCGCGGTCACCCGCCACTTCGACGGCCGAACCACCCAAAAAATGCAGGATGCTGACACCCTTGCTCCAGCCCTCTTGCGTGACCCGGATGAATTCTTGAAAAGAGCCCTGAAACCAAGTGGCCATCATGACGCCCTCAGGGTGCCAGACCGTCGCAAAACGCGCCCAGTCACCGGCATCGCGCCACAGCGCCCAACGCTCGACCATCTGCCGTATTTCCAACTCGCTTTTCATGTCGTCGTTCATTCAAATCTCCATTGTCTAAATTGAGGGGGTAGCCGCGACAGCCAGTACTGCCGGGCTGAAAAAATCAACTTGGTGCCGCGCAATGCGCAGGTCGCCTAGTTCACGCTTGACGCGCTGGTGTTCGGGGTGTACGGCATAACCGTCAAGCGCCTCTTGACTTTCGAATTCTGAATACAACACAACATCGCAGGCGTAATCAATCCGGCTCGAATCTACGCCAATTTCGAGGTGCAGCAAACCGGGAATACGCCCACGCAACGACTCAAAGCTGCGTTGCAGCTGCGCGATGCAGTCGCGTTTTTCCGCTGGCGAATCGCCGCGAAGATTCCACATAACGATGTGTTTGATCATAGAATTCTCCAGAATCAATGCACTCAGGCTTCGGGTCGAACGCGCTGCAAAAAATCGGCGCCATTAGATTTATCGAGCAGGTGAAAGATGTCAATCATGGGGTGAAGGGTTCAAAATGAAATCAAAATCAAGGCTGAACATGCCGTCGGGCTGCTGCATCCAGTCGGCCACCAACGACTGACGCACACCAAACACGGCATCCGAATCCAGATAAGGGTCGCCATTGCGAAAGACATGCGTGGTGAGCGTTTCGTAACCTTCGGCCTTGATCATGAAATGCAGATGTGCCGGACGCCATGGATGACGCCGCGTGGCTTTCAGCAATTCACCAACGGGGCCGTCATTCGGAATCGGGTAAGGCTCAGCCACGATGCTGCGAAAGTGAAAACCGCCATCGGCGCCAGAGCGCAGCACACCGCGTGCTCGATGCTCAGCAAGATCGGCATACTGGACGTCGTAGTTGCCCTCAGCGTCGGCCTGCCAGACCTCAATCACGGCGTTGGGCACAGCCTCGCCTCCCAGCCCGATTACCCGGCCGCGCACCAGACAAGGCTGACCAACAGCGCCATTGGCAACATCAGCGCCCAGCGCATAGTGAGGCGCACCTTCAACGTGAAAAGGACCGACCACCGTGGCCTCGGTGCAGCCCTGCGGCTTGTCGTTGTTCATGGCCACCGTCAACATCGACAAGCCCAGCACATCGCTGAGCAAGATGAACTCTTGCCGTTGGTCGCCGCACTTTTGACCGGTGGCAGTGAGGAACTCAATACCTTGCGCCCACTCCGCTTCGGTCAGATGGGTCTCACGGGCAAAGGCGTGCAGGTGCTGAACCAAATTTGTCACCACCTCCTTGAGCCGAGGCTCAGGGGTCTGCGCAAACCGGGCAATCACGGCTTGGGTAATGGTGTCCTGATTCAAATTGCGCACACGGTCTCCGTCGGCGGGTTGGCTGGGCTTTGGAAGAATATA
>CANFSO010000201.1 GCA_947449895.1 Comamonadaceae bacterium
GTACGTACTCGAATCCGTCGACCACATTGAATGCGACAGTCCTGAGCAAGGAGCGCATTGCAGAAATCATCGCCAGCCCAGATCGCAGCGCGACTGATCGGGGTCAGGACGAGCAACGCAAACCCGATGAAATGCTGACGTTCATTGGCGTTCGGCCAGGCATGGTGGCCTTAGATTTGAGCGCTGGTGGTGGCTACACAACCGAACTGCTGTCCCGTGCAGTGGGGCTCAGTGGGCGAGTCTACGGACAAAGTGCGCCTCGCGCTCCCAGCAGCTCGCAGCGATTGACCTCGCCTCAAGCCTTGACAGAAAGAGCTAAAAATCGGCAGGTCGCAAACATCATTCCAGTCGTCCGCAAATTTGAAGACCCAGTCCCTCCGGAAGTCACGGCCGGTGGGCTTGACTTGGTGACCTTGATCTTTAATTATCACGACCTAGGACACATGGGTGTAGATCGGAGTCGAATGAACAGCGCCGTCTTCGCTGCGCTGAAGTCGGGTGGACTGTATGTGATTGCCGATCATTCTGGCCGACTTGGTACGGGCATTTCGGAGGCGGCTACCTTGCATCGTATTGAAGAAGCTTTCATGCGCAAAGAGGTGGAAGACGCAGGCTTCAAGCTGGTGGGGCAAGGAAGCTTTTGGCGCAATCCGTCAGACCTTCGTGACAAAAATACACCAGACAGAAGTCAACCTAAAGATGGCTTTGTCCTCAAGTTTGTCAAACCTTAAAACTTGATCGAGCGATCAACTGTCTTAGCGTGAAATGGACCGCACGCAAAATTTTGTAAAGATGCTGAGCCTTCAGCATTCACAACACCGCCCGCAAATTGATTGACTTCGGTCAAGATTTTTGAAATGGCGTCGATGCGTAAGTGATAGCCACACCACTGCGCCCACTGTCACACATCGACACTCGCTGCTGATCAAAACTGTCTGATACCTCGATGAGGTGACGCGGCTGATCTAGGCAAGGTTTTTCCTCAATTGGGATGGCTGAATTTTTAATGACCTCGGGATCTGCCACGCAGCAGCACCGTGGGAAGACTTCGTAAGTTGTGACATGTCATCAAGAGATATTGAAAGTAGGACCAGCAACGCAACGCCGAATCGCTGGCTACAGCTGGTGTTGGGCATTGTCTGCATGGCCATCATCGCCAACCTGCAATACAGTTGGACACTCTTTGTTAATCCGATCGATGCAAAAAATAACTGGGGTTTGACGGCCATCCAGTTGTCGTTTTCTATATTTGTGGTCGTAGAAACTTGGCTTGTCCCCGTCGAGGGGTGGCTGGTCGACAAGTTCGGGCCGCGCCCCGTCATCGCCGGTGGTGCCATCTTTGCTGCCGCCGGATGGGTTCTGTATTCCTACGCGGCAACACTTCCCGCACTCTATGTTGCAGCCGTGATCACGGGCGTTGGTGCCGGTTGTATTTATGGAACATGCGTCGGTAATGCGTTGAAATGGTTTCCGGACAAGCGGGGCTTGGCTGCAGGCCTCACCGCTGCTGGTTTTGGCGCTGGTGCCGCTCTGACGGTTATCCCCATTGCCAACTCCATCAGGGGTTCTGGCTACGAGGCGACCTTCTTCAATTTCGGCCTGATTCAAGGTGCTGTGATCTTCGTGATTGCCTTGTTCATGGTCAAGCCTGTCTTGCCCAAGGGGATCGTGGTCAGTGCACGCTTGGTGATGAGCAAGAAGGATTTCACGACGACTGAGATGTTGCGCACGCCTGTGTTCTGGCTGACCTACGCGATCTTCGTTGCGGTGGCAGCTGGTGGACTGATGGCCACGGCCCAGATTGGCCCGATCGCCAAGGACTTTGGCTTGGCCAACCTGCCCATGAGTCTTTTTGGCATGGCCTCTCTGCCTTTGCTGACGTTGACACTGTCGATTGACAGCTTGGCCAATGGCTTCACTCGGCCATTGTGCGGCTTCGTTTCAGACCGTATTGGTCGAGAAAATACGATGCTGTTTGTCTTTGTGGGTGAAGGCCTCGCCTTGCTCGGACTGATGGAGTTCGGACACAACCCTTACGCGTTCATCACATTCGCTGCGCTGATATTCTTGTTCTGGGGCGAGATTTTCTCGATCTTTCCAGCGCTGGTTGCAGACACCTACGGGGCAAAAAATGCTGCAGCCAACTCGGGCAGCATGTACACCGCCAAGGGCACCGCCGCCCTGCTCATTCCACTCGCTTCAGTTTTGTCTGCTGGTGGCAACTGGACCCGTGTCTTCGTTCTCGCAGCATTCATCTCGATCGCTGCAGGATTGGCCGCTAAGTTCATCTTGGCGCCGATGCGAGTTCGCGCCATTGCAGAAGCGAACAAGTCAGTCAGTTGAGCAATGGTCAGCAGTTCATGGTCAGTCGACGTCTGGATTTCACGTCCAGATAACCAATCGTTGACTTCTTGAATTTCAAATCAACGAACAGGTCACAGTAAAACTCGCCGTGGCGCCAGCACATGGAGACGCTGGTTTCGTTGGAGTACTTCAGGTGGAAGACGCCATCGAAGGCCGGGTAAGTGCAGCGAAATTCCATGAGCTTGAGCAGGCGCCGGACCACTGGTGTTTTGACCGCCTCGTCGACCTCGTCCAGCGTGTAATGATGCCGGTTGATGTCGCGCATTTCACCCGTGGCTTCCATCAGCTCTAGGTCGTTGCTGCCGGCCAGCAAGCCAACGTAGTAGACCTGCGGAATACCAGGCGCGAAGAACTGCACCGCACGCGCGGCGATGTAGGCATCGTCGTTTCGCTTGAGCGCGTCGTAGTAGGTGCAGGTCAACTGGTAGATCGCGCCGACGCTGTGCACATTGGCCGCAGAGCGCCGCAAGATCGGGTCTGCACTGCGTTGACTGACGTTGTCGATCACCGCCTGGATTTCAGCCTTGGGCAAGATACCTTCGACGTCTGGAATACAAATGCCGTCGTGCGTGTCCAGCACCGTGAGCTGATTCCGCGGGCACATGCGCAGCCATTGCTTGAGGAAGACGCTGTTGCATTCGAGCAGCGAAAAAAGCAGCAACGGCGCCAGCGCAAAACCGTATGGATGCATGCCGTGTAGCGCAATCGCGTACTGAAAACTGGAGTGGTCGTGCACCTCGGGCACGGTTTCGGCGCCGTTTTCACGGGCCACACCATCGACCCACTTGAGAATGTCATAGACGTCCGGCTCAACCAAAAAACAACTGGTGCCGATTTCCTTGGTGGTGTAGCCGAATGCGTCCAGTCGAAACAGCTTGACGCCGCGCTCCGCCAGGAAGGCCATGTAGTCCTCCATCAGCGCATAAGTCTTAGGTGAGCGGTAGTTCAGATCGATCTGGCTTTCGGTGAAGGTGCACCAAACACGGCCGGTGCTGCCGTCGGCAAAGGTGATTTCCCGAAACGGTTCTTTTTCCTTGCGGATGTGAATGCGGGCCAGGTCA
>CANFSO010000202.1 GCA_947449895.1 Comamonadaceae bacterium
GCGCGCGACTTGGAAGACATGTTGACGGTCGAACAAGTGGCCGACGACCTCAGTGCCTTGGCTGAAGCCGTACTTAGCCTGACGGCTGACTGGTGCTGGGAGCGCTTGAAATACCGGCACCGCGAGCAATCCCAATTCGCCGTCATTGCCTATGGCAAGCTGGGTGGCAAAGAACTCGGTTACGGCAGTGACTTGGACATCGTTTTCGTTTACGAAGACGACCACGAGCAAGCGGCTGAGGTCTACGCCACGCTGGTGCGCAAGGTCATCAATTGGTTGACGGTCAAGACCTCTGAAGGCGACCTGTTTGAGATCGACACCGCGCTGCGGCCGAACGGCGGCTCGGGTCTGCTAGTCATCAGCTTTGCGGCGTATGCGAATTACCAGCAGCAACGCGGCAGCAACACCGCCTGGACTTGGGAACACCAAGCGATGACACGCGCCCGGTGTGTGCTGGGCGACGCTGCCTTGCACCAGCGCTTTGACGAAGTTCGGCACGCGGTCATCAGCGCCCCGCGCGATGTCACCGCACTGCGCGCCGAGATTGTCGCGATGCGCGACAAAGTCCGCTTGGCGCATCCGCCCAAGCGCAAGCCGGTGGTTCTGCTCAAGTCGGTGCAGGCGTCGGTGGCTGAGGTCGTTCCCTTCGACGTGAAGCACGGCGTTGGCGGCATGGTCGATGCTGAATTTGCCGTGCAGTTTTTGGTCTTGGCTGAATCAGGCCAGCACCCGGAACTGGCGGACAACGTCGGCAACATCGCCTTGCTGCAGCGTGCTGAACGGGCTGGTTTGTTGCCGCCGGGGGTTGGCTATCAAGCGGCTGACGCTTACCGCAAGTTGCGTCGGGTCCAGCACCAAGCCCGACTCAATGAAGAACCGACACAAGTCAACCCAGCCTCCGTGCAAGCTGAGCGTGCGGCGATTCTGGCGCTGTGGGTGGCGGTGTTTGGCTGAGCTTCAAGATCAGTCGCGTGCCCCGCCGCGGACGGTCATGCCCGCAATCGATGCGGTGTCATAACCCAGCTCAGACAACAGCGCATGGGTGTGTTCACGGAGCTGGGGCACTGACGTCCGCACGCCGGGTCGGCGGCCGCGGCATTTCATGACGGTCAATGTATTGGCAGAGGGCAGGACAAAAAACGCGTCGGCGCCTGAACCAAGATTACATGCCAAAAAGTCACAGATAAATCTTGTATTTCGCAATTAATCTTTGATCGAGTATCCAATACAGTCAATGGATGGATAAAACACACCCTCGGTTTGCTGCTGCACCTCAACTTCCGGGCGCTGTGTTGTTCGACGCTTACGGCACATTGTTTGATGTTTACAGTGTCGGCTTGCTGGCCGAACAGCTTTTTCCGGGCCACGGCCAAGCCCTCGGCGTGCTGTGGCGCGACAAACAAATTGAGTACACGCGGTTGGTCAGCACCAGCAAACGTGGCCCTCAGCGCGAGTCGGTTTATCAACCGTTTTGGGAGCTCACGCGCGCAGGTCTGCGTTACGCCTGCAAGCGTCTAGGCTTGACCTTGTCGCTGGACGCGGAACAGCAGTTGATGAACCAGTACCGGCACCTGTCCGCTTTTCCGGAAAACCGCGAGGTGCTGCAAGCGCTGAAAGCGCGCGGCATTGTCACCGGTATTTTGAGCAACGGTGACCCTGAGATGTTGGGCATCGCCGTGCGCAGCGCCGGTCTGGAGGGCCTGCTCGACCACGTGCTGAGCGTGGACAGCATTCGCCAGTACAAGACCCATCCTGATGCCTATGCACTCGGCACCGATGCGGTCGGTTTGCCGGCGTCGCAAGTGGTATTTGTGAGTTGCAACAGCTGGGACGCGCTGGGCGCCACTTGGTTTGGTTACCAGACCTTGTGGGTGAATCGCTATAAGCTACCCTTTGAAGAACTCGGCACGCAACCCGTGCGAACCGGCAGCAACCTGCGCGAGGTGCTGGCTTTTTTTGACCGTTGAACGACCATTTTTTAAATTTCAGTCATTGTTTTTGAATCAGTCCTCAGGAGAAATCATGTCCACTGCCCGCACCCCCAGCCACCGCCTGCAAGTCGCCACGCCGCTGTACCAGTTCATCGAAGAGCGCGTGCTGCCCGGCATTGGCGTCAAGAGCGCCGCCTTCTGGAAAGGCTTCGACGCCATCGTCGCCGACCTGTCGCCTAAAAATATCGCCTTGCTGGCTGAGCGTGACCGCTTGCAGTCCGAGCAAGATGCTTGGCACAAGGCCAACCCCGGCCCGATCACCGACATGCCGGCTTACCGCAGCTTTCTGGAAAAAATCGGCTACCTCAGCGCGGTGCCGAAAAAAGTTCGCATCACCACCACCAAGGTCGACGCTGAACTCGCCGTGCAAGCCGGCCCGCAGTTGGTGGTGCCGGTGCTGAATGCCCGCTACGCCCTGAATGCCGCCAACGCGCGTTGGGGCTCTTTGTATGACGCGCTGTACGGCACCGACGTGATCTCTGAAGACAAGGGCTGCGAAAAAGGCAAAGGCTACAACCCGAAGCGCGGCGCCAAGGTCATTGACTACGCCCGCAACGTACTCGACCGCACCGCACCGTTGCGCAAAGGCTCACACGTTGATTCCATCGGCTACCGCATCAAAGACGGCAAGCTCGCCGTCAAACTCAAAGACGGCAGCAACACCAGCTTGGCCGACGCCAAGCAACTGGCCGGCTATCAAGGCGAGCCGAGCCAACCCAGCGCCGTGCTGCTGCAACACAACGGCCTGCACCTCGACATTCAAATCGACCGCAGCACCTTGATCGGCAAAAGCGATCCGGCCGGTGTCAGCGACTTGGTGTTGGAAGCGGCGCTGTCGACCATTCTGGACCTCGAAGATTCAGTGGCCGTGGTCGACGCCGACGACAAAGTGCTGGCCTACAGCAACTGGCTCGGCATCTTGCAAGGGACGCTGACTGAAAGCTTTGAAAAAGGCGGGCAGACGATGACGCGCGGCCTGAACCCAGACCGCGTCTACACGCCGCCTGCCGGCAAAGGCAAGAAGGTTGTGCTGCACGGCCGCTCGCTCATGTTCCTGCGCAATGTCGGCCACCTGATGACGAATCCGGCCATTTTGTACACCGACAAAAAGGGCGAAACCCGCGAAATCCCGGAAGGTATTTTGGACGCCGTGGTGACCACCACCATCGCCATGTACGACTTGCAACGCACGGCCAAAGACGCGATTCGCAACTCGCGCAAGGGCTCGGTCTACATCGTCAAACCGAAGATGCACGGCCCGGCTGAAGTCGCTTTTGCGGACGAGCTTTTCTCACGTGTTGAAAAAATGCTGGGTCTGCCAGACAGCACGGTCAAGCTCGGCATCATGGACGAAGAACGTCGCACCAGCGTCAATTTGAAGGCCTGTATTGACGCTGCA
>CANFSO010000203.1 GCA_947449895.1 Comamonadaceae bacterium
ATTGGCTTGGCCGACAACTGGTTGCGCCACATCCAAGATGTGCGTGACAGGCACCAATCGCTGATCAACGGCATTGCTGAAGAGCATCGGTGCGACGCTCTGGTGGAGCTCAATGTGATTGAGCAAGTTATCAATGTCGCGCAAAGCACTGTGCTGCAAGACGCTTGGTTGCGCGGGCAAAACGTCTCGCTCCACGGCTGGGTTTACGGTATTCATGACGGCCTGTTGCAGGATATGCATGTCACTGTCACGGGTAACACCGGGCTGGAGCCCATGTACCGTGCGGCCGTTGACCGCGTCGCCAAGGCAACGAGATAAATCAATTTATTGAAGGAAATACATGTCTGATTCCATCGTCATTCTCGGTGCCGCTCGCACGCCCATGGGCGGCTTTCAGGGCGACTTTTCCTCTCTGGCTGCGCACGATTTGGGCGGTGCCGCGATCAAGGCGGCGATTGAGCGTGCCGGCATTTCACCGGCCCTCGTTGACGAGGTGCTGTTCGGCAATTGCCTGATGGCCGGGCAGGGCCAAGCGCCTGCGCGGCAAGCCGGTTTCAAGGGCGGCTTGCCTGCCAGCGCGGGTGCGGTGACGCTGTCGAAAATGTGCGGTTCGGGCATGGAAGCGACGCTGCTCGCCACCGACCAGTTGATCGCCGGCAGCCGCGACGTGATGGTCTCAGGCGGCATGGAAAGCATGACCAATGCGCCGCATCTGTTGCTGAAAGGCCGCAGCGGTATTCGCATCGGGCACGACCGCATTTATGACCACATGATGCTCGACGGCCTCGAAGACGCGTACGAACCAGGCCGCGCCATGGGCACCTTTGGCGAGCAGTGCGCCGACAAATACCAGTTCACGCGGGAGGCACAAGACGCCTTCGCCACAGCCAGCGTGCAGCGCGCCCGGACAGCGATTGAAACCGGTGCTTTCCAAGCCGAGATCACGCCGGTGACGGTGAAAGGCCGCGCCGGAGACACCGTCATTGCCATCGACGAAGGCCCGGGCAAGGTCAAGTTAGAAAAAATGTCGTCGCTGCGTCCTGCATTCAAAAAAGACGGCACCATCACGGCGGCGTCCAGCTCGTCCATCAATGACGGTGCGGCTGCGTTGGTGTTGACACGCGCCTCCACCGCCAAGACCTTGGGTGCGACGCCGATCGCCCGCATCGTCGGCCACGCCACCTTTGCGCAAGCGCCTGAGTGGTTCACCACCGCGCCGGTGGGTGCGGTGCAAAAGCTGCTGAAAAAAATCGGCTGGCAGGTGAGTGATGTCGACCTGTGGGAAATCAACGAGGCCTTTGCGGTGGTGCCGATGGCTGCCATGAAGGAGCTGGGCATCAGCCACGACATCGTCAACGTCAACGGCGGTGCATGTGCCTTGGGTCACCCGATCGGTGCCAGCGGCGCCCGCATCATCGTCACCTTGCTGTATGCCCTGAAAGCACGCGGCCTCAAAAAGGGTGTGGCGACTCTGTGCATTGGCGGCGGTGAAGGCACGGCGCTCGCCATCGAACTGCTGTAACCAGATCAACGAGATTAACCAGGGAAAAGTCATGGCCATCACCAAAGGATTTCGCGTACTGGTTGACGAGGCCATGGCTGAAGTCACCACCTACAGCGTGGCCCAAATTCGCGAACGCTTGGGCGACCCGAAGTTGCAAATCGTCGACATCCGCGACCCGCGCGAGTTAGAACGCGGTGGCACGCTGCCGGGCGCACTGCTCGCACCGCGCGGCATGCTGGAGTTTTGGGTGGACCCGGACTCGCCGTATTTCAAACCGGTGTTCGGCGACGAGTCGCGTGAGTTCGTGTTGTTTTGCGGCGCCGGTTGGCGCAGTGCGCTGGCCACCAAGGCGCTGCAAGACATGGGCATGACCAACGTCGCGCACATCGACGGCGGCTTTGCCGACTGGACTGAACAAGGCGCGCCGGTGCAGACGCTTGAAGCGCACAAAGCCGCCAGCCGGCCTCCGGCCAAAGCCTGATGTTCCGTGGACGTTGATGACCCGTGCCCCTGCGGCCGCGAAACAAACCCAAAAACCGGCACCCGTCGACCTTTGAGCTTGGCGGCTTGCTGCGGCCGCTATCTGCAGCACTGGCTTGAATCGCCCGCGCCCGACGCCGAGGCGCTGATGCGCTCCCGTTACAGCGCCTTTGTCTTGCTACAAGCCGACTACCTGCGCGCCACTTGGCACGTCAGCACGCGGCCCGACAACCTGGACTTTGAACCCGGTGCGCGCTGGCTGGGGCTGGAGGTTCGGCGCCATCAAGTGACAGGTTCAGACTGCGCGGAGGTCGAGTTTGTGGCGCGCTACCGCTTGGGCGGAAAAGCCACGCGGCTGCATGAAAAAAGCCGCTTTGTGCGCGAAGAAGGGCGATGGTTTTATGTCGACGGGGATGGGGCATAACGAGGCTGTTCGCTTGAGTCGATCCCTCTGCAATTCTCCTGCATAGCCTCTTCCCCTTATCATCTGCGGATGAATTTCCAAGCTGTTTTATTCGATTGCGATGGCGTGCTGGTTGACAGCGAGTCCATCACCAACGGTGTGCTGCGCGACATGCTGGAAGAGTCCGGCTGGACGCTGACGCCGGCTGAATGCATGCGCATCTTCATTGGCAAGGCCGTCAAAGACGAGCGGGTCTTGATTGAGACGCGCACCGGCCAGCCCATGACAGAAGACTGGATGCTGTGTTTTCGGGAGCGACGCAACCACGGCTTGGTGGCTGGTCTGCAAGCGATTCCGAACGCGGTTGACGCGGTAGCCAAAATCCACGCGCTGTACGGTGGGCTGATTGCCTGTGCTTCGGGCGCTGACCGCTTCAAGGTTGAACTGCAGCTGGACAAGTGCGGCTTCATGCCCTACTTCAAGGACTTCATCTTCAGCGGCCACGAGATGCCGCGCTCCAAACCAGCCCCCGATGTTTACTTGGCAGCGGCGGCCGCCTTGGGCGTCGACCCCCAACGCTGCGCCGTTGTGGAAGATACCGTCACGGGTGTGGCGGCCGGTGTAGCGGCTGGCGCCACGGTGTTTGGCTACAGTCCGGCCGAGGCCGGGCATGACGCGCCGAACGCCTTGCGCGCGGCGGGGGCCAGCGTCATCTTCACGGACATGTGGGCGCTGGCAGACCTCGTCTAGGACAAGGGCAGGGCGAGATTGAAAGCATGGCCCCCTACAATGCCGAGCTTGTTCCGCGGCACTAATCTCCTCGCTCTACCTATGTCACTGATCTCAGAAACAACCACGCCGCCCGGTAAAGCGCCGAATCCTGCCGATCAGGATGAGGTCACGGTCATCCCCCTGAAGATTGAAG
>CANFSO010000204.1 GCA_947449895.1 Comamonadaceae bacterium
ATTGCCTCGGACGCCTTGGTGAAAGCCCCGGCTGACGGTTACACCATCATGCTGGGCACCATCGGCTCGCTGGCGGTGAACCAACATCTGAACAAGCTCAGTTACGACCCGGTGACCGACATGGCGCCGCTGAGCATGGCCATCGTCTTTAGCAATGTGTTGGTGGTCAATGCGAACAGCGAGATCCGGACGCTGGCCGACTACGTTCGCCTAGGCCGCGTTGAAAAGTCGAAGGTCTCCTTTGGGTCCTCGGGCATTGGCAGCAGCGGCCATTTGGCTGGCGAACTGTTGAAGGGCACCGCCGGTCTGAACAACCAGCACGTGGCGTATCGCGGTGGTGCACCAGCCATGAATGATTTGCTCGGTGGCGTCTTGGCGTCGATTTTCTCAAGTCCTACCGATGCGGTGCAGTTCATCAAGGCCGGCAAACTGCGGGCCTTGGCGACCACCGGCAGCAAGCGGCTCGACGTGTTGCCGCAAGTGCCGACCGTGGCCGAACTGGGTTACCCAGGTTTTGAGGCCATCAACTGGTACGCCTTCACGGCGCCACTGAACACACCCACCGACGTGGTCCAACGTTTGAACGCGGCCATCGTGACGACGTTGAATGACCCCGGCGTGGCGGCGCAATTGCGCAAGCTGGGTCTGGAACCTAAGCCCAGCACACCAGAAGAAACCGGTCGCTACATTCGCGCAGAAAGCGACAAGTGGGGGGCGCTGGTGCGCAAGGTCGGGCTGAAGATTGATTAAGCCCTGTCCGCAAACAATTTAGAAATTTTCAACCCAACCAACATCGCCCATGGACTCCACCATTGCAGAGAAAATTCTGGCCCGGCATGCCGGCGTCAGCCACGTTAAAGCCGGTGACATCGTCATTGCGCGCGTTGACTTCGCCATGGTGCACGACGCCCGTGCGCCCAACACCATCCGCATGGTCGACAAAATGACCGCCGGTCGCCCCACTGCGCTGCCTTTTGCCGACAAGACCGCGTGGGTGCTCGACCACTATTCGCCGCCGCCGAACGTGGAGGCCGCGCAAGGCCACACCGCCATGCGCCGATTTGCACGTGAACACGGCAGCGTGCTGTACGACATTGGCGACGGTATTTGCCACCAAGTGCTGCCCGAAGGCGGTCACCTCACCTGTGGTGACTTGGTGGTGGGCACCGACACCCACTCAGTCACGTACGGCGCTTTCAACGCCTTTGGCACCGGCATTGAAGGCAGCGACATCAGCGCTATTCTGACCACTGGCAAGTTGTGGTTTCGGGTGCCTGAGTCGGTCAAGGTCACGCTGAATGGGCGCTTGCAGCCCGGCGTTTGGGCCAAGGACCTGACGCTGCACATGCTGGGTCGTTTTGGTGCGGAAGGCCTGAACTACCGGGCCATTGAATACACCGGCTCGGCGGTCAGTGCGATGGAAATTGACGACCGCATGACGCTGGCGAACCACGCCGCTGAGTTGGGTGCCAAGGCGGCACTGTTGGAAGCCGATGAAAAAACCTTCGCCTGGCTGGCCGCGCACGGCGCCCGTCCACCGCAGCCAGTGACTGCTGACGTGAATGCGATTTACGCGGACCGTTTTGAAATCGATGTATCCGCGCTGACGCCGCAAGTGGCGCGCCAGCACGCGGTCGACGACGTGGTCTCGGCCTCCGAAGTGATTGGCCAAAAAATCAATTTCGCGCTCATCGGCACCTGCACCAACGGCCGCATTGACGACATCCGCCAAGCCGCAGCGATTTTGAAAGGGCGCCGACTGGCACCGGGCGTGCGCATGATCGTGACGCCGGCCTCGAGGCAAATTTATCTGGCCGCTTTGCGCGAGGGTTTGATCGAAATTCTGACCGAAGCTGGCGCGTCTTTCGAGGCAGCCGGCTGCGGCACTTGCGTTGGCATTACCAACCACCTGATCCCGGGCGATCGGGAGGTTGTGATCTCCAGCGCGAACCGCAATTTCAAAGGGCGTTTGGGTAACCACGAAGCCGATATCTGGCTCGGCTCTGCCGCGACCGTGGCGGCATCGGCCTTGACCGGATGCATCACCGACCCGCGCACCGTGCCGGGCGGCCAATGGGAGGCAGCACATGTCTGAGATGACGCACGACCAAATTTCCGGCCCGGCTTATGTGCTGGGTGACGACGTCAACACCGACTTGAATTGTTCCGGCAAGTACCTGCCCGGCAAAGACGAAGCCTATATCGCCGCGCACGCCTTCGAGGCGTTGTCACCTGGCTTTGCGGCGCGCTTTCAGTCCGGCGGCATCATCGTCGCGGGCACGCATTTCGGTATCAATTCATCCCGTGAACAAGCGGTTCATATTTTGCGGCGTATGGGTGTGGCGGCGATCGTCGCGCCGTCCTTTGGGCGGCAGTTTTTCCGCAACGCCATCAACAACGGTTTACCGGTGCTGGAATGCGACACCGCCGACATCACCTCGGGCAGCGCGCTGGTGCTGGACTTGCAAGCTCAGCTTTTGCAAGTCGCCGGCTGGCCAGCAGGCCGGCCGATGCGCGCTTTGCCACCGGTCATTCGTGCGCTGTTGCGTGAAGGCGGCTTGATTCCATTTTTACAAAAATACCCGGACTGGCAGGTGCCCGCATGAGCGCGGGTTCTGCTGTGCCGAGCGTCAGCCGCTTCAGCCAAATGCGCCGTCAGTTGCGCCAGCGCCTGAACGGTGCCGGTCGCACCGCACCCGCGCTGATCGCGCCTGGCATCTTCGACGGCTATGGTGCACGCTTGGTGGCGCAAGCCGGTTTTGAAGCGGCGTACATGACGGGCAATGGCGTCTCGGCCTCCCTGCTGGGTCGTCCCGACGTCGGTCTGGTGGACTTGTCCCTGATGGCCAACCATGCCCGAAACGTAGCGGCCTGCATCGATGTGCCTTTGATCTGCGACGCCGACACCGGTTACGGCGGCATTGTGGCAGTACGGCGCACGGTGCAAGAGTTTGAAGCGGCGGGCGTTGCCGGCATTCACATCGAAGACCAGCTCTCGCCCAAACGCTGTGCGCAACTGCCGGGCGCGCGCAGTGTGCTCGACTTTGCCGAGGCGGTGGCGAAGATTGAAGCCGCCGTGGCGGCACGCAACGACCCGGATTTCTTGATCATCGGCCGCACCGACAGCGCCGCGGCGCATGGCTTGCCCGAAGCCATCCGGCGCGCGCAAGCCTTCGAGCGCGTGGGCGCTGCGGCGGTGTTTGTAGAGCTCAAAGGTCACGCCGGCATTCTGGACGACATTCGTCGCGTGGCCGACGCCATCAGCATTCCCTGCATGGTGAACATGGACGCCGGCGGTGCCTTGGCCGG
>CANFSO010000205.1 GCA_947449895.1 Comamonadaceae bacterium
CGTGAAAACGGTGCTGTGCTGAGTGCATTGCCGGCAGACGGTGTCGCCGTCTTTCCCGCCGACGAGGAGTACTCACCGCTGTGGCGTGAATTGGCTGGAACCCGTCGTGTCATGACCTTTGCACTGAGCGGCCAAGCCGATGTGACGGCGAGCGCTGAATGGACCGACACGCGCTGGCAAGTGAATGCACAGACGCCGCTAGGCCCCGTGACGTTTGAGTTGAATGTGGCCGGACGCCACAACGTGAAAAACGCCTTGGCCGCAACCGCTTGCGCTTTGGCCGCTGGCGTCCCTTTGAGCGCAATTGCGGCTGGCCTCACAGCCTTTTCCCCGGTTAAAGGCCGTTCACGCGCACTGCCTTTGATGATTGACGGCCGCGCGCTGATCTTGGTTGACGACAGCTACAACGCGAACCCGGATTCAGTCCGCGCCGCCATCGATGTGCTGGCTGAATTGCCAGCACCGCGCTTGCTGGTGTTGGGCGACATGGGTGAGGTCGGCGACCGCGGCCCAGAATTTCACACCGAGATCGGCGCACACGCGCTGCAACGTGGCATTGACCAGCTGGTCTGCACGGGGGAACTGACGCGCCACGCCGCACAGGCTTTCCCCGGCGCGCGTCATCACGTCGCCTTTGAAGAGTTGTTGGTTGACGTTCAGCACGCTGTGCCCGGCTGCGCCAGTGTGCTGGTCAAAGGCTCACGCTTCATGAAAATGGAGCGCGTGGTTGAAGCCATCTCTACACAGGCCGGCGCACAAGCCACTGCCGCCGCAAAGGAAAAAACATGTTCTTAAGTCTGGCTCAGTGGCTGCAGACCCTGTCGCCCGAATTCGGGTTTTTCCGGGTTTTTCAATATCTCACCTTGCGCGCCGTCATGGCCGCACTCACAGCCTTGCTGATTGGTTTGATCGCCGGTCCGATCGTCATTCGTCGGCTGACTGAGTTGAAGATTGGCCAACCGATCCGCGAATACGCCATGCAAACGCACTTGAGCAAAAGCGGCACGCCAACCATGGGTGGTGTGTTGATTTTGTTGGCGATTGCGATCTCGACCTTGCTATGGGCCGACTTGAGCAACCGCTTTGTCTGGATCGTGCTGGTCGTGATGCTGGGCTTTGGTGCCATCGGTTGGGCCGACGACTGGAAGAAAGTGGTCAATAAAGACCCCGAAGGCATGCGCTCACGTGACAAGTACCTGTGGCAGTCCTTGATCGGGTTGGTGGCGGCGCTGTATCTGGTGTTCAGTATTTCAGAAAGCTCGAACCTGCGCGTGTTCGAACTGTTCGTGAATTGGGTCAAGTCGGGTTTTGATGTCAACTTACCTCCGCAAGCCGGGTTGTTGTTGCCTTTTTTCAAGTTAGTCAGCTACCCGCTGGGTGTCTTTGGCTTTGTGATCCTGACCTACTTGGTGATTGTCGGTTCCAGCAATGCCGTAAACCTGACCGACGGACTTGATGGCCTGGCCATCATGCCGGTCGTGATGGTGGGCTCGGCACTGGGCATTTTTGCCTACGTGACGGGTAGCTCGGTGTATTCGCGTTACCTGTTTTTTCCCTACATTCCGGGTGCTGGCGAGTTGCTGATTTTTTGCGCTGCCATGGCGGGTTCTGGCTTGGCCTTCTTGTGGTTCAACACCCATCCGGCGCAGGTCTTCATGGGCGACGTCGGAGCGCTGGCGCTGGGCGCTGCGCTCGGCACCATTGCCGTCATCGTGCGCCAAGAAATCGTGCTCGCCATTATGGGCGGCATCTTCGTGGTCGAGGCCTTGTCGGTCATGCTGCAGGTGACCTATTTCAAATACACCAAACGCAAATACGGCACCGGTAGGCGCATCCTGAAGATGGCGCCACTGCACCATCATTTTGAGAAAAGCGGTTGGAAGGAAACACAAGTGGTGGTGCGCTTCTGGATCATCACCATGCTGCTCTGCCTGGTCGGTTTGTCGACCCTGAAACTGCGATGAAAAATCTGGCGAATCAACATGTCTTGGTGCTGGGGCTCGGCTTGTCCGGCTTGGCACTGGCACGTTGGTGCGCGCGCCATGGCAGCCGTGTGACCGTGGCCGACACCCGGACTGCACCGCCACAGCTGGCCGCCCTGCAGCAAGAGTGGCCAGCGGTGACATTTGTCGCCGGTGCATTTTCCGAGCTGATGCAACGTGGCGAGCACTTTGATTTGATTTTGCGCAGCCCCGGCTTGTCGCCCGCTGAACTCGCACCTGTGCTGCAAGTGGCCAAAGAACTAGGCGTGCCTTGCGGCAATGAACTCAGCTTGTTCGCTGAAGCACTGAGAGAGCTTGGTGAAGCAGAAGAGCCAGAAGCAGAAGCGCCTGCGGCCGTCACTGAAGCCGAATCTGAGCCACAAGCCGAGCTGCCTGCTGAACCAGCCCGGAAGCTCGCCTACCACCCTAAAGTCATCGCCATCACTGGCACCAATGGCAAAACAACCGTCACCTCTCTGACCGGGCAACTGGTGCTGCGCGCCGGCAAAAGCGTGGCAGTCGCGGGCAATATTGGCCCCACATTGCTAGACACCTTGCAAGCTTGCATGGACACCGGCGTCTTGCCTGATGTCTGGGTGCTGGAGTTGTCGAGTTTTCAGTTGGACGAAGTGACCGGCTTTGAGCCGAGCGTCGCGACGGTGCTGAACATCAGCCAAGACCATCTCGACTGGCATGGCTCCATGGCCGCTTACATGCGGGCCAAGTCCGGCATTTATGGCCACACCGGCGTGATGTTGCTGAACCGCGAAGACCCTCAGGTCATGGCTGTTGTGCCGGCACTGGTCAAGGGCAAACAACTGCGCAATGTGCTGACTTTTGGCGGTGATGTGCCGCAACGCCCGGGCGACTACGGTATTGAAACCGTCAATGGCATGGCTTGGCTGGTGCGCGCGGCAGAAGCCGACGAAACCATCAAGCGCCGGCGTGATGAAGAAATTCCGATTTATGTGCAGCGTTTGATGCCGGTCGACGCCTTGCGCATTCGCGGTCGCCACAACGCCACCAATGCGCTGGCCGCTTTGGGCTTGGCCAACGCCATCGGCTGCACCATGGCGCCGTTGTTGCACGGTCTGCGCGATTACCGCGGTGAGCCGCACCGGCTGGAGTCGGTCGCGGTGGTGAATGACGTTGAGTACTTTGACGACAGCAAAGGCACCAATGTCGGCGCCACCGTCGCGGCCCTGAATGGACTCGGCCCAGACCGCCGCCTGGTGTTGATCTTGGGCGGTGAAGGCAAGGGCCAAAACTTTGCGCCGCTGGCCGA
>CANFSO010000206.1 GCA_947449895.1 Comamonadaceae bacterium
ATGCACGGCATGGTGGCCGGCGGTGCCGATGTGATCGAGCTCGGTGTGCCGTTTTCAGACCCCAGCGCCGACGGCCCGGTGATCCAGAAAGCCGGCGACCGCGCCTTGGCTTTTGGCGTGGGCTTGCTTCAGGTGCTGGCCATGGTGCGTGAGTTCCGCTTACAAGACAACACCACCCCGGTCGTGCTGATGGGCTATGCGAATCCAATCGAGGCCTACAACCACAAGCACGGTGCGGGCAGCTTTGTGCGCGATGCAGCAAATGCCGGCGTCGACGGCATGTTGATCGTCGACTACCCGCCGGAAGAATGTGTCGACTTCGCCGCCCAGCTGCGCAGCCACAACATGGACCTGATCTTTTTGCTGGCCCCGACCAGCACGCCCGAACGCATGGCGCAGGTCGCCAAGGTGGCCAGCGGTTATGTCTATTACGTCTCGCTGAAAGGCGTGACCGGTTCCGGTGCATTGGACTTGGGTGCCGTAGAAGCCATGCTGCCACGCATTCGCGAGCACGTCAGCGTGCCGGTCGGTGTGGGTTTCGGCATCCGTGACGCCGCCACCGCCAAGGCCATCAGCCGCGTGGCAGACGCCGTGGTGATTGGCAGCAAGATCATCCAGCTCATTGACCAGCAGCCGCGTGAGCAAGTGGTGCCAGTGGTGCAGGCCTTCTTGAGCGAGATCCGCATCGCGCTGGACGCATAATCCGGGTCAACCCTAATGCATTAAGGAGCTCCCATGAGCTGGCTAGAAAAACTACTTCCCCCGAAAATCACGCCGACTGACCCGACCGAGCGCCGCAGCGTCCCAGAAGGACTGTGGATCAAATGCCCGAGTTGCGAGACCGTGCTGTACAAGAACGACCTCGAAAAGAACCAGAACGTCTGCCCGCAGTGCAGCCACCATCACCGCATGGGTGCGCGCGCGCGGCTTGACGCCTTCCTCGATGCCGAAGGCCGTTACGAGCTCGGCCAAGAAGTGCTGCCGGTCGACGCCCTGAAATTCAAGGACAGCCGCAAGTACCCGGAACGGCTGAAAGAAGCCTTAGAGAACACGGGCGAAACTGACGCTCTGATCGTCATGGGCGGGGCGGTGCACAGCATTGGTGTGGTAGTGGCCTGCTTTGAATTTGACTTCATGGGCGGCAGCATGGGCAGCGTGGTGGGCGAGCGCTTTGTGCGCGGCGTGCATGCCGCTATTGAACAAAAAGTGCCGTTCATCTGCTTCACCGCCACCGGCGGCGCGCGCATGCAAGAAGGCTTGCTGAGCCTGATGCAGATGGCCAAAACCAATGCATCGCTGACGCGCTTGGCCAAAAAAGGCCTGCCTTACATCAGCGTGCTGACCGACCCAACCATGGGCGGCGTCAGCGCCGGTTTCGCATTTTTAGGCGACGTGGTGATTGCCGAACCCAAGGCCTTGATCGGTTTTGCCGGTCCCCGCGTGATCGAGTCCACCGTGCGGGTGACGCTTCCCGCCGGTTTTCAGCGTGCCGAGTTCTTGCAAACCAAAGGTGCGGTCGACTTTATTTGCGACCGCCGCGAGTTGCGCAAAACCATCGCCAACACGCTGGCCATGCTGCAAAAGCAACCAGCCGATGCCGTCGACTGACCCGCGGCATCTGACATCGCTGCCGCTGTTTCCGCTGGGCACGGTGCTGCATCCGGGCGGCTTCTTGCCGCTGCAAATTTTCGAGGTGCGCTACCTCGACATGATCGGCAAATGCCACAAAAACGGCACACCGTTTGGCGTGGTCTCGCTGACAGCAGGCACGGAAGTGCGACGGTTGAGCCCCAAACCTACGGGCGACGCTTTTGCCAACGAAGCGTTCCAAAGCATGGGCACCTTAGCCACCATCACAGACTTTGCAACGCCGCAACCGGGCTTGATGGTGGTTCGCTGCACCGGCACGCAACGTTTCAAAATAAGCCGCAGCGAAAAACTCCAACACGGCCTGTGGATCGCCGATGTCACGCTGCTGCCTGACGACCTGTTCGTGCAGATTCCTGACGACTTGCAGCCGGCAGCGGATGCATTGAAAAAGCTGATCCTCACCCTGCAAGAACGCGCTGTCCCGGCAGAGCAAATGCCCATCCTCACGCCCTACCGTTTTGATGACTGCGGCTGGGTCGCCAACCGCTGGTGCGAATTGCTGCCGATCCCAGTTGCGCTCAAACAGCAATTCATGGAACTCGACAACCCGCTGCTGCGTCTTGAGTTGGTCAATGACATCCTCGACCGCAGTGATATCTCGTTCTAAAATCTGAGGTTCGCCCTGACGCGGCTTAGCTTCTAAGCCCCCTTTCCCTCTGACCTGTTCTCCTTCGGCTGCCCTATGTCCACACCCACCGCCCTGCCTTCCGTTGCCTCTGCCGCGACAGCACCTGCGCTCGCACCCGACGACAACCAGTTGATGGCCGAGCGCCGCGAAAAGCTCAAACACCTACGTGCAGCCGGTGTGGCGTTCCCCAATGACGTCAAACCCGAACACCGGGCCGAAGCCCTGTTTGCGCTGTACGACAGCCAGACCAAAGAAGAATTAGAACCGCAGGCTATCCGCGTCAGCGTCGCCGGCCGCATGATGCTCAAGCGCGTCATGGGCAAGGCCAGTTTTGCCACCCTGCAAGACGCCTCCTTCGGCCCGTCGGGTGGTCGGATTCAGGTCTACATCAACAACGAAGGCGTCGGCGAAGAACTGCACAGCGCCTTCAAACACTGGGACTTGGGTGACATCGTGGCGGCAGAAGGCACGCTGTTCAAAACCAAAACGGGCGAGTTGTCGATCCACGCCACCGGCCTCAAGCTGGTGACCAAAAGCCTGCGCCCGCTGCCCGACAAGTTTCACGGCGTGGCCGACCAAGAAGTCAAATACCGTCAGCGCTACGTTGACCTCATCACCGACGAAGCCGCCCGCAAGCGCTTCGTGGCCCGCAGCAAAGCCGTCAGCAGCATGCGCGAATTCATGGTTGCCAATGAGTTTCTCGAAGTTGAAACGCCGATGTTGCACCCGATTCCGGGCGGCGCCAATGCCAAGCCCTTCAAGACGCACCACAACGCGCTGGACCAGGAAATGTTCTTGCGCATCGCGCCCGAGCTGTACCTGAAGCGACTCATCGTCGGTGGTTTTGAGCGCGTGTTTGAGATCAACCGCAGCTACCGCAACGAAGGCATCAGCGTTCGGCACAACCCCGAATTCACCATGATGGAGTTCTACGCCGCTTGGTGGAACTACAACGACCTGATGGCCTTCACCGAAGCGCTGATCCG
>CANFSO010000207.1 GCA_947449895.1 Comamonadaceae bacterium
CCGTCGACTCCGCGTTGCAAGAAAAACTCGCTGGTTTTTTTGCGCAGATCAAAGACAGCAATCTGAATTCGCTGGGCGGCGCGCGCGTGTTTGTGCACCGGGACTTCATGCCTAGAAACTTAATGGCCCCCACGCTAGATCTAATAGCCCCCACGCTCCCCACTGCGTGTGGTTCGCTGCCCCCTCAGGGGGCGCATTTCCCCTTGGAGCGGCCCGGCGGGGAAACCTTGGCCCCTGCGCAGACGCTTGGCGTGTTGGATTTCCAAGACGCCGTCTACGGCCCGATCACTTACGACATCGCCAGCCTGATGCGCGACGCTTTTTTGAGCTGGGATGAAGAGTTCGTGATCGACATCACCATCCGTTACTGGCAAAAAGCCCGCAAAGCCGGCTTGCCGGTGGGCGATGACTTCGGCGAGTTTTACCGCGCGGTGGAGTGGATGGGCCTGCAACGGCACCTGAAAATTCTCGGCATTTTTGCGCGCCTGACCTTGCGTGACGGCAAGCCGCAGTACTTGGCAGACACGCCGCGCTTCATCAAATACGCCCGCAGCACCGCCTCGCGTTACCGCCAGCTCGGCCCGCTGATGGTCTTGCTCGACGAGATCGAGGGCAACGAAACCCGCATCGGATACACCTTTTAATGGCCGCCCGTTTCTTTGCCGATGTGACTATGGCAGCAGGCGCTACCTTGAGCCTGCCCGACAGCACCGCACGCCATGTGCAAGTGCTGCGCATGCAGCCCGGCCAAAGCATCACGCTGTTCAATGGTCAGGGCGGCGAGTGGGACGCCACCATCACGCGCATGGGTCGCAGCGATGTCGACGTCTGCTTGGGAGCGCACCGTGCGAGCGAGCGCGAAGCTGGCCGCAGCGTGCAGTTGGCGATGGGCATGCCGGCCAACGAACGCATGGACTGGCTGATCGAAAAAGCCGCCGAGCTCGGCGTCAACAGTCTGCAACCGCTGCACACCAGCCGCAGCGTGCTGCGCCTGTCTGGGGAGCGCGCGGAGAAAAAACAAAACCACTGGCAGTCCGTCGCGGTGGCGGCCTGCGAACAATGCGGTGGCAACCGTGTGCCGAAGGTTTCACCCGTGCGAGACCTGACGGCTTGGCTGAAAGCCCAGCCTGCAGCCACGGCCGAACAGCCAGTGCTGCGCTGCCTGCTCTCGCTGGCCGAAGGCACCCAGCCGCTGGTCAACGCGCTGGCCAGTCTGCCAGACAACGCTGCCGTGTGTTTTTTGAGCGGCCCCGAAGGAGGTTTGAGTCCAGAAGAAGAGGCGTTGGCCGTCGCCAGCGGGTTTTCTCCTGTGGCCTTGGGACCGAGGGTGCTGCGGGCAGAAACCGCTGCACTGACGGCATTGATACTCGCCTTGAATCGCTGATCGCTATTTTCTGAAAAGTCGCTGGTCGCCCCTTTACGCTCATGTATAAACGCTAGCTTATGAATCTCAACCTCTGGCTTCTCACGCTCTGCCAAGGGCTGTTCCTAACCAATAACGTGACCTTCATCGCCATCAATGGCTTGGTCGGGCTGAGTCTGGCACCGCTGGGCTGGATGGCAACTTTGCCGGTGATGGGCTATGTTGTCGGCGGGGCGCTCTCGACCGGGCTGGTGGCGAAAACACAAAAACGCTTTGGACGGAAAAATTCGTTTCAGCTGGGTTTGGCAGTGGCTTTGGGCTCCGCGCTTTTGTGCGCTTGGGCAGCCTACACCAGCCAATTTTGGCTGCTGGTCGGTGCCACCTTGATCGCAGGCTATTACAACGCCAATGCGCAGCTGTACCGCTTTGCTGCGGCCGAATTGGCGGTGCCGGCGTTTAAAGAAAAAGCGGTTTCGTTGGTGATGGCGGGCGGTTTGATCGGGGCTGTCGTTGGGCCGAACCTCGCGGCCTACACCCGTAACTTGACTGCCGTTCCCTTTGCCGGCGCTTACCTGGCTTTGGCCGGTGTGGCACTGCTGGCGATGCTGCTGCTATCTAGAATCAGCTTTCCACCAGTGCCGGTGCAAACCGCTCATTCAGGCGGCCGGCCGCTGAGTGTGATCATGCGACAACCAGCGTTCATCGTGGCCGCGGCGGCCGGCGCCTTGGGTTACGGCGTGATGAACCTGTTGATGGCGGCCACGCCGATTGCCATGCAGGTCTGCGGTCTACCATTTTCGGACACCGCGCTGGTGTTGCAATGGCATGTGATCGGCATGTTCGCGCCTGGCTTTTTCACCGGCCATCTGATTCGCAGATTTGGCACCTTACCCGTCATGGGCGTGGGTCTGGGATTGAACATTTTGTGCGTGATGATTGCGCTGTCAGGTGTCAGCTTGCACGAGTTTTTGCTGGCGCTTTTTTTGGTGGGCGTTGGCTGGAACTTCCTGTTCACCGGCGCCACCACGCTGGCCATGACCACTTACCGCCCGGAAGAAAAAGACAAGGCACAGGGCGCGCTGAACTTCTGCGTTTTTGCGGTGCTGGCGATGTCGTCGCTGGCCTCCGGCGTGTTGGTCACGACGCAGGGCTGGCGACTGCTCAATCTCGGCTCGCTGTTACCGCTGGCGCTTACCGGCGGGGCCTTGGTTTGGCTGGCTTGGCAACGGCGGCGCCCGGCACTGGCCTGAAGCGGCCAATGAACTGACGTGCCTTGCTCGCTCAAGCCGGCATTTGCGCGATCACATGCGCTACCGCTGCGGTGAGTTTTTTAGCGTAGGGCACGTGCAAAAATTCGTTAGGGCCGTGCGCATTGCTTTTCGGACCGAGGACACCACAGACCATCATTTGTGCCTTTGGAAAACCCTGGCTCAGCATGCTCATAAGCGGGATCGTGCCGCCCTGCCCGATGGTGCCGCAGGACGCCCCAAAAAATGCCTGTGACGCGCTGTCCAGCGCCTTGTCGAACCACGGCGTTGACGCGGGTGCGTTCCAGCCGCTTGCGCCGCCACCGCCCTGAAACGTCACCTTGGCCTGATAGGGGGCGTTGTCCTCGAGCAGTTTTTTAAGCTCCTGCACGGCTTGTGCGGCGTCCACCAACGGCGGCAAGCGCAGCGACAGTTTGAAGGCGGTATACGGCCGCAGCACATTGCCCGCGTCTTTCAGGGCCGGCAAGCCATCGGCGCCGGTGACGCTCAAGGTCGGCCGCCACGTGCGGTTCAGCAAGGCTTCAACCGGATCGGTGGTGGTCGGCAGTGTGAAGACGCTGGCGCCTTCGCAGTCGTAATGCGCCCACGGAAAGCGCTTGTACAACTCGTCGCCCAAAATAGCCGCCGTGGC
>CANFSO010000208.1 GCA_947449895.1 Comamonadaceae bacterium
GCCAAAACTCGGGGTAGGCGACGGTCAGCCAGCTCTTGGCGCCGTTGACGATGAAGGCGCCAATGATCGGTCCGATCAAGGTGGCGCGGCCACCGACAGCCGCCCAGATGGCGATTTCAATCGAGTTGGCGGGGCTCATTTCACCCGGGTTGATAATGCCAACCTGCGGCACATACAGCGCGCCAGCAACACCGCACATGATGGCCGAAATCACCCAGATCGTCAGCTTGTAGCCGAGCGGGTTGTAGCCGGAAAACATGACGCGGGTTTCTGCATCGCGGATCGCCTGCAGCACGCGGCCAAACTTGCTTTGCACCAGCCATTTGCAGAACATATAAAAGCCCAGCAATGTCAAGCCGGTGATGACAAACAGCAGCATGCGCATGTTCGGCGTAGCCAGGGGCATGTCCAAAATACGCTTGAAATCTGTGAAGCCATTGTTGCCACCAAAGCCCGTCTCATTGCGGAAAAACAGCAGCATGGCGGCAAAGGTCAAAGCCTGCGTGATGATCGAGAAATACACCCCTTTGATGCGTGAGCGAAAGGCGAAGTAACCAAATACAAAAGCCACCACCGCAGGGACCAACACGATCAACACCAGCGTCGCCACAAAGCTGCCGCTGAAGGTCCAGTGCCAAGGCAAGGTCTTCCAGTCGAGGAAAACCATGAAGTCTGGCAAGTCACTTTTATAGTTTCCGTCCAGGCCGATTTGGCGCATCAGGTACATGCCCATGACATAGCCGCCAATGGCAAAAAACACGCCGTGGCCCAACGACAAAATACCGGTGTAGCCCCAGATCAAGTCCATCGCCAGCGCGCAGATGGCGTAGCACATGATCTTGCCCAACAAGGCCACTGCGTAGGTGCTCATGTGCAAGGGGCTGGTTTCTGGCACCCAGAGGTTGAGCACGGGTGCGACAGTGCAAATAACGATCAGCGCGACCATGAAGGCGCTCCAACCGCTGCGCGTCAAGAGCGGGCCTTTGGCCGGCAGGACAACATGAGCCGTGGCATTGTTGGTCGTCAGAGATGAGGGAAGAGTTGGGTTCATGGGCGTGGCCTCAAGCTTCCGCAGAGCGGCCTTTCATGGCGAAAATACCTTGCGGACGTTTTTGGATAAAGATGATGATGAGAATGAGCACGGCGATCTTCGCCAGGACGGCGCCGGTCCAGCCTTCCAAAAACTTGTTCAAAATGCCCAGCCCCATGGCGGCGTAAACCGTGCCAGCCAACTGGCCGACACCACCCAACACCACGACCATGAAAGAGTCAACAATGTAGCCTTGACCTAAGTCAGGGCCAACGTTGCCGACCTGGCTCAGCGCGCAGCCAGCCAGTCCGGCAATGCCAGATCCCAAGGCAAACGCATAGGTATCGACCCGTGCCGTGTTGACGCCCATGCAAGCAGCAATCGGCCTATTTTGGGTGACACCGCGCACAAATAAACCCAAGCGCGTGCGACTGATCAACCACGCCACACCGAGCAACACGGCAATGGCAAAACCGATGATCACCAGACGGTTATAAGGCAGCGACAGATTTCCCATGAGCTGAACGCCGCCGCTCATCCACACCGGGTTTTCAACGCCGACGTTTTGCGCGCCAAAGATGCTGCGCACCATTTGCTGCAGCATCAAGCTGATGCCCCAGGTGGCTAACAAGGTTTCAAGCGGACGACCATACAAGAAGCGGATCACACCGCGTTCGAGTGCCGCGCCCATCAGCGCCGAGGCCAAAAAGGCCACCGGCACAGCGGCTAACAAATACCAGTCAAACGCGTTGGGCAAATAGGTTTGAAACAGCCCTTGCACCACGTAAGTAGCGTAGGCACCAATCATCATCAGCTCACCATGCGCCATGTTGATGACGCCCATCAAACCATAGGTGATGGCCAAGCCCAGCGCCACCAACAACAAAATAGAGCCTAGGCTGATGCCGCTGAAAACAGCGGCCAGTTTGTCGCCCCAAGCGAGTGCGGCTTCGACCTTGCGCAAGCTGGCAGCGAGGGCTGTTTTGACATCTGCATCCGACTCTTTGGCGAGGCGCTCTAGCAACACGGTTTTGGTACTTGGGTCGCCACTGTCGGCCAGCAAAGCTGCCGCTTGCAAACGCTTGGATTTGTCGCTGCTGCTCAAAAGAATAGCGGCACGCAGCTGCCCCAACTGGCTTTTGAGCTGCGGCACAGTTTCCGCTGCGTAGGCTTTTTCAATCAGCGGCAAACGGGCTTCGTCGTTGTCGCCGGTGAGCGTCTTGATGGCGGCTTTGCGCTGTGCTTCCTTCGGTGAGAACAGCTGCAGGGTCGCTAAAGCGTTGTCCAGTTCACCGCGCATCAGGTTGTTGTTGATGACGTCTTCGGCGTTGTCTGGCAGCGGCACGGCGTTACCGGAGACCGGGTCAAAGGCCTTGTCGTCTTTGACGATCAACACTTGCTCACCGGCGATCTTGACCTCGTCGTCAGCAAGCGCCTGAATGAATGCGAGCGTTGTTTCATTGGGATCAGAGGCGGCTTTACCCAAGGCTTGCAAGCGAGATTCGCTGCTGCCCACCGCCATGGCTTTCGCGTCCTCAAGCGTGAGCGCGTGCAAACTGCCAGCGCCCCAAAAAAGAGCGGAAACCAGCAGAATGCGCACCATGAGTGAGCGCTTTGGCATGAGATGTGACCTGTCTTTGTGCATTTTGAAGATAAATTGAAAGCTGCAGGCTGTACCCGACTTAAAACCAGGCACAGACGGCAACCATCCTGAATCGTTTATGAGATGACTGCACCGAACAAGTGCAAGAAACGGACCACGCACCAAGCATGTAAACCAAAAAAGCCGCAACCTTGTCTTCTCAACAAGGTGCGGCTTGTGGTTAAGCTAAGACCGCTTATTTACCTGCAACTTTTGCTGGCTCGTCAGGCTTTTTGTCGTTGCCTTCGATGTAAGGGCTCCATGGCTTGGCCTTGACCGGACCAGGCGTCTTCCACACCACATTGAACTGGCCGTCGGCCTTGATCTCACCAATGAACACCGACTTGTGCAGGTGATGGTTTTTCTCGTCCATCTTGGACACGATGCCGGACGGTGCCTTGAAGGTCTGGCCGGCCATCGCTGCGATGACTTTGTCGGTGTCAGTGGACTTGGCTTTTTCAACCGCCTGCTTCCACATGTTGATGCCGATGTAAGTCGCTTCCATCGGGTCGTTGGTCAAAGGTTTGTCCTTGTGGCCGGCGATGCCC
>CANFSO010000209.1 GCA_947449895.1 Comamonadaceae bacterium
CAAAGTTGTCGCGCACGGTGTGCCACGAGATCAGCGGCTGGCCGAGGCCGAGTTCTTTCATCAGGCCGGCCTGGGTTTCCATCGCGCCAGTTTCCAGCGACGACAAGGTGCCCGAAGCGCCGCCGAACTCACCCACCAGCACGCGCGGCTTGAGCTGCTCCAGACGCTCGCGATGCCGCTCAATGCCAGCCAAGATGCTGGCCATCTTGTAGCCAAAGGTGATCGGCGTGGCTTGCTGCAAATTGCTGCGCCCAATGATCGGCGTGTTGCGGTGCGTCAGGGCCAGCTTGGCAAGCGAGTCTGAGATGTCTTTCAGGTCGGCTTCAACCAGCGCCAGACCTTCACGAATTTGCAGCACAGCCGCCGTGTCGGTGATGTCTTGCGTGGTCGCGCCCCAATGACAGTACTCGCCGAGTTTGTCTTTGCAATTGGCGTTGATCTGGTTGACCACGGCAATGATTGGGTAGCCGATTTGCTCAGTCTTGGCCTTGAGCTTGGCCCAGTCGATCTGGCTGGGCTCACAGTTCTTGACGATTTCGGCAGCGGCTTCTTTCGGGATGATGCCGAGCTCGCCCTGCACTTTGGCCAGCGCGCGTTCGATGTCGAGGTATTTGGCGGTGCGGTTTTCGTCGCTCCAGACGTGGCGCATGGCGGCGTCGCTGAACATGTCGCCGAAGATTTTGGAGTCAATGATGGAGGAGGGCATAGCGTCTTCTTTCGAGATTAAAAATAGGTGGGATGAACTTACTCGACTCTGATCTTTGCGGCGGTGACGACACTTTTCCAGTGTGCCACTTCACTTTTCACCAGGGTCTTGAGCTGCTCGGGCGTGCCGGTTTCAACCTCGGCGCCTTGATCTTCAATTCTTTTGGCAGCTATGTTGTCAGCCAGCACGGTGTTCATCTCGCGGTTCAATCTGTCGATCACGGCCTTCGGTGTTTTGGCCGGCGCGAACATGGCGTACCACTGCGACATATTGACGTTGGCAATGCCTTGCTCGGTCAGCGTGGGCACGTCGGGCAACACCGACGAGCGCTTTTCACCGGCGATGCCCAAGGCTTTGAGCTTGCCACCTTTGATCTGCGGGTACGCCGTGAACAGGCTGGGGAACATGTACTGCGTGTTGCCGGCGATGGTGTCGACCACCGCGGGTGCCGACCCTTTGTAGGGCACGCTGACCACGTCCAGGCCCGCCGACAGCTTGAAAAGTTCGCCGGCGATGTGTGGCGCCGTGCCGTTGCCGGCGGTGGCGTAGCTGAAGGTGTCCGGCTTGGACTTGATCAGCTGCACCAGCTCTTTGGCATTTTTGACCGGCACGGCGTTGTTCGCCACCAACACCGTGGGCGACGCCGCCACCATGCCGATCGGCTCGAAGTCGGCCACCGGGTCGTAACGGAGTTTTTGCAGCGCCGGGTTGATGCCGTGGGTGGCGATGTAGCCAAACATGATGGTGTAGCCGTCAGGCGCAGCACGTGCGACAAATTCTGCCGCGATGGCACCGTTGGCGCCGGCCTTGTTGTCGACCACCACCGATTTCCCCAGCCGCGCGCTCAAGCCCTGCGCAATGATGCGGGCCATCGCGTCGTTGGCGCCGCCGGCAGCGGTCGGGACGACGATGGTGATGGTTTTTTCGGGCCAGTTTTGCGCCAACGCTGGGCCGGCCAAGGTCAAACTGGCCATCAACAATGACGTTAATAAAGTGTTTCTGGCTTGCATGCGAATCTCCGATGAGTCTGGGTTGTGGCCGCGATGATGCGACGGACACATCCTTCAGTGAAGTGCAACTTTTGATAGCATTACTGCATGTCACGCATCAATTTTGATTTGCAGCAATTGCAGGCTTTTGTCGCCGTCGCCGAGCGCGGGAGTTTTCGGGCGGCGGCCGACCACATCCATTTGTCGGCCCCGGCGCTGAGTCGGCGTATCGACAAGCTAGAGACGATTCTGGGTGCGCGTTTGTTCAACCGGACCACCCGCTCGGTCGAATTGACGGCGATGGGCCGGGTCTTTTTGGAACGTGCCCGCGCGGCGTTGGACGACTTGGAGTTCGCCATCCTCGGCATCTCGGACATTGCCGCGAGCGGCAGCGGCCGGGTCACGGTGGCCTGCGTGCCGTCGGCGGCGATTCATTTTTTGCCCTCGGTACTGGGCTCGTTCACCGAACACTATCCCTTGATCCGGGTACGCGTGGTCGACGAAGGCGCGAGTCAAGTGCTGGCCAGCGTGGTCTCGGGCGAGTCCGATTTCGGCATCAGCTTTTTGGGCAGCCAGGTGCCGGGCGTCGACTTTGAACCGATCCACACCGACCCCTTTGTGGTGGCCATGCGGCGCGACCATCCGCTGGCCGCGCAGCCCTCAGTCGCGTGGTCCGCGTTGAACAACGAGCGCCTGATGACGGCGGCACGCTCCAGCGGCAACCGCCAGTTGCTGGACGACGCCATGGCCAAAGCTGGTATCGACCCGGTCTACCGCTTTGAAGTCAGCCACATGGCGACGCTGCTCGGCATGGTCGAGGCCGGACTGGGCGTGGCGGCGGTGCCGCGGTTGGCGCTACCCGAGTCGCACCCGTCGATGGTTGGCATTCCCCTGCACGCGCCAGCCGTGTCACGCGTGCTCGGGTTGACAACGCGCCACGGCGCTACCTTACGAGCACCGGCCAAGATGTTTCATGCGCATTTGCGCGCAGCGCTGACGGCGCGCGCCTGAGCGGATTCAGGCCTTTGAGGCGTTGCCGATTTGGTAAACGCTAGCGTCGGTAGTGATGACATCCACCGGGTGCCGATGACCGGCCAGATAGTCGTCCATGCACTTGATCAGCAACGGGCTGCGGTGACGTTCGGGGCAGGCGCGAATCGCCTCGGCGCTGAGCCACAAGGTGCGCACGATGCCATCGTCAAGGGCTTGCCCAGCGACGAACTCTCCCAACTCGCCACAATAGGCAAAGCGCAGGTAAGTGATGTCTTCGGTCTGCGCTTGACCGGGCACCAGTTTTTCAAAGCGCGACAA